>CAYSAG010000284.1:0-6883 GCA_964428935.1 uncultured Planctomycetaceae bacterium | reverse complement strand
GGTGCCGACCTTCCTAGAATGCGACGCGCGGCGCCGGCACGCGGGCCAAGTCGTGAAGGGGAACGACCAGCCACGCCGCCAGCAGGCAGCTCAACGCAGTCCGCAGTGCCACGCAAGCAGTCGCTCCGCGGACCGGTCGTTTCAGTCTGAGTTGTCGGTTCCGTTTTGTCGGTTGGTGCTTCGCAGACGACGCTTCCGAGGAGGCATTCGGTGTCTAATTTCCAGACCTACGACAACCCGCTTGTCACGCGCTACGCGTCGCGTGAAATGGCCACGATTTGGTCGCCGCAGAAGAAGCATTCCACGTGGCGACGTTTGTGGGTCGCGTTGGCGGAGGCTCAGCGCGAGCTGGGGCTACCAATCACCGAAGAACAAATTGCCGAAATGCGGGCGGCCGTCGACGACGTCGATTTTCAGAAGGCGGCTGAGTACGAACGGCAGTTTCGTCACGACGTCATGGCCCACGTCCACACGTTCGGCGACCAATGCCCGAAGGCGCGGGGAATCATTCACCTGGGCGCGACCAGCTGCTTCGTGACGGACAACACGGAACTGATTCAGATTCGCGAAAGTTTGCAGTTGGTCCGCCGGCGGCTGGTCCAGGTCATCGACTCGCTGGCTCGGTTTGCCGAGAAGTGGCGCGACCTGCCGTGCCTGGCTTTCACGCACCTTCAGCCGGCCCAGCCGACGACGGTTGGCAAGAGGGCCACGTTGTGGTGCTACGACCTGGTGCTGGACTTGGCAGAGGTCGAACACCGGTTGCAGACACTTCGGTTTCGCGGAGCCAAGGGCACGACGGGCACCCAGGCTTCGTTTCTGTCTTTGTTCGACGGCGACCACGAGAAGGTGCGCCGTTTGGACCAATTGGTCGCCGAGAAAATGGGCTTCGACTCGACCTACCCGGTGACCGGACAGACCTACTCTCGCAAAGTGGACGCTCAGGTGTTGGCCGTGTTGAGCGGCATTGGCCAGTCGGCTCACAAAGCCGGAACCGACATTCGCATTCTGCAGCACCGCCGCGAGGTGGAAGAGCCGTTCGGTCAAAAGCAAATTGGGTCGTCGGCCATGGCTTACAAGCGGAACCCCATGCGAAGCGAGCGAATGTGCGCTCTGGCTCGCTTCGTCATCAACCTGTCGGCCAACGCTGACCAAACGGCAGCCGTTCAGTGGATGGAACGCACTCTGGACGACAGCGCCAACCGTCGACTGTCGCTCCCGCTGGCCTTCTTGGCCGCCGACGCCGTGTTGATCTTGTACCGGAACGTCGTCGACGGGTTGGTCGTGTACCCGAAGGTTGTGGCTCGCCACTTGGAACAGGAACTGCCTTTCCTGGCGACTGAAGAAATTTTGATGGCGGCGACCAAGGCCGGTGGCGACCGCCAGCAATTGCATGAGCGAATTCGAGTGCACAGTCAAGAGGCGGCTCGGCGAATCAAGGAAGAAGGACAAGCGAACGACTTGCTGGAGCGGTTGGCTTCCGACCCGGCCTTTGCCGGCATCGACGTTCGCGGTCTGGTGGACCCGCGTCGGTTCGTCGGCCGCGCCGCGGAACAGGTCGACGAGTTTCTGTCGGAGGTGGTGGCTCCGATTCGAGCTCGCTACGCGGACGACCTGTCGCAACACGACCCGGACGACGTGCGCGTGTGAGCTCACATTGAGACCCCTGAAAGGCAAGGCATCTTCACGTCGGACCGCATCTTGGGAGAGTCAAAGTCGCCGCTGCCACGGTGTCCGGCCGGATGTTCCGCTTTTTCCAGCAGGCCGCCGAAACGGTCCAGCCAACTGCGTGTTGGCTTCAGGACTCGCCGGTTCGGCAAAGCGCCCCCGCCCGCGACGCACCGGGACCAACCGCTCCAGAATTCGTGCATCCGCAATGCCTCACACAGTGCGGCAACGCGCTCTTGCCGCTATCCCAATCTCCTAACGATCCTCTTCGGTCTTTGGTCGGCATCGCTCCAAGCCACCCGTTCCCGCAGTGCTTCGCGACCAACCGATCCCAACGTGAAGCAACCATCCTGCTTGCTCCACAGCGGAAGGCAACCTAACAAGTTACCGCTTTCAAATCATGGCCGGACGCTGCGCACCTTGATACACGAAGACTCCACCTAATGCCTCCGCCCTTGGCATTCCGCTGGACGCTGCGCCGGAGGGCCACGCTCGGCCATGGCCGCGGTTGGTTCGGGACGCGTGACACGGGACGTGCCAGGTCCCCCGCAACAACTTCAGGTTATTTCGCCACATGAGGGTCAAAATGCCTCCGAAAACCCGGCCGAACTTCGGGACGGCTTACACCTTGTCGCCTCTGCTTCCCAGCCAGCTCCGAACAGCGACCGCAGGACGGCTCAAGGCTGCGGTGCGAATGCAACGAGCGGATGTCTTGTGGCTTTGTCATCACAGCAGCTTGTGTTCGGGTCGGGGCCGCGGCAGAATAGACGCCGAAGCAGAGAACAGACGCATATGGAGCCTCGGCTGAAACGTGACGCTTTCTCGGTTCACTGTTGTGGAGTCGTTCGGATGGCGCGACTTCTGTGTGAGCACCAGTGGCTGACTCCGGGGGAGCAACGTGCGGCGGAGTATTTCAAGAACAAGCTGCCGCAACACTGGCTGATCGTCGCTGGGCGCGATCTTGTCCACCCCTCTGGCGCCGTGTGTGAGCTGGATTTCATTGTTGTCGGCGAGCATACCGTCTTTGTCGTCGAAGAGAAAAGCTGGCGCGGCCGCATCCATGGAGATGACCGATTCTGGGTGCTGCCGACCGGCGAAAGTCGCCCCAGCCCGATCACCCAGGCTGAACGCGGCGCGCGAATGCTGGCTGGTCGACTGCGGCACAGCGTACCGCTGCTGCGCCAGACGATCGGCCAGCAGCATTTCGTCTACGCCGTCGTTGTCCTCTCGAGCCGGGATGTGGACGTGCGCGTTGCCGACTCCCGCCGCTCTGAGCGGGTCTGGAACCTGGAAGGGTGTGAGGCCGAATTCAGGCGCGTAGACACCAAGGCGGCCGAGCGAGGTGATTCCATCGGGGCGTCGCGAAAACAAATCGTCGAGTACCTGACTCGCCTGCCTCACCGGCCCAAAGTGCCCAAGCGCATCAACGCTTACAAGATCACGGGCAAGCTGGAAGCCAACGGCCCGTTTCGGACCCTTCTGGCCGAACACGACGACGGGAGCAAGCGGGTGTTGCGCCTGTTGCCGGTCAGTGGAGCAGCCTCGTTCGACGTGGCCGTGCACCGGGAGGCCCTGCTTCGGGAGTACGAAACGCTGAAGAAGCTGGAGCAAATCGGTCTCGACGTGGCGCCGCGTGTCGATCCCTACTTCGAATGGGAAGACGGGCAATTTTTGGTGGTGCCGATTCATGTGTTGCCTGGCCGCACGCTGCGAGCCGACCGGACCGCGGCCGAGCCGCAGAGCGGTCGGCTGCTGGATGTGTTTCTTGCTGCCTTCGAAGCGTTAGCAAGGCTTCACGGCCAGGGCGTGATCCACCGAAGCTTGAACCCGGACTGCATCTGGCTGGATGGACAGGGCCGAATTCGCTTCAGCGATTTCCTCGTGAGCCGTCTGCCTGACGCCGAAACGATTGCCGCCGACGCCGACACGCTGGCGCCGCCTGACCCGTACCGAGCTCCAGAATGCCGCGTTGACCCAGGCTTGGCCGAGCCGACCTCAGACGTCTACAGCCTGGCGGCGTCGCTGTTGTTCTGGGCCAGCGGGTCGGAGCCCCAAGCGGACGAAGAACTGCCCGATTGGCAGCAGGAGCTACGCGACCGCGTGACCCAGGCCGAGTACGAAGCAGTGAAACTGCTCTACCAGTGCCTTTGTGAAGACGAGCGGGATCGCCCCACGGCCAAAGACGTACAAGAAGAGCTGAGTCGCTTACAAACCCCAAAGCTTCCTCGCGCACCAGGCGGTCTGTACCAGCCGGGTGAGTGGATTGACGACCAGCATCGCATTGTCCGGCTGTTGGGCAGCGGGGCCACAGCGGACACCTACTTGGCGGACGACACAGCCGCCCGAGAGCATGTCGTGCTCAAGCGTCTGAAAGATCCGTCTTTCTACGAGCGGCTCGCACAGCGGGAACTGCAGTCAGCCCGCAAGCTGGACCATCCAGCCCTGCGGAAAGTCCGCGACATCCGACCTTGGAACTCCCCATTTCACCTGAAAATGGACTACGTCCACGGTTCCAGCTTGGACACCATCAGTGACGGTTGGCGAAAGCAAGCGGACCGGTGTCGCCGCCTGCTGGAACAGTTGCTGGATGCGCTGAGGTATCTGGAAGGCAAGAGTTTACTGCACCGGGACATCAAACCCCAGAACATCATCGTGGACGAGGAACGAGATGATGCCGTGTGCTTAATCGATCTCGGGCTGGCGGTGAGCCGGGAACAGGCAGAAACGGCGGTCGGTACGCCCAAGTACCGGCCGCCGGAGGTAGACCGCGGTGGAGACTGGCACCCCAGCGCCGACCGGTACAGCTTGGCTGTCGTCGTCTTCGAGTTGCTCTACGGGAAGTTGCCGTTCCAGACGAAGGGGGATCAGATTTGCAAAGATCGGTTGATCGAGCTGGAGGAGCTTCCGGAGGAGGACAGACCTCTGGTCAAAGTCTTGCTCCGCGCTGTGGATCCCGATCCAACACGGCGCTATGCCTCGGCCGAAGAGATGCTGAAAGCGCTGCGGTCGGAGATCGCTCGTCCACGGCCGCGCACCGAGGAAGCGCAGGTCAATCCCTTTGTGGACGAACTGCGGCGAGCGTTTCGCAACAGCCGGCTGGGCAACGTCGAGAACCGCGGTCTCGACTCCGATTTTGCACGCACCACCTACGTGCCGACCGGATTGGACGAGGAGCTGGGCCCGGCGATTTGCGAAGGCCGCCATCGCCTTGTTCTGCTCTGCGGGAACCCCGGCGACGGCAAGACGGCGTTTTTGCAGCGTCTGGCGGGCGAGTTGCGTGCCCGCGGAGCGACCTTTGACCGCGACGACGAGTGGGGTTGGCGATGTCAGTTAAAACAGGCCACGAAGGCCGCCGTTTACGACGCGTCTGAGTCGCATGCGGGCCGGTCGGCCGATGAACTGCTGAACGAAGTCCTGGCACCTTTGGCTGGCGACCGGCTTCCGGTCGCCAAGTACTGCGCCATCGTTGCGATCAATGACGGAAGACTTTTCGATTTCTTCGAACGCTTCGGCGACCACCGTTACCCGGCTTTGTGGCGAGCGATTCGCGCTCAGCTGTCCAAACCCAATCCCGGCTCGCCCGTGCGCGTGGTGGACTTGAAACGGCGAGGGGTCGTGAGCGCAGATCCGAAACAACGATCTCTTTCTGGAGCAATGGCTGGCGCCGGAGCGGTGGAGGGTGTGCGAGCGTTGTGGCGTGCGGACTCACTGTCCCATCAAGTTCAACGTGGACAGCCTGAGCGACGATGAAGCAGGCGAGCGGGTCCGGCAACGTCTGGAGCGGCTGCTGCTGGCTGTTCATCTGCAGCGGGAACGGCGGCCTACAATCCGCGACCTGCGCTCGATGCTGGCTTTTCTGATTACCGGCGACCGGAGTTGCCGAGAAGTGCACCGGGTCGTCGATGGCGACGGCTCATGGCACCCTGCCGACGTGCTCTATTTTGAAAGTGCCTTTTCCGGCCAGGGTTCGCCTGACTTGCTGTTAGACGAGCTCCGGACACTGGACCCGGCCTCCGCGCCGAGCGCCCGCTTGGACCGTTTCCTGTTCTTCCACCGCTACACGGACGTGCGGCCCATGTTGCAGGCGAAGTTCATGAAGTTTCGGGAGCGAAGCGAGGAGCTATTGAGGAGCGATGATTCACCAGCGGACGCGCGCCGACAGGCTGAGTGGATCCGCCGGACGAAGCGCCGGTTGTATTTCGAGGGCGATGAACAGGAACTGCGAAAAGCCAACTTGCCGGCGTCCCAGGAGCTCTTGCCCTATCGCTATCTGGAATTGTTCATCCAAGCGGTGGCCGGGCGACGCGACGCCGAGCAGCTGAAACAGGATTTGGCGCGGGGCATTGCCCGGTCCGACGGGGTTCCCGCGCAGGTATGCGAGCGACCGCCCAACATGCTCGCACTGACGCTGTCTCGCAATGAGGAGCTGGACTTTGCTGTGGTCAAACAGTTCCCGCTGGCCGAGTTCCGACTTCGTTGGCTCGAGGACCAGGATCCGGCGGTCGAATGCGTGCCGGACCGGCTGATCCTGGAACACGTTTCGGGCCGACCGATGTTGCCGATCGGCCTCGATCTGTTTGAAACGCTGCTGCGGATCGCCGACGGCTACCAGCCGGGGCCGGAAGAACTGGAGCCGCTGTTGCAGGAGCTGGCCGAGTTCAAGAGCCAGCTTTTGCTGCGGCCGAGCACGGAAGCGGTGCTGGTTGAGTCCGGCGAGCAGACCCATTTGGTGCGGGCTGAAAATGGAACGATCCGTCGAGTGGAGTCTCTCGAATGAAAGTCGCTATTCCGAAGCACCTACGGGGACTCAGCTGCCCGACGTTGTTCACCATCGAAATGAACGATTTCGACGTCGAGATGCTGTTGCCGTCGCTTTTTTTCGCGGTGTGCAGCCGGGGACGCGGACGGTCCCGCGCCAACGACGGGAAGAAAATCGACGAGTTCCTCGAAAAGTTCTACAACCATCCTCACCTGAAGGGATTTGAGGGCGCCATAGGGCGTCGGGTCGTCGAGAAGTGGGCTCGCACTTCGCTGATGAAGGTCGGTCGGACCGGTCGGGGACGCCACGACGAGCAAATTCTTTACGTACTGCCGCTGACCTTCTTGTGTTACAAGACCGGGTTTCCGTCGGAGATCCGGCGTCAAAGAAACGTCCATGGGTTTCTGTATTCGGTGATGCGCCAGTGCCTGACCGAGCTTGGTTGCGAAGATCCCGGCG
>CAYSAG010000283.1:0-6888 GCA_964428935.1 uncultured Planctomycetaceae bacterium | reverse complement strand
GGTTTAGACGTTTCAGACTTTTACAAAAAACACGACAGAGTTACAGAATCGTCTGAGCTGCTCTACCTGGCCTTGATGCGAGCAGAAATGTTTGGCGTTCCTCCGGCCGACAGTGACTCGTTTTCCACGTCGGAGGTGGCCGATACGGATGGGGACGGGCTGCCTGAGTTCATCGATGCGTGGGGGAACCCTCTGCGTTTCTACCGCTGGCCAACCCGTCTGTTCAAGCCGTGGGGCCTTGTCGGGTGGGACGAGGCTCCGGGGGTGCGAGGACGCGACGATGACGGGAACGGCCAGGTCGATCAGGATCCGAACGGATTGCCGGATCTTGCGGAAGTGGGCGTCGTGAACTCGGACGATGAGGCGGTGCGCAAGCTAGCAGGGATCCTTTTCTCGGGGCTGCCGAGCAGGCCGCGCGGTCGAGGAGAACGCGATTTGTTGAATGAGGATCCCGACGATCCGAGGGACAAGATCGCTTTTGAAATCGTGCGCCTGTGGGCAGCCACTCGCGGGCAGATGGACTTTTACTCAATCGCTAATGAAAGCAGGTGGCATACGTGGAGCGCCTACCATAGCCCGTTGATCATCTCGGCGGGACCGGATGGCAAACTGGGGTTGCTTGAGCCCTACTATTTAGAAGACACGAACCTGAACGGGAGACTTGACCCGGGTGAGGATCGCAACGGAGATGGTCGGTTGAATTATGGGACCTTGGCGGAGCCTATGCCGGCGGACTTTGGGCCCGACGGAAAGCCTGGGCAAGCTAACGTCGATGACGATAACGACGGCGTCGTGGACGAGCCCGATGAATTTGGGGCCCCGGGATCCGACGACGACCCAGCTGTGCGGGGGGTCTTTGGACCCGACGGAAAGCCTGGGCGAGCCAACGTGGATGACGACAACGATGGCGTCGTGGACGAGTCCGATGAATTTGGAGCGCCGGGATCGGATGATGACCCGAGTGCCATAGTGGATGACATAACCAACTGGAACCAACGGGCGGGCAGCTAAGTGAGGTCATTTTGATGACGGTCGGAGCGGAAAAGGGTTCACAGTGGCGGACATCCGGCCGAGATCGTTTTTGAGAGCGGGGCGATGAGCGGACTCAACGCTAAGAGCCTTTGGAAAGATGCAACAACGCCTAGCCGTCTATGGAGCGGCCGTGGGCGATCAGGAGCCGACGTGTATCTAGCGTGCCAGCGAGACCCGGCGGCTGCCCGCCGCGAGGGAGGAGGGCCGTTATCGGACCGGAAAAGACGTGAGTGTGGTCTGATGTACGGACATCGTTGTGCTGCACGCGCGACCGGACATCCGGGGTTTACGCTGGTAGAACTGTTGGTCGTCATCTTCATCATGGTGTTGCTTTTGGCGATGACCGCGACGGCGATCAATTTCTCCATGGACGCAGAGCGGATTCGAGGCGCGGCCCGACAGCTGCAGTCGTATTTGGAAGGGGCACGCGACCGGGCCATCTATGCGAAAGAGCCGCGAGGTGTTCGACTCTTATTGGACGAGACCAACCCCCGAGCCGTCAGCAGTGTCGTATACATCGCCCCCTCGGAGCCGATGCGCGCGGGAACGGTGTTTCTGCAACGCTCGGGTGGGACTTCCGGTCGTTTCATCCGCGTCGCATGGAAATCGGACGAGCAACTACCTGCCAGCGTCCCGCGGATGTCGGAATGGTGGATGCTGAAACAGAAGGGGCTGCTCAACGACAATGCGAGAATTCGCATTCCCAGGGACGGGCTATGGTATCCGCTCCAAGTCGAGGGGCTTGACCCAAGCGATCCCAATCGGCGGAAACGGCTCCTAAACGACCCCGATCCACGAGGTCCGGATCGTGCCCCGGGGCAGGCCAATCGAGACGACGACGGTGATAGCGTTACCGATGAGGACGACGAACTCGGCTGGCCGGGCACCGACGATCCGGTGTTGTTGCTGAAGGTGCCGTTTTTGCAAGAAAATATTGTACAGCATGCCGGATTGACTTACGAGCTGGAACTGCCGCCCGCGGTGATGCCCAACCAGGAGCCGACACTTTTGGCTCGGAACATCGTCATCGACCTGGATCGCTCGCGCATCCCCAGTTTTTGGCGAGTTGGCTTCGCGCGGTACACAAGCCGAATGGACATTCTGTTTTCCCCTCGGGGAACGGTTGTCGGCGCGGCTGGGGCCATGGGTACAATCCATTTGTACCTGTGCGACGCCACTGTCAAGGCCTTCTTGGACGAGCTTCCTCCTGCGTCGCAGTATAAGCAGCGACTGAGTCAATGGCGGCAAGGAATGTCGCCGGTGCCTCCTGTATTGTCGGATGAAGCACTTGGTTCGGGGCCGGCGAGCGCCAGCCTGCTGCAGAATTCGCTTGGGATCGTGCCCCCTGAACCAGTGCTCACAAGGATGGCGGACCGACTGGTCGTTACGATCTTCGCCGCAACGGGGGCGGTGTCGTGCCATCCGATCGACGGCACCGACGAGAACCCGTCAAGTCCAACGGGCTTCGCCCGCGACCCATTCCGCTACGCTGAGACCGGGCAGGTGGCGGGGCAGTAAGAGTCGAAGGGTGGAAGAGTCAAAACGTCGAAAAGTCAAAGAGCGACAAAGTGCCCGACGGAAAGGGAGCATCATTTCCCTTCCAGCCGGGCCTCGCGACAGATCGGGCACGAGAGCGGAGAGGCGAAGATTGATGCCTTCTCCACCCACCGGCGGAGAAGGTGCCCGAGGGGCCGGATGAGGGGGGGAACCGGAAACGGCCATCCCCCCACCCTAGCCCTCTCGCGGTGGGACAGGGGACCAGAACGGAGGAGCCTCACCCGGCTCGCTGCACGAGGCACCCTCTCCCGCAAGCGGGAGAGGGCACAAGAGATGTAGCCGCTCACCCGGAGAAGGGGCATGGGCGGCGCTGCGGCCCAAGAGGGTCGCAAAGAACGGCAACGACGGGAAGGATCGAACCGCTAACCTTTAGTTGAAAAGCCGCCGATGATCAGCGCGCGGATGAGCAAAGTGGAACGACTGGGATGGGCCACCGGAACGGTGCTGCGCACTGTTAGGCTCGCCGGTGTCACGTTGACCGAGGTGCTGATGGCCATTTTGATCGCGGGCATCGGCTTGGTCGCCGTTGTCACCCTGTTCCCGATCGCCATCCTCCGCTCGGTCCACGCCACGCAATTAACCAACGCCACCATCTTGCGCTACAACGCCGAGGCGATGATCGATGTGCTGCCTAGGATCATTCACGACCCGGATGGGGACACGCTTCTTTCGAAGACAACGGCACCAGACCCGTTAGATCCCAGAACTGACAGGAGCCAGCCGGAGCCACTCTTGGGACATCGGCCGTACGTCGAGCACTTTTCTGAGCGGTTTATCGTCGATCCCATCGGTTGGTGGATCATTGGCAAAGACTATCTTCAAACCCGCCCTCGTCTTCGTCTCTGGTTCGGCAACGATGGAGACACAACCGGAACTCCCCCTGTACCCAATCCGGTTCCGGTTCTGCGGCGATACAATGCCGGGCTGAATCCCGGGCGGCGCGCCACGGGGGCCCCGGCCGACTGGAACACTCTGGAACGCGATCGGACGGAAGAAGCGTTCCGCTTGGCGAGTCTCCCCGACAGCTGGATTCTGCAGTGGGAGGGTGTACCCGATGCAGTGACGCGCCGTTCAGTGACACTTCCACCGACATTCGACGTATCGAACTTTCCAGCCAATCAATCCCGGGTCGTTTTGTTCGACACAAGTGACGGTCGCTCGGGCCAGGTGCGTCAGCCCGTAGTTGTGAGCTCTGGTGCGCCCCCCGTCTTGTCGTGGAGCGTTCCGCTTCCAGGTGACTTGAACAATGTCGGCCGCGTCCGTATCGAGACACGCGAATACCGCTATACGTGGCTGTTGACCGTGCGCAAAAACGGTTTTGGAGACGCTCAGATCGATGTCGTCATTCTTTTCCGCCGCCCGTTTGCGCTGAAGGATGAGTACGTGTACGATGCGACGTTTGCTGCGGGGAAGAAGAGGGTCGGCATTATGTTTACGCACACACATCCAGATGGGCGGAAAAATGCCTTGCCAGAGCCGTTCGTGAAGCGCGGCGGTTTCGTGTTCGATGTGACAAACGGGCGCTGGTACCGAGTGATCGAGTACGAACAAAACGTGAACGGTTACGATTTGGTTCTGACCCTGGAACGGCGCGCGTCGGAGTCGGCCGGGGAAGACACAGTCCTTTTG
The DNA here is from genome assembly GCA_964428935.1 of uncultured Planctomycetaceae bacterium. Taxonomy (GTDB): domain Bacteria; phylum Planctomycetota; class Planctomycetia; order Planctomycetales; family Planctomycetaceae; genus JAADHY01. The sequence goes on along the minus strand of CAYSAG010000283.1, from coordinate 2,670 downwards.
AACAACGCGCCAGATACAGAAGATTCGAACGGGAATGGGCAGCTCGACCAAGGAGAGGATTTGAACGATAACGGACGGCTGGATCCCCCAGAGGATAGGAATAGGAACGGACGGATCGACTACGGTGGGGCGATCTTCATGCGAGGTGTCGTTGAAGTTTTCCCAATCTCACCCCGCATGCTTCCTCGGGAATTGTTGGAACAGATTATGGGACCGTAGCTGTGTGTTTGGCTCGCACGAGTGAGTGACGCGCGGCCTTGGGCAACCTGCTCCGCGGATGGCCTAGAATACATGCAGCGCCGCGAAGCGGCGAAGGCCGTTAGCCGCGGGCGCAAGAGATAGGACGTGATCGCAACACACTTTCGGATCTGAAGGGACGGCGTGGGGCGAACCGGTGCCGTGAGCCTCCGGGGCGAATGCGACGGGCGAGGCCGAGCCTCGGTGCAGGCGTTGCCAGGCTGAGCCTGGAAACGAGAAGGCCTCACGCGCCCGCTTGCGGCCTCTAGCCTGTTCGGCAGACGGGATAGAGTGGGACAATCCTGTTCCGCAGACGGGAGAGCGGACAATATCGTACATGGAACCCAGCCCCATCCAGGCAAGGGGAACCGAATGATCAGAACCCAGCGCACACAACACTTGATAGCGAAGGGAAGCGCTGTCGGCCCCTGCAGCTCGCCGGCTGTGACGCCGCGCGCGAGCTTCGGCGGTCGACGCTCGACCTTCAGCTCTCAACCAGCGTTCACACTGGTCGAGCTGCTGGTCTCCGTTGCGTTAGTCGTCCTACTGATGCTGATGTTCGCAGAGGTGTTTCAGTTGGCGACCGGGGCGATGAGCAGGCAGCGAGGTTTGGCGGAGAATGACCAACGGGCCCGGTCGCTCGCTATCGTCATTCGCGCCGACTTGGACAAGCGCACGTTTCGCAACGTGGTCCCGTTTTTCCCGGGCGAGCGAGCCGATACGTCGCCCACGCCCTTCAGCAACCGTCGCGGATATTTTTACATCTCCGAGAACGATCCGCGCGACGACACCGATGATGTCCTCCAATTCACAGTGGACGCGAACATTACGACTAAGAACAGCGACGAAACGCCGTACGTGGGACGTGCCAAGCTGCTGATTGCGCCCTTGACGCGAAACCCAAATCAACCGGAAGCAGACGACGGAAATACGCAGCCCGACAACGCAGCAGCCTCGCCTGCTGCGGAAGTGTGTTACTTCCTACGCAACGGTAACCTGTATCGCCGCGTGCTGTTGATCCGAAAACCGTTGGCGTTGGCAGGGACAGGTGCTCAACCGACAGACTCGAATGGCAAGGATTTGGTGGATGCCAGCTATCCCAGTTTTTGGCGGGATTTCGATTTCTCAGCCCATTACTCCGACAATGGCCCGATTTTCCACGGGCTGGAAGATCTCGACAACAGCGCCGCTGGCGGACAGTTTCCCTTGGCGAAACCGGCATTCCGCTTTGGACATAACCACGTCGACGGCCAGCCGCGTGAGTATGTCTTCGATCCGGGCCCAGACGGACTCGTTGGGACACCAGACGACTTGCCTGCGTCTGCGTTCATGGGAAGGTTTACGCACGAAGAGACGTCTCATCTCGATTTTCGATATCCGGCATCGCGCCCAACCGGGAATCCGATGGATCGAGGAACAAAGCTTTATCTCGTCGCTGGCGTGGTCGTGACGGGAGAACTCGGCCCCGACGGGAAACCGGGTATCGCCGGCGTGGACGACGACGGCAACGGAAAAATCGATGACCAATCCGAAATCGGAGCGGCGGGTTCGGACGACCCTTGGCGCGCCGGCGCGCGCCGGGGCGAAGACCTTCTGATGACGAACGTGCATTCGTTTGACATTAAAGTATGGGATGAGGGGCTGGGCATGTTTGTCGACGTTGGTCATACTAAGCCGTTGGGCGACTTCGCGATCACCCGGCAACTCAACAGCGATTATGGCCCAGACGGCTATGGCCCAGACGGCCCAGTCGGAAATCGCGTCTTCGACACATGGCATCCGGATTTGGATGGAGCCCACGCGCCATTTGTCCCCCGCTTCATCTATCAGACGCCACCCGTATGGCAGCCGAGTTTCAACTATCCCTACAATGCGACGGTTCTACCCACGACCTCCTCTCCAGTGCGGCAGCGCATCGGACGTGCTCCGGTGTGGGCCATAGTTTACCGTTGTGTCCAGAGTGGGCAGTCGAGCAATACCGAGCCGGCATGGCCGACTGTCCCCGGTGGCACCGTTGCTGAGGACACAAACGGAAACGGGATCCCGGGCGAACCCCCGGAACCCCCTGGCCAAGATCGTAACGGGAATGGTATTCCTGGCGAGCCTGGAGAACCGATTTGGCAGGCCGTTTATAACCTGAAGCCATTGAAGGCCATTCAGATTACCATTCGTTTCTACGACGTCTCGTCCGGGCAGCTGAGGCAGATGACATTGGTCCATTCGTTGGTGGATTAGCAGGCTAAGGGGTGGGAGCGGTCAAGCATGTCTACGGGCAAGACCGTAGTTTGGCCGGCGACCGGGACGCCGGATGAAGTTTGCGGAAGTGAAGCACGGCCCGGACGCAAACTTTGGAAGGAAACCGTTTTGCTGGCTCAAGCGAGTGGCATGTCAAGCCCCTTCTCCCCCGCTTGCGGGGGAGAAGGTGGCCCGAAG
>CAYSAG010000282.1:0-6958 GCA_964428935.1 uncultured Planctomycetaceae bacterium | reverse complement strand
GGGTCGGAAAGGCTTCCAGCAGGGACCGGTCGACCTGCACCTTCGCCAAATCGACGAATTCCAGTCCCAGCGACTCGGCGACAACCCGAAAGGCCTCTTCCTCCGACCGATACCCCAGCTCCGTGGCAAACAAGTCCAGTCGTCCGTCCGAAGCCAGAGCTTCCTTGGCCTTCTGCAGCTCGCGCAAACCAAGCAGGCGGTACCGGCGTCGCGAACGGTCCTTCTGTTGCAAGATTTCTGCGGTGGACATAGGCCGATCTCACCGTGGGTGGGTCTGGCTGACCCGCACCGCTCCGGCCGCCGCTCAGCGGCAGCGGCTGTCAGGAACGGACAGGGCTCAGCTCTCCTCTCCTTCGCGCTGGTCCACGTAGCGCGCTCACGCCCCCTTAGACCAACAAACTCGATGATTCGTCTGTACTGTCGCCCTTGGATTTATTTCGCGTCTGCTTCGCTTGCGGCCAACCAGGAGGGAAGCATTTCAGGCAGGCTACAGGCAGTGGATGTTTAAGGAAGGAGCTCCGCTCTTCTCGACTGCCAATGGTACCGTCCCCTACGAGCACAGTCAAGGATTTCTTTAAGCGGCACGGACTTACGTCAATTTCGGCTAAACTCCTCCCGCACAGGCTTGACTTCGGCGACGAGCCGTGACCTGTTCCGTGTCGCCGAAAAAGCCGCTGCCGATCCAAACGGACGGCCCCTTTTGGCAGCGCACACGTGTTGCGCAACCCGGTGCGTCTGAGCCAAGTCGACTGAGCGCTGCGTCTCTTTCTATCATCGGCAACCGGGCCGAAAGGTCTGCTGGTTGTGCAGCGTGCCAGTCCGAAAACGGCTCGAACTGGCAGACGGTGGCCAAGGCTGACGGCCGCACGGATTTTGCGGCCCGTCGCAGTGGCAGTCGCCACGCGGAAAGTTCCCGCTGGAAAGCCAGAGAAACTGCGTGGTTTTGCACAACGCCGCGCGATACCATATTGAGGTTGGGCCGAGGAAAGCGTCGGTCGGACGGAGTCGGACCTCGCAACCGGGGGCAGCTTCGCTTGTTGCTTTTGGGGCGGTGTGAGTTCCTTCTGACGGGCTCCGGGGCGATCAGACGGCACAGACCGAGCGACCGGCGTTTGAACAGGCCCAAGCCCTCCTACCGAGTGCACACGACCTGCCTGGTCATGGAGCATCCTCGTTGGGCAGTTCCGGCAACCGACGCGGGCTGTCCGGACGCCAAACCCACCAGAAAGCAAATGACCGTCGCGGGCGGCAGTTCCCGCATCGTTCCGGCTGTCATGCGTTTGGCCGCGTAGCGATGGCGATAGTTACTGTGGCGACGGAAGCTGCGCAGTCGTGGATGGCCGGCTGGCGAATGCGGATCGGTGGTTCTGCGACGGTCCTGCCAGATGTACGAGTTCCATAACGCGAGCGGGCTGGACCCAACCTCGGCTCCAACGGAAAAGCCGGCCGTGTCGCGTCGGCCGGACACCAAGGTTGCGGCCGCTGAGCGTCGCCGCGTGACGCGCCGGCCTCTCGGCACGAAAGACAACGCGGGAAGGGTGGACAAGCCAGGGCTGATTCCTCGAGGCTGACCGCAAAAGAAGCGAGATTCGGGAGAAAACAACGATGGCGGGCCAAATTCGGAACGTTTCGCACGGCCTTCGGACACGCTGGGGACTGCTGGTCGGACTGGCCGCATTCGGCGTGGTGTGGGGCGTGAATTGGGCTTGGTTAGCTCAAGCCCAGAGCGCAGCCGCCGCTCAGTCTGCCTCGTCGGCATCCGCCAAGGCTAGTCCGACCGACGCCAAGGGCCCCGCCGCCAAACCCGCTCAGGCGAAGCCGACGGCGGACCAGACGGCGACCGGTCGCGCCAAGTCCGCGTCGGCCAGCCCAGCCTCGTCTGGTCCGGCCAAGGAGGCACCCAGCACGGCCAACCCGCCCGCCGGTCAGTCTTCCGGTGCGGGACAGAGCGTCAACAAAGCTTCGTCCACCAGCCCGGCGAAGGCCCCTCAGTCTTCGACAGCTTCCAAGCCGGCGGGCCAAGCGACGAGCACGCCGAGCCAAGCCGCGTCCGCCTCGAAACAGGTTGCTGCAAAGACAACCGCCGAGCAGCCGAAGAAGCTGCGGTTCAACTTCCGGTACCAGCGGTGGGTGGACGTGTTGGAGTGGTTTGCGCAGCAGGCCGGTCTGTCGCTGGTCCTCGACGCTCCTCCGCCCGGAACGTTCAACTACACCGACGACCGCGAGTACACGCCCGAGGAAGCCATCGACCTGCTCAACAGCATTCTGCTTCCCAAAGGATTCACGCTGATTCGGCGTGAGCGGATGCTGCAGGTGGTCGACTTGCGAAAGGGTTACCCCGAGGGACTGATTCCGCGCGTGTCGTTGGACGAACTCGACAAACACGGAAAGTTCGAGCTGGTCTCGGTGTTGTTTCCGTTGGAGGGACGCGACGCCGAAGCGGTCGCCAAAGAAATCACGCCGCTGCTGGGACCCTACGGCCGTTGCACTCCACTTCCCCAAACCAAGCAGGTGCTGGTCACCGACCGTGCGGGGATCATGAAAACGATCGCCGAAGTCATTCGGTCGATGCCGGTGCCGCCCAAGCCCTCGACCCCACCGCCTCAACCGAAGCCGGAAAAGCCGGAGCTTGAGATTTACGAGGTGAAGAACGTCGATCCTCAGACGGTGGTCGAGATTGCTCGCCTGCTGGTCCCTGACGTTCGGATGATCATCGACCCGAAGACGCAGCAAATCTATGCCTACGGCGGTCCGTCGCGACAGACGGTCATCAAGAAGGTGCTCGAGCAAATGGAGGCCAGCAATCCGCCCGACCAGCGCCCGCGTCTTCAGGTGTATTCTGTGGGGCAGCTCAGCTCGCGCGAGGGCCGCGATCTGGTGGGCATGTTGGAGCTGGCGGTGCCGGAAGCCCGTCTGCGTTACGACGCCGACACGGGGGCGCTGGTGGTCTGGGCCACGCCAAAGGAACACGCGATTGTACAAGCAACGCTGAAGCAAATGGGGCGGGGAGGCGGACCGGTCGGCGAGGGAGAACGCAAGCTGCAACTGCACCGGCTTGCCGGCCTGGACCCCGACACCACGCTGGAGTTGCTGCGGGACGTGGTTCCCACGGCGAGATTCTTCCTGGACGAACAGTCCAAGAGCGTCGTGGTCGTCGGCAGCGACGCCGACCAGAAGGCGGTGGCGTCTGTGCTGGAACAGCTACGAACCAGCCGGGCCGGTGAAGACGGCGCAAGACTGCAAGTCTACTCGCTCAACGTTCCGTTGCCCGAGGACGCGCAGTCGCTGTTTGAACGGATCGTTCCTCAGGCCGACGTGACGATCGACCAGGAAGGACTGCGTTTGATCGCCTATGCGACACCCGCAGACCACGAGAAGCTCCGGTCGCTGCTCGAGGAAATCGAGAAGGCGGCCGCCGGAGGCGAGCCACCAAAGCTGGTGGTCTACCGGGTGCCACCGTCGCAGATCGAGCAGGTGAAGTGGTTGCTGGACAGCTTGATCGGAGTGTCGGCGGAGCAGGCAACGTCGACGACCCGTCGGGTGACGATCAGTCCCTCCAAGCTGGCTCGATTGACTCCGGCTCAAATCGCTCGGTTGCGCGCCCGCGGACTGTTGCCTCCGGAAGGCAAGCAGCCGGAGGCCGGAGTGGCTGTTCCCGAGCTGCACGGCGTGCGGGTCATCGCCGACCGGGACCGAGGCGAGCTGGCCGTGTGGGCGCGCCCGTCCCAGCACAAGTTCATCGCCGACATCATTTCCGAGCTGACCGGCGGCGGAGAGAAGTACGAAGAGGCGCAGCTGCAAGCCTACCCGGTCGCCGGCGTGGACCACGAAAGTCTGCTCGAGGTCCTGCAATCGGCTCACCCGGACGCGCGAATCGTCTACGACGAACAGAGCCAGCGCGTCTTGGTGTGGGCTCCCGCGTCCACCCAAGAGGCGATCAAGAAGTCGTTGGAATCAATCCAAGGCGGACCGCAAGAAGCAGGCCAGAGAGAGCTGCAGGTGTACTCGATCAACTTTCCCATCCCCGACGGCTTCTCGGACTTCCTCTCCAAGCTCGTGCCTCAGGCGCAAATTACCATCGACACGGCCACTCAACGCATTTTGGCTTTGGCCAGCAAGAGCGACCACGAGAAGCTGCGGAAGGCGCTGGAGCGGATGAAAACGGCTGGAAAGCCGGAGCAGGTGTTTGTGATCTACCACGTCCAGCCGTCGCAGATGGACCGCATCAAGAGCATCTTGCAAGAGCTGATCAAGGAGTCGACCCGGTCGCTGGCTGGTGTCGGCTCGCGCTACAGCCCGTCCCGTTTGGCTCGCATGACCCCCGCTCAAATCAATCGGCTGCGTTCGATGGGATTCTTGCCGTCCAGCGAACAGGGCAAGACGGTCGACATGACCGGCGTGCGGATCGTCAGCGAGAACGAGCGGGGCGACCTGATCATTTTGGCGACGCCGGAGCAGCACAAGGTCATTGCGGCACTGATCGATGAACTGGAAGGAAGGGGTGGTGGAGCTGGCGAGCAGGAGCTGGTCGCGTACTCGGTCCGGCACGCCGATTTGCAAAGCGTGTTGAAGATGCTGGAGACGCTGTACCCCGAGGCCCAGTTCGTCGCCGACTCCGAAAACCGCCGCATTCTAGCCTGGGCACCGAAGCAGACTCAGAGCTCCATCGCCAAGTCGCTTCAAGAGATGCAAGTGGACAAGCCGGGCGAGAACCAACCTCGGTTCGCCTCGTACCCGCTGTACGGTGCGCCGGCCGATTCGCTCATCCGCGATCTGCAAAAGCTGGTGCCCGAAGCACAAATCACGGTCGATCGCACCGGCAGCAAGCTGATCGCCTGGGGAACACCCGAGGTCCACGAGAAACTGAAGGCGGCCTTGGACCAGCTGCAGCAAGGAAACTCGCCGGAAACGACGCCACAACTCGAGGTCTACCAACTGACGAAGGTCGATCCGACGGCCGCCCAACGGCTGCTGGAGACGCTTGTCCCGAACGCGCGGATCACGATCGACTCCAAGTCGCGGCGGCTGATCGCCTTGGCCGTCCCGGCCGACCAGCAGGTCATCCGCTCGACGCTCGACCAACTCCAGTCGACACAGCTCGGCGACCACGCACCGCAAGTCCGCTTCTACCCAATCACGAAAGCGCTGCCGTCGAACATCACCTCGCTGCTGGCCAAACTGGTTCCCGACGCTCAAATCACTCTCGACCAGGCCAACAAGCAACTGGTCGTCGTAGCGACGGCGGACGACCATCAGATCATCCAAAAGACGCTGCAGGAAATGGAGGAAGCTCTTCCGCCGGCCGAAGAGCCGCAACTGATGGTCTACCCGATGACGCCGACGCAGCGCAAGCGCTTCGACGCAATCCTCAAGACGATCTCGGACGAGCTGCCCGGCATTAAAGTGATCGACGACGGCCAGGCCGGCGCGGTTTCGATTTGGGCCAAACCTTCCCAACACAAGGTCCTGGCAGAGATCATCCAGCAGCTGAAGACCGAAGTACCCGAATCGGACCAGTACCAGTTGGTGGCATACCCGCTCAAGTCCGCCGATCCGAATAGTGTGAAGGAGATCCTCGAGTCCGTCTTTCCAAACACCAAGATCGTTGTGGACGAGCAGTCGGGTCGGCTGCTGATTTGGACCACGCCGGCCGACCACGCGCGGATCAAGGCCGCCATCGAACAGCTCGACTCCGGCAAGCCGGTCGATCGCGCCGAGGGCTTCCAGCTCTACCCGGTGCGGGACATCGACCCCCAGCTGGCGCTCCAGATTCTGCAGCAGATTCTGCCCAAGGTGAAGTTCGTCTACGACAGCCGCTCGGGAAACATCATTGCCTGGGCCCGCCCGCAGCAGCGTGAAATCATTGAGAAGGCGCTGCAGCGGCTGGAGGCCGAACCGGATGAAGAGCATCGTCCGCGGGCCGAGGTCTATCCGCTGGGCGCCATGAGCGGCTCGACGGTGACCGAATTCCTTCGCAGCATCGCGCCGAACGCCCGAATTTCCGTCGACGAAGACGCCGGCACGGTCATGGTCTGGGCCACGCCGAAGGAACACCAGCTGATCGGCGAGGCCATGCAAAAAATGCAGGCCCAGGCGGGCGGAGAAAGCGGGCGGAAGATGGTCATTTACAACCTCCCCAACACCGGCGCCGCCACAGCCTACACCCTGCTGCGCCGGGCGTTCCCACGAATGACGTTCACCTACAGCTCGGCCGACCGTTCTCGGCTGATCGCCTGGGGGCCCGCCCGCGACCACAAACTCCTGGAACAAGTGGTCGAACAGTTGGAAGACACTTCGTCCTTGCGGGAGGGGCGTGAGCTGCATGTGTACGACGCGAGCGTGTTGGGAGCCAGTCAAACCATCACGCTGCTCCGGAACGTCTTGCCCAGCGTCCGGTTGACCGCAGGCAGCGACGGAGCTTCACTGATCGCGTGGGTGAAACCGGACGAACACCAGCTGATCGAGCAAGTGCTGTCGCAGCTCAAACAGGAAGCCGCCACCAAGGACCAGCGTCAACTCAAGTCGTACACGCTCACCAACACCGACACCTACAGCGCCCAAACCGTGCTCAGCCGGATGTTCCCCACGGTCCGAATCATTGCTCCGCGGCGCAGCTCGACGCTGCTCGTTTGGGCCACCGACGAGCAACACAAAAAAATCGCCGAGATGATCCAACAGCTCGACGCCGGGCCCGATGAGCAACACAGGCCTCGACTGGAAACCTACCCGCTCGGCTCGCTCAGCTCCAGCAGCGTGTTGACCTTTCTGCGCCAGGCCGTCCCCAAAGCCACTTTCTCCATCGACGAAAATTCCGGCAACCTTCTGGCCTGGGCAACCCCGCAAGACCACGAGACCATCCGCGAAACCATCGAAAAGATGGTTCAGACGGCAGAGGCCGCCGGCCCGGCTCAGGTGATGATCTATGACATGCCTGCCACCGGGGCCAATCGAGCCTATT
>CAYSAG010000281.1:0-6991 GCA_964428935.1 uncultured Planctomycetaceae bacterium | reverse complement strand
GACTCGTTGAGGGCGGCCCTTGTGGCCGCCCCGGACCGCCGCCTCGGCGCCCAAAGGGTTTCACTCCTCACGTGGTCCCGCTAAAAACAACCGGCAACGGAAACAAGAAAAGGAGCACGAACGAATGAACGAGGCACGAACGTGGAAACTCGGGCCGGCCGTCGTGGGGCTGGCCGTGTGTCTGTGCGGACTGCTGGGTCAGCCGTGGCCGTCGTCGGCTCAGGTGCTGTCGAACGGCGACTTCGAGCAAGGTCGAGCGGGGTGGAGCCTGTCGCAGCAGGAAGGGGCCAAGGCGGAGTTTCGTGTGGTCCCTTCGGGGCGACCAGGCGGCGGAAAGGTGGGACGCCTGACCGTGCTCGTCAACGGAGCACCTCACCACTTGCAACTCATGCACTCGTTTCCAACGTCGGCTCTGACGCCGGGCGGGGCGTACGTCCTGCGGTTTTGGGCTCGGGCCGAGCAGGAGACGTCGATTCGGGTTTGCCTGTTGGCTCGCAACCGGCCTTGGCCCTCGTTGGGCTTGCGCGAAACCGTGCCGCTCAGCCGGCAGTGGCAACCGTACGCGCTGCCTTTCCGAGCGAAGAAGGTCGACCAGCCGTTTGCCAAGGTGGACTTCTTCCTGGGCGAGGCTGAAGGCACCGTGTGGCTGGACGACGTTCGCATTGAACCGTTCGACCCAGGGTCGGTCCGTCCGGACGGCCCGGTCATTGAAACGGAGCAGTGGCGGTTGGAGCTGTTCGCCAACGGAGCCTTGGGCCGGCTGACGCACCGACCCACGGGCCGGGTGCTGGTCGAGCCGGCTCTGCAGCCGGCGGCTTACGAAGTGACGTTGGTCGAGAACGGCCGGGAGCGGCGTGTCTCGTCTCGTGAGGCGCGAAGGGTGCAGCGGCAGCAGCTGCCCGGCGGAGGCTGGCAGTTCACGTTCGAGCACCCCGAGTTGGTCGTGGAGTTGAGCTACCGGCCGGACCCGGCGACCGGCCTGCTGGCGTGTCGGGCCGCCGTGCAAAACCGCTCTCAGGCGGCCGTGACCAAACTGCGGTTTCCCATTGTCACCGCTCCGCTCACGCTCGGCCGTTCCAGCGACGACGACGTGCTGCTCTACCCCGTCTTCGACGGCATGGTCGTCGACTCGCCGGCCACGGTGTTCGGCGAGCGCGAAACGCCGCTTGCCGAAACCTACCCCGGCCCGCTCTCCTGCCAAGTCATGGCCTTCTGCGACCCGGAGGCCGGTTTGTACCTGGCCACGCACGACCCGGACGGCTACCCCAAGGTGTTTGCCGTCAGCGGTCGTTTTCACTTGACCCTTTCGGTGACGCACCTGGCGCCGATCCTTCCCGGCAAGGACTTGCGTCTGACGTACCCCGTGGTGGTGGGCCCCTTTGCCGCCGCGCCGCCGTACCAAACGACGACGTGGTACGACGCGGCCGAAATCTACCGCCGTTGGGCTCAAGCCCAACCGTGGGCTCAACCCAAATTGGCCACTCGTCCCGACGTGCCCGAGTGGCTGCGCCGAGGCGGACTGGTCACGTTTTACAACCCGCGCCGGCTCACCCCGCCGGGCGACACCTCGCGTCTGAAGGCGTTCTTGCAAGACTACACCCAGCGTTTCGGCCTGTCCGTGCTGGCGAACAACCGAGGCTTCGAACGCTACGGCGAGTGGTGTGGGCAGGAGTACCTTCCTCCGTGGCCGGACGAGCAGACCTTTCGGCAGTCGGCCGAGGTGGCTCGAAGCCTGGGTGGCCTGAGCATGGTCATGTTGTCGGGCTACCGGTGGACGATTGAACGGACGACGCCGGAAGGAGAACCGTACTCCAGCCAAGACCGGTTCGACCGCGAAGTGCGGCCGTGGGTGGTCCACGGTCCGGACGGCCAGCCCGTGGTCCACGTGGCCGACCGCCCCAACGACTGGCACGGACAGAAGTGGGCGGAACTGTGTCGAGCGACGGAATTCGCCAAGAAGACGGTGGTCGACCTGGCCGAGTACTTCGTGCGGCACGGCTACTCGGTCATTCACTTCGACCAGGAGGTCAGCGGGGCGTACTCGGCCGCCGTCTGCTGGGCCAAACACCACGGACACCCGCCGGGGCACGGTCGTTGGGTCCACCTGGCTCTGGCCGATTTGTACGACCGAATTTGCAAGGTCTGTCGGCCGCTGGACCCGAACTTCATGCTGTCCATGGAAGAGCCGAACGAACTGTACATTCCGTGGTTGAACCTTTGCCAGACTCGGCCGTTCGGCATTACACGCGAGTGGCCCGTGGTGCCGCCCGGAACCCGCTCGGTGCCGCTGTTCCTTTACCTCTACCACGACAGCGTCGTCTGTTGGGCGGCCTTCTACCCCTGGAAGTCGGCCGGCCGGCCCTGGTACAGCGTCGCCAAGGGCTTCGCCATTGGGGTCATGCCGGGCTTGGTGCCGCCTCAGAACTTGCGACTGGAGCGGCCGGAGACGCGAGACTGGCTGCTGAAACTGTTCCAGAACTGTGTGGTCGGCTACCGGACGTTCGCTCGGCCGTACCTGGTCGAGGGAAAAATGCTGCGGCCGTTGGAGCTGTCGGTGCCGACCCGGCGGCTGTCGATTTCCGTTCGCGGTCGGTCGTACGAGCAGGTCGTGCCGACCTTGTGGCATTCGGTCTGGAGCCTGCCGGACGGCCGCGTGGGAGTGGTGCTGGTCAACGCCGAGCGGAAACGGCAGTCGGTGGCGTTGGACCTGACACCGCTGACACGCTCGGACACACCCGCGTCGGTCCGAGAAGTGAGCGTGCTGGGGCCGGCACGCCGTCACAGCGAGCTGCGGTTCGAGCTGACCGTCGAGCCGCTCGACTTGGTCCTGGTCGAGCTGGTTCCGGGCCAAGACGGCCTGCGGTCGGACGGCCAGTGACCCGGAGGGTTGGCTGAGGACGACGGCTTTCACCGCCGAGCGGTTGGCTGAAGTCGCGTGGGACGGCTAAGATGCTTTCGTCCGGTTGCCGGCAGCGTCTTCGGCACGGCCAGACGCGTTGGCCGTCCGGTCGGCGAGGGGCGTGTTCTCGGTTGGCTCGGAAATTCGGTCGTCGCTTGTTGGTCTCGGGCCGTCGGCCAGGGGCGACGTTGACCTGCGGGCCGGAACGGGTCGGCTCGGGGGGTGACGGCCGCACGGTGCGAAGTGGAGATGTCTGAACGAAGTCGAAAAAAGTCCGAGCGGTTGCTTCGGGTTCTTGCGGATTTCGACCGCGTGGTCATTGTGGCTCACGACAACCCCGACCCGGACGCCATTGCCGCAGGCTGGGCGCTTTGGCGGTTGCTGGAGGTGCGTCAGAACAGGCGGCCGCGTTTGGTGGCGGGCGGAGCCATTGTCCGAGCCGAAAACCGAGAAATGGTTCGGCGGCTGCGTCCGCCGCTGGAACTGGTCGGGCAAATTCGTCTTCGAAAAAACACGGCGGCCGTTCTGGTCGACTGCTCGCCGGAAGCCACGCACCACTTGCTGAACGGGAAGTCGGCCGAGGTGGTCGGCATCGTCGACCACCACCACAGCAACCGGAAATGGAAGGTGCGGTTTGTCGACGTGCGCCAAAGCGTGGCTGCGTCGTCTTCCATTGCCGCCGACTACTTGCGCGAACAGGGCATTGAACCGGACGAGGCTTTGGCCACGGCGCTGGTTTACGGAATTCGAGCCGAGACGCGGGGCAGCGAAACGCACCACTCACGACTCGACCGCTCCGTCCTGGCTTGGCTGTCGCGCTACGCCAACCCGACGTGGTTGGCGGAAATCGAGAACGCTCCTCTGTCGCGCGAGTACTACGTCGACCTGGTGGCGGCCATCGAACGGACCTTTCTTTACGACGACGTGGCCATGTGCGTTCTGCCTCGCGCGCAGGGGGCCGAGACGGTGGGTGAGCTGGCCGACCTGCTCATTCGCTGCCAGGGAATTACGCGGGTGCTGTGCGTCGCGGCCATTGACGGCGAGGTGCTCCTGTCGGCCCGCACCGAACGAGACGGCGACAACGCCACCGACCTGCTGGTCCGAGCCGTGGCGGACATTGGTCACGCCGGCGGACACAACCACCGAGCCGGTGGAAAGCTGGCGACCAAGGTCGACGGGCGAGTGCCCCGGTCGCTGGAAGAGGAGCTGCGTCAGCGCTGGCTGGCGGCCTGCGGCGTGCAAGCTCACCGGGGCGTCCGACTGGTTCCCCCTCGAGAGATTCTGGAGCACCTTTGACCGGCGCAGGAGGTCGAGCTAACCGTGCTCCTCGTCGCGTTCGGGCGTCGGCAGTCGCACGCGGAAGCGAAGACCCGTCGGTTGCGCCGGCTCGGCGACCAGGTGGCCTCCGTGAGCGTCCACGATTCGCCAGCACTTCGGAAGGCCAAACCCCAGACCACGGCCGGCCTGTCGACCGGAAAAGAACGGGTCGAAAAGGTGCTCGCGTTCCTCTTCGGTCAAGCCCGGGCCGTCGTCCTGGACGGTCAACACGCCCCAGGAACGCCTGCCGCCGGACTCGTACCCGACCGCGACGCTCACGTGGCCTCCCGGCTCGACGGCCTCCACACTGTTCCGCAGCAGCTCAGAGACGACTACGGCCAGTTGGCCTTCGTCCGCCCAAACGAAGACCGACTCGTCCAGTTGTGGCGTCAGTTCGATTTTTCGTTGCTCCAGTCGCTCCGCGAACCGGTCGACCACGCCGGCCACCACACCCGCCAAATCGCAACGAACCGGCTGCGGCTGCGGCGGACGAGCGAACAGCATCAGGTCGCCAATCATGTCTCGAATGCGGTAGGCCTGACCGGCAATGACGTGCAAAGCCTGCCGACGGTCCGGGTCCGTTTCATCCCGAAGCAGCAACTGCACGCGGCCCAGAATGGTCGCGACGGGGTTGTTGATTTCGTGACCCGCTCCGGCTGCGAACTCGGCCAGAGCCTCCAGCTTGGCGGGGTCGGGACGTGTCTGGTGGGCGTTCATGCGTTGCTCCCCGCACACCGCCTGTCAACGAGCTCGTTTCAGACTGCCACGCCGAGCCGGGTCGAGGAACGGAAGCCGAGTAGAAGCCGGCCGCTGGTCGTGTCGTCGGTCGGCTGCGTCCGAGCGCTGCGTCTTGGGCTTGCGCGTCACGGACGAGCGCCACTCCGGGCCGGCGCAACCAGAACGCCGTTAGAACAGTTTGGCGCCGCGGCAAGCGGCAAACGAAAGCGAACGTGAGCGGCGAACGAAGGCCGAAGACGACAGCAGCCGCTGAGCCCTCAAGGACGGCCAGGAGGGACTTCACCCACAGAGCAGCTCGAGGCTGACACTACGTGTTCACCGAACTCGGCTCAACGTCCAACAACTTGCAAATCCGCTCGATCAGCGTTTCGACCTCGAAGGGCTTCTGCAGGAAGTCGTCCGCGCCGGCCTTCTTCAGCTCGTCGATCTTGTCCTCTTCGACCATTCCGCTAATGCAAATGATGCTGACGTCTTCCAGGCTGGGGTCCTGGCGAATCCGCTGGCAAACCTCCTTGCCGTTGATGTCCGGCAGCATGACGTCCAGCACAATGACGTCCGGCTTGTACTCCTTGACCATCATGCCGGCGTCGAAACCGTTGTTGGCCACGCGGACCTCGAAGCGGCCGTCCTGCTCCAACACGTCGCGAATCAGCTCGACCAGCTCCTCGTCGTCGTCAACAATCAGGGCCTTCCGCCGCCCACTCTCCAGAGCGTCGGTCGGGATTCCGTTCTCCTTCATGAAACGGTACAGCTCGGCCCGGGGAATTCGTCGGAACCGGGAACCGGGAACACGAAAGCCTTTCAGTTGGCCAGAATCGAAACAGCGAATGATGGTTTGCTGACTGACCTTGCAGATCTTGGCCGCTTCGCCCGTTGTGAAAACGGTCTTCATCGTTTTCTTTTTCATCGTCCCTTGACCTCACTTTGTCCGGCACGAACTGGACGGGCTAGAGACGGGTGACGAGAACTAGCGCCGACCGGCTCGCTCCGGAAACCTCCGTGAACCCTACCAGTTAACGACACAACCAAGATTGCCGACATTAACCGATACAGAGATTCTATCTATTCCACGAAGGCGGTCAACGTCTTTCCGTTGCGCCTAGACTCCCCTGTCTCCATTATCGGCCAAATTGGAACCGCACCCGCAAACAAGCTTCGGTGCCCAGTCCGTGTCGTTTACCACAATGAACCGGTTTGCGCTGCCTGAGCTTGGGAAGGGGAAAGGACCTGGGCAGTCCGGCTGGCCGGGCGCGAGGCGCTGGAACGGTGGAAGGAAGAGCTGGAAGACCGCTTTCGTCGGCGAAACTCCCACGGCGGAATCGGGTTCGGGTCTGCCCACAATCCGACCCGAGCGGCGCGAGCCTCTTGCTCGGCCTGCGCCAGCCGCGGGTCGTTCGAGTAGCGCTTGTAGTGCCAGGCGTACCCCAGCCGCACCAACTGCTCGTTGACCCACGTGCCGTCTGGAAGGTAAACGTGTCCCAGAATCCGCC
The DNA here is from genome assembly GCA_964428935.1 of uncultured Planctomycetaceae bacterium. Lineage (GTDB taxonomy): Bacteria > Planctomycetota > Planctomycetia > Planctomycetales > Planctomycetaceae > JAADHY01. The sequence goes on along the minus strand of CAYSAG010000281.1, from coordinate 547 downwards.
CGTACCGGTCCCGCTCTTTCCAAGTCACGTCCACGTCTTTCCCGAAGACCAGGCGACTCAGCGCCTGCTTCGCTCGTGCACCGAACGGCTGGCTGCGTTCCGGCGCGTCGATTCCTTGCAGGCGAATTTTGTGACGGGTCCGTCGAACGTCCAACACCCAAATCGTGTCGCCGTCGACCACAGAAACGACTTTTCCGGCCAGCTTCTTTTCTTGGCCGCCCGTCCAAGGCCAGATGGCCAGGACGGCCAGCAGCAGGACCACGAGCAGTGGAAAAGGGGCCGCTTTCTTTTTCGACTTCCGCACGGTTAGCCCCCCCTTGTGTCGTGCTCGGACACTCCGTTTCCACGGTTTCCATGGCCGGTGTGGACTTGTAGGAGCCAGAGCGGCCACGACGAAGCGTGGCCCTCCGGAGGGACGCGGTCCCTCGCGTCCCGTGCCTCGCGTCCCGAATTCCGAACGCCGAACCCCGAATTCCGAACCCGCGGCGGCCACGACAGAGCGTGGCCCTCCGTGCCGGAGGGACGCGGTCCCTCGCGTCCGGAAGCC
>CAYSAG010000280.1:0-7014 GCA_964428935.1 uncultured Planctomycetaceae bacterium | reverse complement strand
GCCGCTTGAAAGGAAAGCGTGCTCCGGCGCGACCGCGGTCTCGCTGGCCACCGTTGCGACCGTTGCGAGCTTCGGCGCGACCAGCACCAACAACGAACCAAGGACGGAAAAACATGACCATTCCCGCGGCGTTCTCGGTCGACGTCGAGGACTGGTTTCACATTCTGGACACCGACGCCGCGCCGGCCCTCGGCGAGTGGGAGCGGCTGGAGACGCGTGTGGACCGGAACGTCGAGCGTTTGCTGGAGCTGTTCGCGGAGGAGGGCGTACGGGTCACGTTCTTCTGGCTGGGCTGGGTGGCCGAGCGGCACCGGGCTTTGGTGCGTCGGTGCTGCGCCGAGGGACACGAAATTGCCAGCCACGGCTACGCCCACGTCCTCGCGTACCAGGTCGGACCTTCTCGCTTCTTGCAGGACATTCTGCGGGCTCGGCTGGTCCTGGAGGACATTACTGGCAGACCGGTCCTCGGCCTGAGAGCTCCCGGCTTCGGCATTACGGACCGGGCCGTTTGGGCCTTCGAGGTCATTCGTCGAGCCGGCTACGTCTACGACAGCAGCGTTTTCCCCGGACCCCGAGGACACGGCGGCATGCGGAACGGAGGAGCGGGGCCGCACTGGATTGAAACGGCGAGCGGAGCATTGGCTGAGCTGCCCATTCCGCTGGTTCGAGTGGCCGGTCAACGGGTGTGTCTGTTCGGCGGCGGCTACCTCCGGCTGGCTCCGACGGCGCTGATTCGCTTGGGGGCCCGTCAGCTGGAGCGGGAAGGCCGGCCGTTGATTGTGTACGTCCACCCGCGGGAAATCGACCCGAACCACCCGAAGCTGCCGTTGCCGCTGGTCCGTCGGTTCAAGTGTTACGTCCGACTGCGTTCGACGTTCCCGAAACTGCAGTGGTTCTGTCGGCAGTTTCGCTTTGTGACCATGGTCGAACTGGCCGAGCGGCTTTTGGGACTGAGCCGTCGGATCCCCGAGGTGGCGGCGAGCAGGCCGGTCGACCGGAAAGCGGCGTAAAGGGGTGGGCGGCTCGCGGGACCGGTCGAGAAGCGAACGTCGTTTGGCACGGGAGGCCGAGAAAATGTCTGGTCGTCCTCACTTGCTAATCGTGGTCAACGAGGACTGGTTTTTCGTCAGCCACCGGCTTCATTTGGGTGTGGCGGCGCTAGAGGCCGGCTACCGGGTGACCGTGGCGACACGGGTCAGTGAGTCTCGGGAGGTCATTGAGCGGCACGGAATGGCCGTCGTGCCAATCGACGTTCCGCGCAGCGTGAGCAACCCGTGGAGCGAAGCAAAGGCTTTGTTGTCGCTAGTTCGGATTTACCGAGACATTCGGCCGGACTTGGTGCACCACGTGGTCCTCAAGAACGTGCTCTACGGCTCGCTGGCCGCTCGCCTGACTGGTGTGCCGGCCGTCGTCAACGCAATTACCGGTTTGGCTCACACCTTCACCGTCGACGACTGGAAGTGTCGGCTGTTGCGTCCGACAGTTCTGCGGGCACTTCGGTTCGCCTTGAGTCTGCCGAACAGTTGCGTGGTGCTCCAGAACGAGAGCGACCGTGAGGTTCTGGTGCGGGCGGGAGCGGTTCGGCGAGAGCGAGCGGTTGTCATTTGCAGCGCGGGCGTGGACGTCCAGACTTACCGGCCGTCGCCGTTGCCCGAGTGGCGGCTGGACGGAGACTCTCCACCGATTGTCGTGCTGCCGTCCAGAATGTTGTGGACGAAGGGGGTGGGGGAGTTTGTCGAGGCGGCTCGGCAGCTACGCCGGCGCGGCATTCGAGCACGCTTCGTGCTGGTCGGACGCGTCGACACGGGCAACCCGGCTCACGTGCCCGAACTGCAGCTACGACAGTGGGTCAGCGAGGGCGTTGTGGAGTGGTGGGGCCATTGCACGAACATGCCTCGCGTGTTGAGTCAGGCGGCGGTGGTGTGTCTGCCCAGTTACTACCGAGAAGGTGCCCCGAAGGTGTTGCTCGAAGCGGCCGCCTGCGGCCGACCGGTCGTCACGACGGATTGGGTCGGCTGCCGCGACGTGGTCGACCCCGGTCGGTCCGCCGTCCTGGTTCCACCTCGTGACCCGGACGCGTTGGCGAACGCACTTCAGTCGCTGTTGCAAGACCGGGACCGGTGTGCCGAGCTGGGCCGAAACGGGCGGCGGTGGGTCGTTCAGAATTTCACTCAAGAACTCATTGCCGAGCGCACGTTGGACGTCTACGCGACTCTGCTCAAAGCGGCGGGTCTTCCGGTACCGACGCCGGCGGTCCGAAAAGCGGCCTGAGACGAGCTGGCGGAACGGGAACGGCCGGGCAAGGCGGGACGTTCTTGGGCGGCCGCAGTCGTTCACATGTCACCGGCTCGCACCGTCGTGCCGTCCGGACTGATGTAAATGTTGTACTTCTCAATGAGTCGGTAGAGCGAACGGCGGGTGATGCCTAGGGCTTCCGCCGCACGGGTCTTGTTGCCCTTGGCCTGCATGAGGGCTTCGACGACGCGAGCCCGCTCCATGGCCGCCAGTGTGCCGTCCCGTTCGACGGGCAGAGCGGACGAAGGCGTCGCGGCTCGAGTGATTTCCGGCGGCAGCTCGTCCAGTGTGACCACGTTGTCGTCGGCCAGAATCTTTGCCCGCTCGATTACGTTGATCAACTGCCGCACGTTGCCCGGCCAATGGTAACGCTCCATGGCCTGCAGCGCCTCTTTTTCGATTTTCCAGTCTGGACCGAGGAAGTACGAGACCAACAGCGGCAGGTCTCCCGTCCGTTCTCGCAGCGGCGGCAGGTGAATCGACATGACGTTGATTCGGTAGTAGAGGTCGTCGCGGAAGCGGCCCTCGCGCACGGCTTGTTCCAGGTCGCGGTGAGTGGCGGAAATGACTCGCACGTCCACGCGTCGCTCCTGGTGCGACCCCACTCGCCGGAACGTGCCGTCTTCGAGAACCCGCAACAGCTTGGCCTGCATGGACCCGGGCATGTCGCCGATTTCGTCGATGAAGAGCGTTCCGCCGTCGGCAATTTCGAACAGTCCGAGCTTCGCCGCCGTGGCCCCCGTGAACGCGCCTTTCTCGTGGCCGAAAAGCTCGCTTTCCAGCAAAGTCTCCGACAAGGCGGTGCAGTTGATGGCGACCAACGGCTTGTCCGCGCGGGGACTGTTCTTGTGCAAGGCCCGCGCCACCAGCTCCTTTCCCGTGCCGCTCTCGCCACAAATCAAAATCGACTTGTCGCTCGGCCCGGCCCGCTCGATCAAACGGTACACCTCCCGCATGGCCGGCGACTCGCCAATCAGATTCCACTTGGGCTGAGCCCGCTCCAGCAACACCCGCAGTCGCCGGTTTTCCTTGCTCAGCTGCCGGCGCTCGTAGGCTTTCTGAATCAGCAGTTCGAGCTCGGCCAGCGGGAAAGGCTTCGTCAGGTAGTCGTACGCGCCCAGCTTCATGGCCTGGACAGCGGACTCAATCGTCCCCTGTCCGGTCAGAATGATGATTTCCATTTCGCAGCCGGCCGCCTTGAGTTTTTCGAGCAGGTCCAGACCGGACATGCCGGGCATGACCATGTCGAAAATGCCGACGTCGAACTGACGCTGCTCAATCAGCGACAGCGCCTCCTCGCCGTTGGCGGCCTGGGACACGTTGAAGCCTCGCCGCTCGAACCGACGGACAATCGTGGCGCGAAAGTCGTCGTCGTCGTCGACAATCAGCAAGTCGACGTGGCTGGGGTCGTACATCTTTCCATCCTCTGTCCTCAGTTCTGCTCCCTCACGGCGTCTGGCACTGTGACGCCAACGAGTTTTTCGGCCCGACCTAGTCCGGTCCGTGAGCTCGCACGTCCCATGCCAACACGCTGGCGACAACCCATTCTTCGAGTCGACGCCGGCAAAGCGACTCCGGGGGCCCCGAACCCGGGCCGCTCTACCCTGGCTGCCGACTTCCGCCCCACTGGCCGCAGAGCCAAGCCGCTTGTTTTGAACAACCGTTCGGATTGGACGACCCGGTGTTGCTGCAACGGCCGTGCCAGCCGGGCCGTCTGCGCCGGTGTTGTCGTTGCCGCTGCTCCTTCGCCGGTGTTTTCGCTGTCGGGAGCGGCCGCGCCAGACGGGCGCGACGACTGAACCGTGCCCCGCCTTCCGGTCGAATGCCTCGGCTGCGACGGTTTCCCCGACGACCAGAGGGACTTGGTGTGTGCCATTTCGCACACATTGTAGGAGCTCGGGACAAAGTGGGCGAGCGAAATCGCGCGCCCGCTGCGGGCGCGGCGTCTTGCCGTCGGGTTCGCCGCTGCGAGGAGCGTAGGTGTTTGGACGCGTTGGACTTCGGACCGCAATGGAGCCTGCTTCCGGTCGCCTTGCCAGACCGCTTGGGTCCGCAGGCCGACCGACGAAAGAGGGACGCCGTTGCCAAGAGCCTCGCATTTTTCGGCCCGCAGACTGGTGGCCGCTGGTGGAGGAGCGTGGGTGTCCCGTTTGACGCTGGCCCCTCGTTCGGTCAGACGGGCGACCCGCGGCCGACCCTGGTGTCCGGGTGGAACCAGACCGACGCAGCGCCTAACATTCGCACTCGGCTGGTTTCGGGAAGCCGGTTGCGAGGCGGGAGCTGCGGGTCGGTCAGCGAACGGCGGCCGGCGGGGCTCACGCAGTCCTCACTTGCCGCTTGCTCAGCCGGCCTTCCCTGGCAGCTCTTTTCAGCCGTTTCTCACCGCACATTCGTCCGTCTTGCATTCGTGCGGGTCGTTCTCGGTATGCTGCAGCAGGGGCCGGCCATTGGTGGGTGGAGGGCTGTTTGGGACGGAGCGGTTTGCCTGGTGGACCGGCCCGTCTCGCGGCAGTCGTCGTCCGACTCGGCCGCACTGCGCCGCTGGCGCTTTCCGGTCGGAAGGGGCTGAGGCCGGAAACTGGAGCGACACCCGAATGGCAGGAGTTTGGGGCAAATGACTGACCAACAGGAGTCGGTCCGGGCAACGGGCGAAGACACTCGCCCGCTGGTCATTGCGGTTTGCATTTCCGACGGTGGAGTGCCGAAGGTGCCGCAGTCGGTGGTGCGGGTGACGAAGCAAGGGCTGGAGGGAGACTTTCAGGAGCACGCGAAGCACCGGAAGCCGACGCGGGCCGTCAGCCTGTTCGACGAAGAGATTCTGTTTCAGCTTCGGCGTGAGGGGTTCGACATTGTTCCCGGGTCGATTGGAGAGAACATTACGTTGCGCAACGTGCACGTCCAGTCGTTGCCGCCGGGGACCATTCTGGAAATGGGAGAGGTGCAGGTCAGGTTGGAAGAGCCGCGGAAACCGTGCTTCGTGCTGGACGCCATTGACGAGCGGCTGAAAGAGGTGTTGGTGGGCCGTTGCGGTTACATGGCTTCGGTGGTGCGCGAGGGGGAGCTGCGTCCGGGGACCGAGGTGGTGGTGCGGCTGCCCGAGACGGGCTCGGAGTAGACTAGCGGCGGCCCGCCGTGAGGCGAGCGGTCGGCCGGCGACCGCCTTCGACCGATCTTGTGGCCTTGCGGCACCGACGGCTATGATTCGGCTGCTCGGATTGCTCGGCCCACGGGAAAGGGCGTGACTGCAAAACGGCACGGAGTGCGGAAAGTGGTCTCGGTCGAAACGCTGAGAACAGTTCGTCCCCGGCGTGTGTGTGTCATTAAGCCGAGTGCTTTGGGGGACATTGTCCAGTCGCTGCCGTTGGTCGAGGCGCTGAAGAAGCGGTTCCCTGGGTGTACGGTCAGTTGGGTTGCGAACCGCGAGTACGTCGGGTTGCTGGAACGGCACCCGTTGCTGGACGAAGTGCTTCCGTTCGGGCGGCGAGACGCCTGGGACACGGTGGCGGCCTGGGCAAGGCTGATTGGGTTGCTTCGGCAGCTTCGTCGGGGTCGGTTCGACCTGGTCTTGGACCTTCAGGGGCTGGCTCGGACCGGTGTCATGGCCTTGGCCACCGACGCTCCCATTCGGCTGGGCCTGCAAACCGCTCGCGAAGGTTCGCACTTGGCCTGTCACCTGCTCCTTCCCGGCACGTCTACGACCGTCCCCGCTCACTTGCGTTACCGGCGGGTCGCCGAGGCACTGGGAGCGACGGAGTTTCCGGACCGAGTGCCGTTGCGACTGGACGCCGACGACCGACTGTGGGCCGACCGCGTCTACCGTGAGCTGGGAGCGCCGGTGTTGGCCGTTCACCCGGGGGCTCGTTGGATGTCAAAACGCTGGCCGGCCGAGAAGTTTGCTTCGGTCGCTGCCAAAGCCGCTCGGCGGTTGGGAGCGTCGGTGGTGCTGGTGGGCGGGTGGAGCGACGTGCGGACGGCCGCTGAGGTGGAGCGGTTGCTCCGTCAGTTCGTGCCGCACGTGCGCCTGAGAAACGTAGCAGGCCAAACGACGCTACCTCGCCTGGCCGCGCTGCTGCAACGTGTCGACACGCTCCTTTGCAACGACTCGGGGCCCATGCACTTAGCCGCGGCGCTCGGCACGCCCGTGGTCGCCGTCTTCACTTGCACGCGGGCGGAGCGTTCAGGGCCGCCGGGGCCGGAGCACCAACTGGTGCAGGCTCCGACCCCGTGCGCCGGCAGCTACAGGAAACGCTGTCCGCTGCGCGGGCGCAAGCACTTGCTGTGCATGGAGCAGCTGACGACGGACGAGGTGTTTCGGGCTGTTCAGCGAGTGCTGGAGCGTCGGGCGCAGCGTCGAGCGGCTTGAGCACCCCGCCGGCCCGGCCAGGACCGTCCGTTCCACAGCCGAGACGGTGTCAGGTCGCCGAGCTGAGGGCGCTTCGCTGTTCGTTGGGCACCTCCTTTCGCCGGCGGACAACGCAAAGCCGTTGGCACTGGGTCAGCTCGCGGCTCAACTGCTCGACCTCTCCGTCGTTCCACCGACCCCCGTAGCGAACGGCGGCGTAGTGACGGTACCACTCGGCCAGCGGACCCAATTCGCCCTGCTGTTCCACTCGTTCGGCAAAGTGGTCCAAAGTTTCGGCGGGTTCTCGGACCAGGTCCCAGCGCTGAGCGAACCGGTCGGCCTTGGCCAGCAGTCGCGGCAAGGGGGAGCAGATCGGA
>CAYSAG010000279.1:0-7017 GCA_964428935.1 uncultured Planctomycetaceae bacterium | reverse complement strand
GCCAAGCTCCCACGCCCGCCATCAGTTTGACATCGCCAGCCCCCATTCCACCGACCGCGTAAAGCGGCAGCAGACATGCCAGTCCAACCAGCAGGCCGATCAGACTGCCGACCAGCCCGCTGTCGAGCCCCCCGAGTCCGCCAGTCCAAGCGTTGAAGATCAACCCGGTCAGAATCATGGGAAAGGTGATCCAGTTGGGCACGCGAAGTTGTTTGCCGTCGATGTACGCGGCGACAATCAGCACAACGCAAACCAACTTCACATGCCAGTTGTGCAGAAGGATCGTCTGCCAGTCCATGCTCGTTGTCCTGATTTCTCGCTCGGCTCTGAGAGAGCTTCCCTCGGCCGAGCCCCCGGTGCTTCGCGCTGTTTCCAGACGCCTGTTGTCTCCGGCTCGAAACGTCGTTCCCTTCTGGAGCGGCTCACGGCCAAGCCAGCCGTCGACCGCCGACTCACCTCGACTCCGACCGTGGCCTCCCGCAGCCACCGCCGGCTGGAAGTTTGCACCACTTCGCCCCTCAACCGACTCGGGCAACGTCGTGCCGGTCCACAAATGGCCGGGCGGAGCGCGACGCGAGCCGGTTCTCTCACCGAGTCGTCCGCTCCAGCGGTGTGCTGCCTCAACGCGCGCTCGCGTCGTTGCCGCTCACACGCCGCAACGACCGCCAGTCAACATGACCATCAGCCAACCAGCCGCTGCCATGGCAATGGCGAACGACTGCAGCAAGGCCATGAACTCTGTGCTGTCGATCCAGAAAGGAAACATTCACTCACCTCCTTCGTCCGACCCTCGCGAACAGCTAGTCCAAAGTTTCTGCTGCGTGCTGCCGGCTCTTGTCTCCTAGACGACGACGGTGGCCGAACTTCCTCGCGAGCAGAAGGTCTTGGGACCACGTCCGTGTGGCGAAAGCGAGCCGGACCACCCAGTCTGCGACCAGACTGGGTGGTCGGCTCCAGTACGCGGTTCTTGGCGCACTGCGCAGCGTCGGCTCAGGCCGTTTAGCTGCTACTCAGAGCGTCCTCGACGGCCTGGAACTGCGCGTTGGCGTTGGTGCCGATCGCCTGAATGGCCGTCAGGCAGACGACGATGATCAGCGCCAACATGACGGCGTACTCGACTGCCGTCGGGCCATCTTCCGAAACCAGAAAGCGCTTCACACTCTCGGCAAACTTCCTCATGGCTGTCCCTCTCTTTCTAGCTTCACTTTGCCCGGTCGAACCGCAAACAACCGAAGCAACCTTCAGAGTTCCCGCGCGAATAGCAACGCACTATTCCGCTCCGGAACTCGGCACCCAACAGACACTGCCGACCCGCCGACCTCGGCCGAACGGTCGGGCACGCAATCAAACCTTCCGTCGGGTCCTCCACCCGGCTGCTCCGACTTCGTGCCAGAGCGGCGGGTGACGGAGTCCGTTCCAGCGTGACGTGGCTCGAGCCTCTTCTTGTGCCTGGCCGCCCGGGGTTCGGGCTGCGGTCGGCCACTAAAACCTAGGTCACGCCGTTGGTCTGTCAAATTGGGACAACCAGCGAAAGCTTGCCGGCCAGAGGTGTTGCTCGCGCTCAACACGCTGCCGTCTCGAAGTGATTGAAGAGCCGCCGCTTGCGACAAGTTGCCGAAAAACAACAGTCCGGCAGTGCGAATTTTTTTCCAATTCGCGGACCCGCCGACGGGAAAACGTGAAGCCGCACGGGCACAGAAAAAGCCGGACGAACCTGCCAGGCTCGTCCGGCCCAAGTTCCCTCGTCCCTGCGACGCCGCTTCGACCAGCAGCAGCTTTTCTCCTACGGGACGCTGGCCGGTTCAGGCTCCTGTTCCTTGCGCTCCGCTCTCACGCTGGCGAAGTCGCCAGCGACCGAAACGACCAGGCGTTGTGGGTCAATGCACTTACGGAAGGCAGACAGCACGGCCGAACGCGTCACGGCCTGAAGCCTCTCTTCCAGCTCCGCCTCAAACCTCATGTCCCGGTCGGCGTGGAGAAGGCTGACGAGTTTCGAAGCCAGTTGGCGGTCGTCGGACCGGGCGACCTTGCGGGCCCGGAGGAAGGCCTGCCGGGCTGCGGTCAGCTCCGCCTCGGTCGGTCCACCTTCGAGGAATCGGTCCAACTCTTCGGCGACCGCCTTCTTCAGCCGCTCCATGTTGGCCGGGTTGCAAATGGCGTAGATCAGAAAGACGGTGCGTTGGTCGAGCGACGAGGCTCGCAGAACGGACCGCACGCCGTACGACAGTCCCTCCTGCTGACGGATCCGGTCTCCCAGTCGCGAGGCCAGCGTGCTGCCGCCGAAAATGTAGTTGCCCAAGACCAAAGGCGCGTAGTCGGGCGAGTCGTCGCGCAAGGGGAAGACGGTTCCGGCAAAGTAGTACGCGTTCGGCTTGTCCGGCGTTTCGAAGACAAACTCCTTCCGCTCCAGAGCCACGTCGCCTCGACGTGCAATGCGCCGGTACGGGACTTTGGCCTTCCAGTCGGCGAGCGTCCTGTCCAGCTCCACCCGAACCTGGTCCGCGTCGAAGTCTCCGACTACAGCGACCTCGCCGAACTGACCGCCGACCAGCTGCTCGTACAACTGCCGAACCACCTCGATCGACACGGCCCGCGTCCGCTCGATTTCTTCCTCAATCGTCGGCACGTAGCGCGGGTCTTCGGGCCGGTAGGGGTTGAGCTGACGGACGACGGCCAGCTGAGCCAGCGCTCCCGGGTCGGTTTTCTGCTGCTCCAGGCCCGCCAGTTCCGCCTGCTTCAGCAGCTCCAGTTCCTTCTCCGGAAACGACGGCTCTCGCAACACCTGACGAAGAATGTCCAAGCCGGCCAGCAAGTGTGGGCGTTGAGTACGCAGCGTGACGCGCAGCTCGCCTGGACCGCTGCTCACACTCAGTTGCACGCGGTTCTTGTCCAGCAGGTCTTGAATTTGTTGTCGGGTCAGTTTCTTGGTTCCGCGTAGCAGCATGGGGCCAAGGAATTCCGCGGCTTTGGCCTTGCCGGTCAGCGTTTCCAGGTCGCCGAAACGCAAAACCATTCGCAGGACGACGGCCTGACCGCGTGTTTTCTTCGGCAGCAGTGCCGCTCGAACGCCCGATTCGAGCGTCAGCCAGTGGGTCCGCCGTTGAATGTTTTCGGGAGAGACGTCGAAGGCTTCTCCCTTCGCGATTCGGCCACGTCCCTTGTACCCTTTCAGCATTTTGGCCAGGTCGGGCGTCTCGGGCATTCGGACCCGTTCCGGTTTCTTCACCGGCAAGTAGACGCCGGAGGTCCGGTTGTTGCGTCGCAGGTACTTCGCGGCGACGTGTCGGACGCTTTCGGGCGTGACCTTTTCCAAGCGGTCGCGGTAGAGGAAGTACAGTCGCCAGTCTCCCTGAGCGGCCCACTCGCTCAACTGGATTGCCAGGCGACTGCTGTCCGTCGACGAGAGTTCCCACTGTTTCAACAACCGCTGCTTGGCTCGTTCGACCTCTTCGGCCGTCACTTCCGACTGCCCGACCGACTCGGTGACCTCCAACAGCCGGTCGAGCACGGTCTGCGGGTTTTGTCCGGGAGCGACCTCGGCGAGCAGCAACAGGACGCCGGGGTCGTGCAGAGCGAACGCGGCGCCCGAGACGCTGGCCGCCAGCTTCGATTCCACCAGCGCCTTGTAGAGTCGGCCGGCTGGCTGAGACGTCAGGACGCTTTCCAGCACGTCCACCGACGGAAACTCCGGGTGCGGACCGGCCGGAATGTGGTAGACCGCTCCCACCACCGCCACGTCTCCCACACGGCGCAACGTGACGTGTCGTTCGCCGTCCTGAGGCGGCTCAATGGTGTACGTCTCGAACAACTTCCGCTGCGGCCGAGGAATTCGTCCGAACGTTTGCTGGACGAGCTCCAACGCCCGCTTCGGCTCGAACTGTCCGGCAACGACCAGCAAAGCGTTGTCGGGCTGGTAGTAGCGGCGGTAGAAGTCTCGCAGACGGTCCACCGGAACCCGCTCAATGTCCGCTCGGTTCCCAATGGTCGCCTTGCCGTAGTTGTGCCACAGGAAAGCGGCCGACATCATTCGCTGCCAGAGCACGCCGGTCGGGTCGTTTTCTCCTCGTTCGAACTCGTTTCGCACCACAGTCATTTCCGACGCCAGGTCTTCGGCGCGAATCAAGCTGTTGACCAGCCGGTCCGCTTCGAGCTCCAGAGCAAACCGCAAGTTTTCCTCGCCAGCCGGCAGCGTTTCGAAGTAGTTGGTGCGGTCGTACCAAGTCGAGCCGTTGAAGGCGGCGCCGTGGTCCCGCAGCTCCTTCGGAATGTTCGGGTGCTTCTTGGTCCCCTTGAAGAGCATGTGTTCGAGCAGGTGGGCCATTCCGGCTTCGCCGTACCCCTCGTGCCGCGAACCGACGAAGACCGTCAGGTTCACGGTGACCCGCGGCTTGGACGCGTCGGGGAACAACAACACCTTCAGGCCGTTGTCCAGACGGTACTCGGTGATTCCCTCCACCTCGGTGACGGGCTTCAGCTCCGCAGCCGACACGCAGTGTGCGGCGAGCAAGAGCAAGACCGTTCCGGCGACAACCGTCTTTCGTACCGCTCGACCTGCTTTCATTGAGACCGCTCCCTGTTGTCTGAGAACTCTACTGCTGCGTTGGTTCGAGCCACAGCTGTGCCGCGTTCAAACGCTCCGCCAGCTGGACTCGAACGCGGATGCCGAGCCTTCTACCGCCGCTTCGTCGTCGACTCGACCGCCCCTACCAAAACGCCGACTCCCAAGCCGACGCCGTGGACCACGTTGGCCGCGTTCGGAATGATGCCCACCAGGCACAGAACGAACCAGCCCAGCAGCCAGAAGACCATGTCTCGAGGCATGACGAAGCCCGACTCCGGCTCCAGCCAGCTTCTCATCCAAATGTAACCAAACAGCCCGTAAAGGACTCCCGACATGCCTCCAAACATCGGGCCGTCGTAGTAGTACTGTGCCACGTTAGACGGCACGGCGACCAGCAGAACCAGCAGCAACGTTTTCCAGCTGCGCAGACGGTACTCGACGGCCGACCCAAAGACGTACGTCATCCACATGTTGAACAGCAAGTGAATCCAACCGAAGTGGATGAAAATGGGAGTCACCAGTCGCCAGACCTGGCCTTGCCGAACCGCGGTCAGCCCGGGTTGCCACTGGGCGACTCGGCCGTCGAACCGAACGTCTTGAATGAGCAGCTTGTCGAGAACGGGCGTGGATTGGGTCCCCAAGTTGGTCAGAATGGCGACAAGGACGCTGATTGCGAGCAAGCCGAAGGTGACCGGACAGCGTCGGTAGAACGGACGGTCCCACCAACGGTTGGACTCGACCGTTTTCCGGAGAGCCCTTTCGCGTTCCCGTTCGGCCCGTCGTCGTTCCCCTTCCCGCTCGCGCCGAACGAACCTGGCGGCCGTTGGGTCTCGCTCGAACTCGGCAAATTCTTGTCGTGCCTGCGTGACCTTGTCTTCGTCGTAGACCCAGACGTGCCACCCCTCGTCCGACCGGTCGACCATCGACTCGATTCCGAGCGACTCGAGGTAGTCCGAGAAACGTTTTGCCAACCGCTCGTCGTCGAGCGTACCGATTCGTCGCATGAGTCTGCTTTCGCGTCACATCACTGCTGTTTGGGGCACCGGCGGCATTGTGGGCGTCGAACGGTCCACGGAGGCCCTCGCACACCACGCCCCGCTCGTCCGCAGGTCGACGTGGTCGACCGGCGCCGCGCCGTCACAGTTGCTCGACCCGCTCTGGGGTCTTTCGGTTTCGCGTCACTGGACCGGCTGGTCGTTGTTTTCCGGACGACCTTCGATGTAGAACCAGTTGTGAATGGGCTTCAGAATGTCGAGCACTTCCTTGAGCAATTCTTGGTCCAACGGCTCTTCCGCCCATTCGGCCCATTGGCGGACCCGCTGTGGGTTGGCCGAGCCTGTAATGCAGGTGGCCATGTCAGGATGGGCGATGGAGAATTGCAACGCGAGCTTGGCGATGTCGACGCCCTTGGCCTTGCAGTGTTCGGCCGCTCGACGGCAAATGGCGCGAACGTGTTCCGGCGCTTTGTGCCAAGGGGGCAGAGGGGCGTTGGTCAGAAGCCGGGCCGAGAAGGGAGCGGCGTTCATGATGCCCACGCCCTTCTCTTTCAAGTACGGTACCAAGTCGGCCAACATGGTGTTCTGCAACGTGTAGTGGTTGTACGACAGAATGACGTCCAGGTCGGTGCGGTCCAAAACGTACCGGAAGATTTTCATGGGGTAACCGCTGATGCCGACGAACCGCACCTTTCCTTGCTCCTGCAGTTTCCGCAGCGCCGGCAAGGTCTCGTCGACGATCTGCGACATGTCGACGAACTCGATGTCGTGACACAGAACGTAGTCCAAGTAGTCGACCCCCAGCCGGTGCAGGCTCACGTCGACGCTTTCGACCACGCGTTTGGCCGAGAAGTCGAAGTGGTTCACGTCGTAGCGTCCGAGCTTGGTCCCGAGCAGGTACCGGTCCCGTGGCACGCCGCGCAAGGCCACTCCCAGCAGAACCTCGGACATGCCTCGGCCGTAGTACGGAGACGTGTCGATCAGGTTCATGCCGCAGTCCAACGCCGCGTGGACCGCGTCCATGGCCTCGTTGATGTCGACCTGCCGAAACTCCTGCCCCAACGACGACGCTCCAAAACTGACCACCGAAACTTTCAGCCCCGTCTTGCCCAGTGTGCGGTACTCCATGATTCCTCTCCCCACTGTCTCAGTCTCGACCACCGGCCCGACGGCCGGAAGCGGTCGCGGAATCGAGCACGCTCAACCGGCGCCGCTCCAACGAAACGTCCTCAGCCAGCCGGACGGCCGCAGTGGTCACCGCGACCACGCTTGTTCCGTCGCGGCGAGGGCGGGACCGTCGCCTCGCGTCCCGAGGGTAGCGTCAGCCGCCGGCTGGCCGCTCGCCCCACCGTTTGGCCAAGTCACACTGAATTTTTCAGCCGCTTCGGACGCCCATGGTGAGCAGCAAGTTGGCCCAAAGCGCCTGGTCGCCAGTTTGAATGGTCAGCACGTGGTCTTTCG
>CAYSAG010000278.1:0-7023 GCA_964428935.1 uncultured Planctomycetaceae bacterium | reverse complement strand
CGGTGCGAAAGTGCCGTCGCCGTTGTTCAAAAGTACCGAGGCGTCGTTCGACCCGTTGTTGGCGGTAATCAAGTCCAGGTCGCCGTCGTTGTCCAAGTCACCCAAGGCCAGGCCGCTGGGGCCCGTGTTCACGCCGTAGGTGGCGGCCGGAGCGTAAACGCCGTCGCCGTTGTTCAAAAGCACCGAGACGTTGTTGCCCGCAAAGTTGGCGACCGCCAGGTCCAGGTCGCCGTCGCCGTCCAGGTCGCCCGAAACCATGTCCGACGGAGCTCCCTGCGGCACGGTCAGGAAGTCCTCGGCCGCAACAAAACGGCTCTGCGTCAAGTTGTGGACCACCGAAACCGTGTCGGCTCCACTGTCCGCCGTCAAAATGTCCGGGTCGCCGTCGTTGTTAATGTCGACCACGGCCACGTCCATGGGTTGCAGGCCGACTTCGAAGAACCGCGGAGCGGCAAAGCGGCCATTGCCGTTGTTCATCAGAACGGCGACGTCGCCCGAGCCGTTCGTTCCACCTTGCTCGACCACCGCCAGGTCCACGTCGCCGTCCAGGTCCAGGTCGGCACTGGCCACCGTGAACGGCGTGAACCCGACCGTCAACGTCTGACGCGGCGTGAAAGCACCGCTGCCGCTGTTCTCGAACACCACTACCTCGCCTGTGCCGTTCGGCGTGCCGTCGCTCTGGTTCACCACCACCAGGTCCACGGCCCCGTCCTGGTTCAGGTCGGTCGCCAGAACGCCGAAGGTACCGGTGCCGGCCTGGTAAATGTTGGGCGAAGCGAACGTGCCGTCGCCGTTGTTCAGGAAAACGCCGAGCGCTCCCTGCAGGGTTCCCGAGGTCAACGAAGCGGCCAGGTCCAAGTCGCCGTCGCCGTCCAGGTCGGCCGAGGTGAGCTGCTGAACTGTGTTGTTGGTCAGGCTGAGTCGCGTCGGTCCGGCGAACGTGGCGTTGCCGTTGTTCAGCAAGACGGAAATCGAAGCCGGCGAGGTGCTGCTGCCCAGGTTCGAGACAGCTAAGTCGACGTCGCCGTCGCCGTCCAGGTCGCCGACCGTCAGGCTGTTCGCGTTGTCTCCCACGTTGTAGCTTTGCGGTGCGCTGAACGTGCCGCCGCCGGTGTTGAGGAACACCGACACGTCGCCCGAACCCAAGTTGGCCGCCGCGACGTCCAGGTCGCCGTCGCCGTCGAAGTCACCCAGAGCAACGTCCAGCGGGTCGGTTCCGCCGGTCAGAGTGATGGGCGAGGCGAAGGTGCCGTCGCCGTTGTTGAGCAGCACCGACAGTTGGTCGCCGCCCAGTCCCTGAGCTCCCCGGTCGGCCACAACCACGTCCACGTCCCCGTCGCCGTCCAAGTCGCCCGTGGCCAGAGCCATGGGAGTCGGACCGGCCGTGAACTGACTGGCCACACCGAACGTTCCCAGCGGAACCGGCACCGGGTCTCCTTCAGGGTCGACCAGCGCGTCGTCGACCGTCACGTACGGAATCGGTCCGGTCGTGACGCCGTCGTCGTCCGTAATGACGGCCAGCCCTTGGTCGTCCAGCACAATGGCTCCGACCGGGTTCGACAACTGAATTCCAAAGACCTCGTCCCCTTCGACCACCGTGTCGCCCACAATGGGCACGGCAATTGTGTGAACCACCTCGCCTGGCGCAAAGGTCAGCGTGCCGCTGGTGGCCAGGTAGTCCTGTCCGACTTGAGCGGTCACGTCGAAGGTGGAGTAGTCGACGCTGACCGACGTAGTCTGAGCTTCAGACAGCGAGACCGTGAAGACAGCGTACTGCAAGCTGCCCGAGGCCGCGTCGCCCTCTTGCGCGACCAGCGTGTCGTTGACCGTCAGGACGGCAATGGGTTGTGCGTCGATCAGGTCGTTGCCGGCACCCCCGTTCAGGGTGTCGGCGCCGGCGACGGCCGTCAACGTGTCGTCGCCGCTGTGGCCCTTGACGTAGTCATTGCCTACGCCACCGACCAGCGAATCGTTGCCGGACCCGCCGAACAGACAGTCGTCGCCCGGTCCGCCGTCCAGGGTGTCGTCGCCACCGCGCGCGGCGTTGCCGCCGGTCAGCGTGTCGTCGCCGACACCGCCGACCAGCGAGTCGTCACCCGTGTTCCCGTCCAACCAGTCAGCTCCCTCACCGCCGTCGACCACGTCGTTGCCGTCGCCTGCGTCGACCGAGTCGTCGCCGGCGCCGGCCGTAATGAGGTCCTTGCCGTCGCCACCCAACAGCGTGTCGCCGCCCGACGACTCGTCGCCGCCGGTCAGCGTGTCGTCGCCGTCGCCACCGTCCAGCCAGTCCGCAGCCGCCTGACCGGTCAGGACGTCGTTGCCGTCGCCGCCGAACAGCGAGTCGGGGACGTCGGCCGTTCCCAACAGCACGTCGTTGCCGTCGCCGCCCTCGACGCGCACGCTGGTCAGCGCGGTGAAGACCAGCGAGTGCACCGTGCTCAAGTCGATCAGGTTGTCCGCCGAACCGCCTCGAACGTAAATCGTTTGCACGCTGGAGGCTGCGACCGGAGGTAAAGTGCTGACGGGCACCCCGTTCACCACCACCTGCAAATTGGCCGACGCGTCCGCTCCGATCCAAATGCTGTCTCCGGCGTCCGAGACGACCGTCAGGTCCCCCAGCAGGAACGACGTGGTGACCGACAGCAGCGTCCGGTCCTCCAAACTCTCCAACGCGGCCACCGGACAGCGCGAAGCCCGACGGGCTCGACCCGACGCACGCAGACGCCGCTTCAAACGTTCCAGCCACGACGCAAGTGCCACAGCTTCCTCTCCTCAAAAACTTGAACGACCTGTGAGCGCGGAACGGGACGCAGACGGACGAACCGTCACCACCTTTCTAATCAGCACAACCAGCACGGACGGTCCAGTCCTTTGCCGCACAACAGTTAGAATCGGCACGACTGGTACAGCGTCGGCGGCAAATTCCGCAAAAATTCCCTCAACCGACCAAACACCTCCGCTCGACCAAGACCCAGTAGCCCACAAGCCCTGCGCGACCAGCAAGCTGGACGCTGCTTCTCGAGACTGCTTCTGCTGCCCAAACTGACACAGCGGGCCCGGTCAACGCTCAGACGGCCAAGCAAGAGCAACCGACCAGCCCTCCGCGCGCCGACGCCCGACACCCTCGACACGGGGCCCTGACAGCGACAGCCGCTCGCACGCCGTGCCCTCGCCGCCCAGCCGCACCAACCGGACGAGCGGGCCCGAAAGACACGTGGACCGCGTTGCGTTTCCAGCCGACCAACCGTGGAAAGCCTCGCCATGGCACAGCCGTTGCTACGCCAATGGCCGGGCCCCGCGGAGCCGCTCGGACCGAGGTTGGCTTGTGACCGCTGGCCGTCGGTGCTATATCACCGCACAACGCCGAAAACGGGGGCGGGAGAAGGCGGCGAGCGGCTCGGTCGTGGTGGCGGCCTCGTGTGGTCGGCCGTTGTTCCTGGTCGGCGCTGGGCTCGCTCAGCGTTTCGAACCGCTCGCCCGAACGCGAAGGTTGGTCGCAACTCGCACGCTACCGAGCGGTCTGGTTACAGTTGGACGCTGGCCGGCGTGGCGTGGTCGGCAGAACAAGGGTTCGAGGATCCCCTCCCTTTTTCTTTCGAAGCCGGAGCTTTCCTGGACAACACGGACGACGGCGAATCGCCGTCGGTGTTGAAACGGCGGGTCTGGGGTTGGTCGACAGCGAGAGGAAGTCGAGAAAGGAGCGAAGCATGTACCGGGTGCTGGTCACGGACAACTTGTCGCCGGCGGGCATCGAAGTGCTGAAGCAGTTCGACGAGATCGAGGTGGTCCAGCGGCAGAAGATGTCGCCGGAGGAGGTGCGAGAGGCTTTGCAAGAAGTGGACGCAGTCATTGTCCGCAGCGCGACGAAGCTGACTGCCGACGTGCTGAAAGGACAGCCGCGTCTGAAAGCCATTGCGCGGGCCGGGGTCGGGGTCGACAACATCGATTTGGAAGCGGCGACGCGCGAGGGCATTGTCGTCATGAACACGCCCTCGGGCAACACGGTCAGCACGGCCGAGCACACGATTGCTCTCATGCTGGCCATGTCCCGTAACATTGCCCCGGCGCACGCCAGCATGGTCGCCGGTCGGTGGGACCGAAAGAAATTCATGGGAACGCAGTTGGCCGACAAGGTTCTGGGCATCATTGGGCTGGGCCGCATTGGCCAGGCAGTCGCCAAGCGGGCCCGCGGGCTGGAAATGCGGGTCTTGGGCTACGACCCGTACATGTCGGAGGAGCGGGCGGCGGACCACGGCGTGGAGCTCTACCGAGACCTGGACGAAATGCTGGCGGAATGCGACTACGTCACGGTGCACACGCCGCTCAACGACGAAACGCGCGGCCTGATCAACGCGGAGCGGCTGAAGCGGATGAAAAAAGGCGTGCGAATCATCAATTGTGCTCGCGGAGGCATCATTGACGAGGACGCACTGGCCGACGCGCTGGAATCGGGGCACGTGGCCGGAGCGGCGATTGACGTGTGGTCGCAGGAGCCGCCTCCGCCCGACCACCGCTTGCTCAAGCTGCCGAACGTGCTCGCCACGCCTCACCTGGGAGCCTCGACAGGCGAAGCTCAGGAGCTGGTGGCTCGCGAGGCCGCCGAGCTGATTGCAGCCTACTTGCTGCGGCGTGAGGTGCGTCAGGCCATCAACATGGCTCCGATTACCGCGGCCGAAATGAAAGACACGCGAATGTACCTGGACCTGGGCTACCGGCTCGGCTTGCTGCTGGCTCAGCTGAACCGAGGCCGCAACATCAAGGAGGCTCGACTGCGGTACCGCGGCGAGGCGGCGACGAAGAAGACCAAACTGATTACGGCTAGCTTCGCCGCCGGGTTGCTGCAGAAGGCCTTTGATGAAAACGTCAACATTGTCAACGCCGAGGCCCTGGCGAAGAGCCGCGGCATTAACATCATCGAAACCTCGAGCACAGAAACCGGCGACTTCACCACGCTCGTCTCGGCCACATTGGTGACGGACGACGTAGAGCTGCGTGCCGCCGGAACCATGTTCGGCCACCAGTTTCTCCGTCTGGTCCGGCTCAACGGCTTCCAGTTGGACAGCTACCTGGACGGGCTCCTGCTGATCTACCGGCACCGGGACGTCCCTGGCCTGATCGGGTTCATCGGAACCGTTCTGGGCAAGCACGGCGTGAACATTGCTCACATGGCTTTGGGCCGCGAACGAAACACGCCCGGCGGGCAGGCGTTGGCCGTTTTGAACCTCGACAACCCACCGCCGCAGGAAGCCCTGGACGAAGTCATGACCCACAAGGAAGTGACCGGCGTCGAGCTGGTTCAGTTGCCGCCGGCGCAGGCTCCACTGCCGTGGATGGAACAGCAGTGAGCGGTTCGCGGGAGGACGGGCAGAACGAACCGGCCGGCAGCCGACCGGACGTCGAGTGGCCGCTCGCGGCGTCCTTGCGCACGAGCAGCCTGTCCCAGAGACGTCGACGTTCGCGAACGGGCGGTTCAGCGCTTGGCTGGTGAAAGGCCGAAGCCGGCAGTAGAATCCTGGCTTTGGCGCCCCAGCCTTTGGGACCAGCAGCGTGCCTTCCGTGCTCGAGCGTGTGGTCGAACTGAGAAGTCGCTTGGAGCGGCACGGTGCGGCCCTCGAAGCTTTTTCCGTCTGTCGAGTCGGCTTGGCCGCGACCTTCGGTCTCGACGCAACGCTAGCCCCCGGGCGAGGAAGCCCGTGTCGAACCGCGACGGAACGGCTGCCCGTTCGTCTCGAGCCGCTCCGTCCACGTTTCCCGAAAATCAGGGCCGGACTCCAGGCCGGCCTGCTGACCAGCTGAGCCTGCCATGACGGACCGAGTGGACCTCAGAAACCCGTACTTGGCTGCCGTGTTGGCCTTCTTGCTGCCAGGGCTTGGCCACTTCTACCAGCGGCGCTGGTTCAAGGGCGTGGTCTACAGCGTCTGCATTCTGACTCTGTTTTTTTGGGGAATGTGTTTGGGGCGCTGGCAAGTCGTGTACTACGACTGGAGCCCCGGGCACCGGACGGTCGGCTACCTGGCACAGGTTTTCGTCGGTCTTCCGGCGCTTCCGGCTTTGATTCAAGCCAAACGCTGGCAGCCCGCGTCCGACAACCTGTTTCAGCCGAACGGGCCGTTGCGGGTTTCTGAGCTGGAACGTCCGCTGTCGGGCTCTTTCCGGGGCCGACTGGTCCAGCAAGAGGACCTGCAGTCGCAGCCGACCGTGCGTTGGCTGGAAGGTCGAATTGAATTGCGCGCGGTGGAGGGTGAGTACGGTCGGGAGGTGCGAGGCCTGCTGACGGGCAAGCTGGACGGGCAGGAAGACGTCGTGCTGGAACTGAGCGACCCGGTAGAGGTCGGACCGCGGGTTTGCGGCGGCGACGGTGTGCCGGTCGACCTGGTCGGGGGCGACCCGTCGGACGGGCCGCTGGTCTACCCGCCGGACCGCCGCTACGTCAAGTGCACGGTGGTCGACAAACAGGCGGGCTTCCGAACCACCGACACGTACGTGGAAGGAACCGTGCCGCGTCCCGTCTGGAACTGGTACGAAGTGCCGCTGCAGGAAGAGGCGTTGCAGGACCTGCACCGTCGACTGGGCAAGTTGGTCGAGCTGGCCCAGGTGCTGACGTGGATTGCCGGGCTGCTCAACCTGCTCGCCATTTGGGACGCCTTCGACGGCCCGGCCTACGGTTACGGGGACGAAAAGGAAGACGACGCAGGAGGCCCCAAGAGCCGTTCGGAGCAGGCGGAAAAAGGTTCGCGTGGAGTAAAGAAAAGTCAGCCGCAGGCGGAGAAAACTGGGCGGGCCGACGACGCTGCGAGCCACGACGCTCGCATGGGTGCGGCTCGACGCGACGAGCCTCCGCGCCAGCGTTCCGAGGGCACCAGCCCGCAGCCCAACGCGGGCCGCTCACCCTAGGCAACGGACCCGGCCAAGTAGACACTCATTTGGCGAAAAACGTCGACAACGTTCGCGCTTTCGTCGGGCGAACTTTTGGAGTGCGGCAGTCCTCTGCCGCTTTGGATCCAAAGCGGTGCAGGAGCACC
>CAYSAG010000277.1:0-7032 GCA_964428935.1 uncultured Planctomycetaceae bacterium | reverse complement strand
ACCGCTGCTCCAGCCCATGGGCCCGCTCTTCCGGTGTTTTCGACCGCCGAAGCAGTGCCGCATTGGTTCGTCGAGCAGCTGCAAGACGCTCCAGCAGCAGCCCGGGCGACCGCTCAGCACCGATTCCCGTTACGTACTCGGCGGTGCTTTGTTGTGGTGAAGTTGGCTCGGCGCCCCACTCGTCGACGAGCCGACCCGAGGCGTGCCACGCCCCGCTCGGCGGCTCGGCCTTGGCCGGAGGCTGAGCCAGTCTCGTGGGCTCGACTTCCGTGTCCCTGGCGCTGAAATCGGCTGATCGGCTCGCCCGCGCCCGGCCCGCCAACAGCAGATCACCCAGTGACGGTAACCAGTACGGTCAACAGCACCGCATCGGCCGGCGGCGGCCAAGACGGCAATCCACCGATCAGAGAGCGGTCCATGCCATCCTCCCGCCCTACTCGGAACCCCGCCCTGGGGCAGCGCCGCGCAGCACGCCGTAGGTGCCTTCATGGCAATGTTTAGATGTCTGATAAGGTGCTTCCGCTTCCGCGGATCGCCTTCGGCGCTTTGTTAGTCCGTCCGCCGCTTCGAGCGGGCACGCCGAGGCACCTCCCTAAACCCGATGGATCGCGGCCATGGAAGGCGGAGCAGCGAGGGCGCTTCGGGATGTTTGCGCCCGCTGTAAACTCTCGACAAATCTGCTTTGCGCGCACTGTCGTGTCCCCGCGGAACCAGCCAAAAATCGGCAGAGGTATCTCATTCGGCCCCTCGCACTAAACGATTCGGATCAGTGGGCTTGCGCCGGAGGAAGCAGTTAGTCCGATTGTAGCGGTTGTGCGTAATAGTCCGGCCCGATGAAGATTCGGAACGTAGTTTGCATGCTCTCATGTCGCCCGTGGAGCTGGTCTTAAGACTCAACGACGAATCCGTACCGAATACTAAGGCTCATTCTGTGCTGAGTTGCATTGAGAGCCGTTCTGCTTCGTCGATAACGGCAGGACGCCGTGCAAGGCTACGGCACGGCTCGGAAGTGCTCGCCGCGCAGTCAGAATGCGAAATCGCAGATTCCCGACGCCATGGTGGAACGTGAACCGCTTCGGCGCAACAGGACACGCGGGTTGACCGAGCTGACGCGAAGACTTGGTGCAGCGCGGTTGACTCGCAACGCGCATAGACACCGCTGCAGTCAACAGGGGACGGCAGACGCTGTCGTCGCCTGCAGACATGGCTCTGTACAGAGTGCGTCAGGGTAAGTGTTCAACGGTGGGAACCGCCCCAGGACATTTACCCTGAAGACGGGCAGATCCCAGCGGCCACTGGGACACCCGATCCGAGCGTTAGTGGGTAGGACCGACCGGCCGGGAATGTCCCCGAGGGACAGGGTCCGTTTTCGGGGGTTTTCGTTGATTAGAAAGGAACTCAGACCATGCTATTCAAGCTGCTCAACGATGATAGTGGTTTCGTTGTTTCGCTTGAGGAGACGGTGATCGCTACTCTGGTGCTCTGCTCGGTCACTGTTTGCGCGGCCGATCTGCGGAGGGCCCTGGTTGAGGAGATGGTGGATCTGGCGGACGCTATCGGTGCTCTGGATCAGAGCTACAAAGTGCCCGCAATCGAGCTGGAAGGCGCGCCGTGCCAAATCGAGATCCCGGGATTTAGCTTCGACGATCGGATAGACCTCGGGGACGATGTAAAGGTGGCGATCATCTGCGCGCCCACCGGCGAGAAGTACTAAAGTGTTGTCCACATGATGCATGTCACACCCATCTTTTAAGTGTGACCTTGCGACGCGCTGGGTTGAGTCCACTTCGACACGCTGCTGAAGGCAGCGACACTTCGGTGCAAGCCGTTCTCGCAGGAGAACGGCTTGTTTTGGTTCGTCATGTAGTTGCACGCGGTATTCGACATTCGACACTCGTTTCTGTCAATGACGTGACGACGATCGCCTTACGAGTCCTGTTCGTCTCGCCGGCGCCTCGGCCTCTCACCTTTCCACTCCACGCCGAGACGTCGGTGAGGGCGTGGATGCGGTATCCTGCCGCATTCGGAAGCGCTGGAAGCGGCTGCCACCTTGACAAAGTGCGGATATTCCCACCGGACGCCGGGTGAGCGAGAAAGTACGAAGACCGTCCGCAGCACGAAGGCCGTCCGCCCGAACGGGCCCGCTCACGACGTGTCCAGCTCGGGCAGCGGAACCTGTTTGCCCGGGTCGTACAAGATCGCCTCATACAAATGATGCATCGACTGGAACGTGAAGTGCCAGAAGTGCGACCGCAGCCGCTCCCACAACAACCGCTTGCTCCCCACCTTCCTCCACGTCGCTTGAAACAGCGGACAACACAACTGCTGGACCTGGGCCAGAGCCTGTCGGACACAGCGCATCAGTCCGTTGGTCGAAAGGTCCCGGCGGACGCGCGGTTGAGCGGTTAAACGCGACAACGAAGAGCGGCGCGCCCGCACTTAGTCCGCCTTACGGGGACTGCTCCCCACTCGAGCCCCATTCCCCGAGATTTCCCCTTGGCTGGGGATTGCTGATGTGGGCTCCTACTGGGACATCGCTGTTCAGCTCACTTCCCGTTTTTCGAGTTTTGTTGCCGCGTCTCGGTCGCTCTGAGAACAAATGCGTGGTACAATCGGTCTACGCAGATGCTGGCTTTCCTGCTTTCAGCTTCTGGTCACCAACCAGGACAGCTCAGGATCGGATCACAATCTGTTCTTTCATCAACACCAAGCACGCTTGTGCGGAGAACCCAGAAGATTGCGTTGAGGTGAGCTGGCGACCGCGTCGGACCGCTGCTTGGCGCCCCGCTCGCAACTGCCCCCAGACGTTGCCTCCCATCGTTTCTTTCGCCTGCTGAACCTTCCGTCTTTTCGGCTTCTCGCCTTCCGAACGCGCTCATGGAGGCTTTGGCATGCTGCTCATCAATTGGCTCAGGAACTTGCGGACTTATTGGGGACGTTCACGGCGACGATGGTGCCGTCCGCTCCGGCGAGCGACCCCTGCGGAGCTTGCAGCTGGTGGATTCTGGGGTCCGACGGAACGTCTGGAAGACCGGACGCTTCTTTCCCACGTGGCACTTCTGACCGGCAGGGTCGATGGCGCGCCCGCCGGCTCATGGCAGGTCGGCGGCGCCAACGCGAGCGGTGGTGAGCCCAACCGCGATGACTCAGCCTTTTGGTCAGGGGAGCCGAGCGCACGCAGAGGTGGGACAAATGGAGACCTTCCCGACGTTGGGCAAAGCACGTCCGATCTGCACCGGACTTACCAGCAGCACGTCGACGCTCATGTGGGACATTCGGCAGACTGGCCCCGCGTGACTGGCGCGCAACTGAAATTCTGGCGCAGGGCTGTTCCCATGATCGAGGAAACCGGCGGGGAGCCAGGAATAGACATGTACGCCGGAACCCAACGGGGTCGAAATAGCCGTGTCACTTTCTCAAGCGAGACCGTCGCATGGTCAGGCGACTGCGTTGGCGCCGTCCGCACGTCCGGCCTTGAGTCCGCTTCCGGCCGGTCCGACTCAAACGCCGGCTTGTGCTCGGATGATCTCCTTGTTACCGGTCAAACGAGTCTCCCGGGTGAGGATCCCTTCGAACCTAACCAGATCTCTTCACAAGCCCACGATTCTGGGGCGCTACGGCTGCAGCGGGCAGAGACGGCTCCAGTTGCAAGATCGGACGACTGGTTCAGGTTCATTACCACCGCAACGGAAGAAGCTGCGCCCGATGTTACAAGCAACTTCAGCCACGCAGCGGGCGAGCCGGACCTTTTCGCGTACCGCTCGTCGGACTTGATCACGCCGTTGCGGAGCAGCATGTCAGCGGCCGACAATGGGCGAACGAATCCAAACAGAGTGCCAGCAACCGTAGACTATATCGACGTTCCCCCTTCAGGCGCACATCTCAATGCCGGTCACGCGCTCGACGACGATCCGCCCACTCGAAGCGCCGACATGGACGATCAGATCAGCGAGGGGATTGCGATCGGTGTGGGGGAGAGCGTGACGGGGACGATCGCCAGCAGTGGTATGCCGGAGGCGGGCGATGTCGACATGTACGCGTTCACGGTGTCGGCAGGTGAACGGATAGGGTTTGATATTGACCGGCCGGTGGGAGGACGGCTTGACTCTTGGATTCGGTTGTTTGATGCCGACGGCAACGAATTGGCTTACAACGACGACGCGAGCGCGCCTGGCGAGGGAGCGAGTTTCGAGTCCTATTTGCAATACACTTTCGAGGAGGCTGGAACGTACTACCTGGGGGTGTCGGGATATCGGAACAGCAATTACAGTGCCGTCAGTGGGGCGGGTGACCGCTCCGGCAGCGAAGGGGGATACATCTTGCGGTTGGTCGAGATTGGAAGCGCTGACGCGGACGATCAGATCAGCGAGGGGATTGCGATCGGTGTGGGGGAGAGCGTGACGGGGACGATCGCCAGCAGTGGTATGCCGGAGGCGGGCGATGTCGACATGTACGCGTTCACGGTGTCGGCAGGTGAACGGATAGGGTTTGATATTGACCGGCCGGTGGGAGGACGGCTTGACTCTTGGATTCGGTTGTTTGATGCCGACGGCAACGAATTGGCTTACAACGACGACGGAGCGGGACCTGGTGAGGCGCTCAGTTTCGAGTCGTATCTCGAGTACACATTCAGTCGGGCAGGAACTTACTACGTTGGTGTCTCTGGATACCGCAACAACGCATACGACCCCAATGATGGCAGCCACGATGTCCCCAGCAGCACGGGCGACTATGCGCTGTACTTAACAGAGATTGAGGTCAACCCCCGCGCGTATGACATAGACCTGGTGCTGAGCGGGTTCACACAAAGTCAGGAAGCTGCCTTCCGCGAGGCCGCTGCACGGTGGGAAGAAATCGTAACGGGAGATCTGCCGGACGCGATGTACCAGGGACAAACCGTCGATGATCTGCTTGTTCACGCCAGCGCTATTCCGATCGATGGGCCTGGTGGCACCCTGGGACAAGCGGCCGCGACGCACCTTCGGAGCAACAGCCTCCTGCCATACCGCGGCTTCATGCAGTTCGACACGGCCGATCTGCTGCGTATGGAAAATGACGGAACTATCGAGTCTGTGGTCTTGCATGAGATCGGTCATATTCTCGGCATAGGGGTAATCTGGGATGACCTGAACCTGATGAGGGGTGTTGGCACGAGTGATCCGCGCTTCATGGGCGCAGACGGCACCAGGGAATACAGCGCGATATTTGGCGCCGCGGAGACGGGTGTGCCGGTCGAGGCGGGTGGGCGAGCAGGCACCCGGTTGTCGCACTGGCGGGAATCGCTGCTCGACAACGAGTTGATGACCGGCTATGCGGAAGCCGCCGGGATCGTCATGCCTTTGAGCCGCATCACAGCGGCTTCTTTAGCCGACCTTGGTTATCAAGTGGATGTCAGCGCGGCTGATCGCTACACCGCGCCGGACGCATCGGAGAGCGCAGTGACGGTTCCGCCATTGACAGGACACCAGGCCGACGGAGGTGAGCGACGCGTGCTGGCCGGACCGGAGTCTGCGTCGGTCAATATCGGCTCCGGTGCCGTGGGCGGCGCGGTCGGGTACAGCTTGGCCTCGCCCGCCGCGACACGGGAGAGCACCTCTCCTTTGGCTCTGGTGGCGTCCGATCGCTATCCCGGGGGTTCTGGCAGCAAAGTCAGGTTCCATGGAGCGATGAATGGTGGCGGCGTCCGTGCGGTGCGTGAGGTCGCTGTAACTGACGTGGACAGTGGCGACAGGCGGATGGCTCAAGTGGATACCGAGCAGGACGTGGAGGGTGAGGTTACTCTATTGCCTGTGGCGGCAAGCATAGCTGCACCGAAGCACGTTGAAGAGCCGCCGACAGCGACACTCAGCGGCTCGCCAACCGCCCATCCGCCGACGGTCGATGCCTTCACGTCCGATCCCGCTTCCTGGGCTACTGTCGGTCGCATGGTCACGTTAACAGCTATGGTGAGCGATCCCGACGGGCACGACTCCGTGGCCAAACTCTATTTTTACGAAGATATCAACGCCAATGGCATTGGCGAAGCTGACGAGCTGCTCGCCACCGACTCGGATAGCACAGACGGTTGGCAAGTGCAGGTGGACACAAAAACCATGCACTCAGGACCCGTCACGTTCCTGGTGACGGCGCGGGACAGCAGCGGACTGCTCAGCACTGCTCGGTCCTTGACTGTGGCTCTGAACCCTGCGCGGACCGACACCGCGCCCACGGTCGATAGCTTCACCTCTGGCCCGGTCTCGCCGGCGATTCCAGGCGAAGTCGTGACGCTGACGGCCACCGCTAGCGATCCAGACGCCGGAGATTCCGTCAGCCGGGTATGGTTCTATCTGGATCTGAACGGAGACGGAATCGGCACCCCGGAGGAACTGCTGGACGGCGACGGCGACGGCTCAGACGGCTGGAGCTGTCAGTGGAGCACAGCTGCTTACCCCTTCGAGACAGCAACACTTCTGGCTGTCGCGTTCGACCAGTTCGGTACTGCCAGCGATCCCGCTTATCTTACTCTCGCGATTACCGGGGGCCAGCCACCGGTCGTAGATGTTTCTATGCTCGTGCGGGATGCTTCAGGAAACTCGTTGAGCCAAGTGAGTGTCGGTGACACGTTTTATGTCGACGTTTACGTGCAGGATGTGCGGCCACCGGATCGCGATGAACGTCGGGGGGTAGTAACGTTATACGCGGATCTGATCTGGCCGCGGGACGACGCGCCCGGCGGCAACGTCGTGGATGTTCAGTCGATGACACTGGGACCGGGTTGGGTGAGCAAGGCGGACAAGGAATTCGACGACGCTCGCGGGCTGGCCGAGCACATAGGCGCCAGGAACGCGTTGCTGGATGCGATAGCAGCGCCGGGGCCTCGCCAGCTATGGGCGACGCTAGAAGTTTTGGCCACGGCGTCGGGCCGCGCGACGTTTAGCAGCGCGTTTTCTGAGGGTTCGCCAGGCAGCGCTGTTGGTCCCTCGGTGGAGGTCGTTAGTCGACACGGCGCCGTGGAGGAGCATGAGACTCTCTTTGGGCAAACCACGATAACCA
>CAYSAG010000276.1:0-7036 GCA_964428935.1 uncultured Planctomycetaceae bacterium | reverse complement strand
GAGTTGACGGAAGGGCGAAATGGTTCGTGTAGCCGTTTTGGGCGTGACTGGGTACAAGGCGCTGGAGCTGTTGCGGTTCTTGCTCCAGCACCCCGAAGTCGAAATTACGGCACTGACGGACCGGCAGCACGAGCTGCCGGTTGAGCTGCTTCACCCCGCGCTGGCCGGCTGTTTGGACATGGTGTGCGAGAACCTGGAGCCGAAGGAAGTGGCCGCGCGGGCCGACGTGGTCTTCTCGGCCCTCCCCCCCGGACTCAGCTCGCAGTTCATTCCCGAGCTGCTTGAGGCCGGTTGCCGGGTCGTCGACATGAGTCCGGACTACCGGCTGAGCGACCCACAGGTCTACGAGCACTGGTACGGACGCTCGCACGGCGACCCCACTCGGCTTGGAAACGTCGCGTACGGCTTGCCGGAGCTGTGGGAGCAGCGAGTGCGCGAGGCCGAGCTGGTGGCGACGCCGGGCAGCTTCGCCACGGCCGCCGTGCTGGGTTTGGTCCCGTTGCTGCTGGAGCAACTGGTCGAGCCCGCGGGAATTGTGGTCGACGCAAAGTGCGGCGTCAGCGGAGCAGGGCGGTCGCCGCGAATGACCACGCTGTTCCCGGAGTGCAACGAGTCGGTCAGTCCGTTTTCGGTCGCCCGTCACCCACAGATTCCAGAAATTGAGAAAGTGCTGTCGGGCGTCGTGGGACGAGCGGTCGAGGTCTTGCTGACGCCGCACCAGGTTCCCATGGACCGCGGCATTCTGTGCACGGCTTACGCGCGGCTGGTCCGGCCGGTCGACGAGGAAGAACTGCTGGAGTCGCTCCGACGGTTCTACTCCGGCAAGCCCTTCGTGCGCGTCGTGGAACACCTGCCGTCGACCAAAGACACGGCGGGGACCAACTTCTGCGACCTGACCGTCCGGACGTACCGAAACCAGGCCATTGTCATTTCGTGTTTGGACAACCTAGGCAAAGGCGGTGCTGGGGCGGCCGTCCAGAACTTCAACTTAATGCTCGGACTGGCCGAAACCCTGGGCTTGCTGCCGCGGCCGTTCGGACGAAAGACAGACCAGCCCGCCGGCAGCGCGCCCACGAACGCCGACGACTCCGGCCGGCCGCCTTCCGACGAACCGTCCGAGGAACCACCAGGCGGCGGTCGGTGAAGGCGGAGGCCGACCAGTCCTGGGTCCGCGAAGGTGGCGGCCGACGTCGCCGTGAACGGGCTGCCGAGGCTTTTGCGGCGTTTCGCTGTGCGCAGGGCTTCCAGTTCTTGCGCTCGGTCGCCTGGTCGGGAGGCCGCGTTGTCGGGCTCCGAGCCGGACGGCCGCGGCCGGAACACGTCTGCGGTCCGCAGCTGCGGGACGACAAAATAGAACCGCGCGGGGACCGAAGCGCCTCGGGTGCCGAAACGACGTTCATGGCTGACGCTTCGGGTTAGTGTGCTGCTACGCTCGCAGCGAGGACCTAATCAAGAAAGCAAGGAGCAGCCGAATGACGACGGAGGTCTCGTTGCCGGTCGGGTTCCGGGCGGCCGGCGTTCACTGCGGCATTAAGGATTCTCCGCAAGCCCTCGACGTGGCTCTGTTCGTTTCCGACCGTCCAGCCACCGGTGTCGGCGTCTTTACGCAGAACCGGGTCTGCGGGGCGCCGGTCAAGGTCTCGCGGCAACGGGTCCCGCGAGCGACCGCTCGGGCCGTTGTCATTAACTCGGGCAACGCAAACGCCTGCACGGGCCAGCGAGGGGTGTCGGACGCCGTCTGGATGACCGCCGAAGTCGCTCAGCGGCTCGCCTGCCCGGCGGACGACGTCCTGGTCTGTTCGACGGGTCTCATTGGTCGCTTTTTGCCGCGAGAAAAGCTGGCGGAGGGAATTCCCAAGGCGGTCGCTGCGCTGGGGACGGAGGCGTCGTCCTTGCTGGCGGCCGCTCGAGCCATGATGACCACCGACACGGTGCCGAAGCTGGCCACTCGAGTCGTGGAGCTCTCTGGCGGCTCGGCCCGCGTGACGGGAGTCGCGAAGGGAGCGGCCATGATTGCACCGAACATGGCCACCATGCTGGCCGTTCTACTGACCGACGTCCGGCTGGCTCCCGAGCCGGCGGACCGGTTGTTGCGGACGGCCGTCGACCGAACGTTCAACCGAATCACGGTGGAGGGACACACGAGCACGAGCGACTCGGTCATTCTTTTGGCCAACGGAGTCGGCGGTGTCGAACCGAGGGACGACGAGCGGCCCGTGCTGCAGAAGGCCGTCGACGACGTGTGCCGCCAGCTCGCTCAGGCCATTGTCCGAGACGCGGAAGGGGCCGACCACTTTGTTACCGTGAAGGTGCGAGGCGTCGAGACGGTCGAGCAGGCCGTGCGCGTGGCCAAGACGGTGGCCAACGACGCTTTGGTCAAGACGGCCATTGCCGGCAACGACCCGAATTGGGGGCGAATCGTCTCGTGCTGCGGCCGAACGGGCTTGGAGCTTTCCGAGCAGGACGTCACGCTGTGCATTAACGGCACGCTGGTCTTCGACCGCGGCGGCCCGACGGACTACGACGAGGCGGTCGTGCGGGAGTCGATGAGTCGGGAGGACGTGGTGTTGGAGCTGTCGTTTCCGTTCGGCCAAGCGGAAGCAGAAGTGTGGACGTGCGACCTGACGCAGGAGTACGTCCGGCTGAATTCCGAGTACACGACGTGAAGGCTGAAGGCGGCAGGTCGTGAACACGGTGAAGCGTGTGTCGCGGTTCGAGTGAGGCGTTCGGGGCGAGGCGCTTTTGGACGGCACGTCTTTCGCGAGTGTTCGTTTTCGTGTCCGGGCGGCGCGAGCCGTCAGCAGACGGAGCGGCCGGTGCCACGTAAGAAGACGATTGACCCGTCGGACTTGGAAACCAAGACGGTTGCGATTGGTCGCAGCCTGTGGGAAGCGGTGCGTCGTCGACGTCCCACGGTTTTCGAACGTCAGTGGTGGGACGAGCGGATTTTGAGCTGGGCCATGGCCGACCCGTCGGTCAAGGTCCAAATGTTTCGCTTCGTCGACGTGCTGCCCATGCTGCGTACGCACGAGGCCGTGGTCCGTCACCTGCGTGAGTACTTTGAAGAGGTGCGGCAGCGGGTGCCTCAGGCCGCTCGGCTCGTCATGGACTACTCCGCGTCCAACACCGTACTGAGCCGCGCCCTGGCGCTGAACGCTCGCGCGAACGCTCGACGCATGGCCGAGCGGTTCATTGCCGGAGCGACCGTCGAGGAAGCGTGCCAGACGGTGCTCAAGCTGCGTCGGCAAGGCTTGGCCTTCACGCTGGACGTGCTGGGCGAGGCCGTGTTGACGGACGGCGAGGCGGACCGTTACCAGGCGGCCTACCTGGAGCTGCTTGCTCGGTTGTCGGCCGCCGTCTACGACCTGCCCGAGGTGGCTTCAATCGACCGCGACCACCGAGGTCCCATTCCACGCGTGAACGTGTCGTTGAAGCTTTCGGCGCTGGACGCTCAGTTTCGCCCCGTCGACGCCGCAGGAACGGCCCGACGCGTGAAGGAACGGTTGCGGCCGATTCTGCAAGCCGCTCGCGACCACGGCGCTCACGTCCACGTCGACCTGGAACAGTACGCGTACAAAGAGCTGACGCTGAGCATTTTTCGCGAGGTCCTGCTGGAGAAGGCGTTTCGCGACTTCGCCGATGTGGGCATTGTCGTCCAAGCGTACCTGCGCGACTCGGACCGGGACCTGCACGAACTGCTGCAGTGGGCGAAACGGCGACGCACCTCGGTCGTGGTCCGGTTGGTCAAAGGGGCGTACTGGGACTACGAGACCGTGGTCGCTCGACTGCGCGGCTGGCCGCTTCCGGTCTTCAAACAGAAGTGGCAAACCGACGCGCAGTTCGAACGGCTGTCCCGCGTCTTGCTGGAAAACCACCGCTGGCTGCGTCCGGCTTTCGGCACACACAACATTCGAAGCGTCGCCTACGTGTTGGCCTTGGCCGAACTGCTGGGGCTGCCCCAAGACGCATTCGAACTGCAACTGCTCTACGGCATGGCTCCCCAGCTCGCTCTGGCCCTGGCCGAACGGGGGTACCGCGTGCGGGTCTACACGCCGTTCGGTGAGCTGCTGCCGGGCATGGCCTACCTGGTTCGCCGGTTGTTGGAAAACACGTCGAATGAATCCTTCCTGCGTCACTTTGTGGTCGAAGACCGCTCGCTGGAGGAGCTCATGATGAACCCGAACGAAGTGGGGGCGGCTCAGTCAACGTCGTCCGGGGAACAGCCGGTGGTCGGGTTTCGGAACGAGCCGCACGCGGACTTTAGCCGCGCCGAAACGCGCGAAGCCATGCGGTCCGCGCTGCAAGCCGTCAAAGAACAGCTCGGTCGTGAGTACCCGCTGGTCATTGCCGGCTCCAGTGAGCAGACCCGGCAGACGCTGGTCTCGTACAACCCGTCGCACCGCAAGCAGGTTGTGGGGCGTGTGGCCTGCGCGACCGAGGAGCACGCCGAGCGGGCCGTCCAAGCCGCTCGACAGGCTTGGCCCAACTGGGCCCGAGTGGAACCACAGTACCGAGCCGAGTACCTGGAACTGGTGGCCGAGGAAATGCGGCAGCGCCGCTTCGAGCTGGCGGCCTGGATTGTCTACGAATGCGGCAAGCCGTGGGAAGAAGCCGACGCCGACGTGGCCGAAGCCATTGACTTCTGTCAGTACTACGCTGGGCAAATGCGTCGTCTGGCCGAACCTCGCCGCTACGACCTGCCCGGCGAAGAGAACGCGTACTTCTACCGGCCGCGCGGAGTGGCCGTCGTCATTGCTCCGTGGAATTTCCCGCTGGCCATTCTGACGGGCATGACCGTGGCGGCCTTGGTGACGGGAAACACGGTCGTGGTCAAGCCGGCCGAACAGTCGTCGGTCGTGGCGGCTCAGTTGATGAATATTTTCCGCGACGTCGGACTTCCCGACGGCGTGGTCAACTTCCTGCCGGGACGCGGCGAGGTGGTCGGCGAGGCGTTGGTGCGTCACCCACAAGTGGACTTGGTGGCCTTCACCGGCTCGCGCGAAGTCGGACTGCGAATCAACCGGCTGGCGGCCGAGACCGGTCCGCAGCAACGGTCGGTCAAACGCGTGCTAGCCGAAATGGGCGGCAAGAACGCCATTGTCGTTGACGACGACGCCGACTTGGACGAAGCCGTGCAGGGCGTGGTCACCAGCGCGTTCGGGTACGCCGGGCAGAAGTGTTCGGCCTGCTCGCGCGTGGTCGTGCTGGAAGCGGTCTACGACCGGTTCGTGCCGCGGCTGGTGGAAGCCGCGGCCAGTCTGCCGATTGGTCCAGCTGAAGACCCCGGCACGTTCGTCGGCCCGTTGATTGACGAGGAAGCACAGCGGCGGGTCTTGGACTACATTCGGCTGGGCAAGCAAGAAGCCACGCTGGCGTACGCCGGGGAGGTCGGCGACTTGCAGGACGAAGGTCACTACGTGGCGCCGCACGTTTTCGTCGACGTCGACCCACAAGCCCGAATCGCTCAAGAAGAAATCTTCGGACCGGTCCTGTGCGTCCTGAAAGCGAAAGACCTGGACCAGGCGTTCGCCATTGCCAACGGAACGCCCTACGCGCTGACGGCCGGCATTTACAGCCGAAGCCCGGCCAATTTGAAACGGGCGCGGTTGGAGCTGGAAGCGGGCAACGTCTACTTGAACCGGCCGATTACGGGAGCGCTGGTGGAGCGACAGCCATTCGGCGGGTTCAAGCTGTCGGGAATCGGGTCGAAGGCGGGAGGCCCCGACTACTTGCTGCAGTTCTTGATTCCCATTACGATCACTGAAAACACGCTTCGGCGTGGATGTGTTCCACAGCCGGAAGACCAATGAAGACTGGGTGGGTGTTCGCTCGGCGGACGCCGTGAGACAGAAATCGGCCAATGTTGCCGGCCGCGGGTCTGGATTCGACTTTCCTTCGAACGACAGTCAGCTCATGGCATGTGTCTTCGTCAACGGTTGCGGACTCGCCGCAGGAAGTGTGAGCGAGCCGACGTTCGCTGGAGTTCTCACCGCACGACGTTCCCGACACACGGCGCAAGTTGCCGGCCCACCGTGTGAGGCCGGTTCTTCCGACGTGGTGGGGAATGGACGCCTATTGAGCAGGGAAACGCGCTGATTCGTGGGAAGAAATGCCGTGGCTGGGGCATCCAAGACATCCCGCCATTCCTTCAGTTCGCGACCGATCCATTCCCAACCGTGAAGACAGACGGGGGCGTCGTTCTGGCACAGCGTGTGACGGCTCGGTTCGAGTAGGCTGCCGTCGGGGGCGGTCGCTGCAGGGCGCGGGAACCAGAAAAGGCACAGCCGGAGAAATGCAATGAAAGGAAAACTGAGTAGGCTCTCCCGGTCGCTCTTGGGACGCGGGCTGGGCGGAACGGTGGTCCGACTGGTGGTTGTCTTTGCACTGGGGTTCGCAGCTCATGCCTGGTGGACGCGGACGGGCCGTTCGGCCAGTCATGAAGAAAAGCCGGCAAAGGCGACGGCCGAGAAAGGCTCGGAGCAACCGCAGTGGTGGACCTGCTCCATGCACCCGCAAATCAAGCAGCCCAAACCCGGCAAGTGCCCCATCTGCGGCATGGACCTGATTCCGTTGGTCTCGGGGGCGGAACAGCGGACGGCGCTGCGGCAGCTGGTGGTGAGTCCTGAGTCGCGGGCGTTGATGGGCATTGAGACATCGCCGGTGGAACGGCGGTTCGTCGAGAAGATCATTCGGACGGTGGGCAAGGTGGACTACGACGAGACACGCCTGCGCTACATCACGGCGTGGGTCTCGGGACGGCTCGACCGTCTGTACGTCGACTACACCGGAGTGCCGGTCCGCAAGGGCGACCACATGGTTTACATCTACAGCGAGGAGCTGTACGCCGCCCAGCAGGAACTGATCGAGGCGGTCCGGACCGCGAAGGAGCGGGGGCGGTCTTCCTTCTTCGACGCTGGCGGAATCGACCTGGTCCGGTCGGCCCGAGAAAAGCTGCGGCTGCTGGGACTGACCGAACAACAAATCGCCGAAATCGAGAAGCGAGAAGAGCCGTCGGACCACATCACCATTTACGCTC
>CAYSAG010000275.1:0-7040 GCA_964428935.1 uncultured Planctomycetaceae bacterium | reverse complement strand
GGCTTCCTTTGTTCCGTCGTTGCTGACGCGAATTTCGTACTGCGTTTGGCGGCCCACTTCGACCGGGTCGTCCAGGTCGACCACTTGCAGCGTCAGGGACGGCGTGCCGTCGACCCGCGTGACCGTTTCGCCTTCGACGTTCACGCCCTGCTCACAAGTGACAGCCACCTTGTGCGTGAACTGACCCAGCTTGGCCGCCGTGACTTGCACCTGCAGCGTTCGCGACTCACCCGGCTCCAACCGTCCAATGAACCACCGGACCAGCCGGGTGTTGGGGTCGAAGGAGCCGCCCGTGTCGGCCTGCTCGAACGCAAAGCCTTCGGGAAGCTCGTACGTCGCCTGGACGTTGTTCGTGGCCGCTCCTCCGTCGTTCGTAACCGTCACCTTGTACGTCGCGTGCCGGCCAACGTAACGCAGGCTCGGCCCCTCGACGGTCACCTTCAGACTGGGAGCCAGCACGTGAATGGTCGTCCGAGCTGACTGCTCCAAACCGTCGGACGCCCGTGCCCGCAGTTCCAGCGTCTTCTCGCCCCCCGCCACGGCGGCCAGCGACAACCGCACCATTCGCGACTCGCCAGGGGCCAACGACCCGACGTTCATCATGAGGTGCTTCCCGCGTGGGTGCTCCAACCCCTCCGGAATGACCGCCTCCAGCACCACGTCGTGGACAACTCCCGTGCCCGGGTTCGACACAACGACCAACTGCGGCGCCGGGTCGCCCACCAACACCTCTTTCGGTCCTTTCAGCTCCAACGCCAGGAGCGGCTCTTCGACCCGGAACGAGGCCGAGGACGACTGCGTCAGGCGGGCGACGGCCGTCACTTCCAGCTCGCCCCGACCAACCGGAATCAGCTCGACGTGAAACGTCTTCTGCTCGCCACCAGCCAGCGACTCCAGCCGCCACGTCAGGTGGTCCGTCGCCTCGTCTGGCTGCGGCTCGACGTGAGTCAGCCGGACCAGCGGCGGAAAGTACGCCACGACCGTCACGTGGTCGGCCGTGACCTGCCCCTCGTTGACGACAACCAAGTCCAGCTTGCACGGCCGACCAACGGTCACTGGCGACAGCTTCACCCAACGCAACCGAACTTGAGGAGCCGCGTCACTGAAGTTCTTCACGGCCGGAGCGGCCAGTTCGAGCGGCAGCTCCGACAGCGCTGAAACGTCCTGTCCGGCCTTCGCCGGAGCGGGAATTTCCGAGACGGTCCGTGTGACGACGGTGGTCGCGCCGACGACGCTCGTGCTGGGGTGAACCGAGCGACGGGCCGAGAGCGGAGCCGTCGCCGAGTTCGCGCGTCGCTGCGTGCCGGTGTCGGCGGTCTGAGGGCCCGCTTCGGCGGCCTTCGACGGCTTCGCGTCGTCCGTTTCCGCCCACGGAAAAGCGGGAGGCTCGTTGGCCGCCGAACGCTCCTCGCTGACCGGCTCCACCGGGTGCGAGCCGGCGTGGGTCGTCTTGTGCACGGCGTGCACCACGCGGTGGTCGGTCGGTTCGAACGGCGGCTCGGAATTGGCCGGCGCCGACCGTCGAGCGGTCTGGCTCCGTGTTCGTTGCGAAACGGTTGACTTCGACGAGGAGAACAGCTCGCGGAACCGCTGGACGTCCCTCGGCACCTGCTCGGCGGCAGCCTGGCGGGCGTCACGCGGCGTGAACGGGTCGACGGGAGCCGTCGTGCGAGACGAAGCCTCGCGGCTGCCACTCGCGACTCGGCTGCGCCGGTAGGGTCGCACGCTGCTTCCAACCGACTGGCCGACCGGCTCGGGTGCCGGCGGAACGGTCTTTTTGGCCGAGCCGGCTTTGTCCGACTCGGTGCGACGAAGGGGAGCGGGTGAAACGTACGAGGCCGTCCGGCCACTGCGCGAGAAGTAGTCAATGGTCCGTCGGAGCAGCTTCGGCGGGCTCGGCGCCGAGTCGCCCGACCAGACCGGCGCCGCCGAGACGACCCACAACAGGCCAACTCCCAGCGCCCCAAGCACTAGCGGCAATCGAGCTGTTCTCATGACGACAACTCCTTCCTGGCCACTCACTCAAAAGAAACTGGCAGCTTTCCTGGACCCAACCCGGTCCACGAGCGACAGCGGTCCGTAGCAGGCAGGGTGGTTCCCGGCGGGACGCCTCTCTCACAGACGTCCTCTCAACGGGGACGGCTGAAGTCGCCGCCGACGGTCGAGGCAAGCGGCCGCGTTGCGCACGCCGCCGCGGCAACCGCAGGGGGCTTTTTTGTGTATCGGTCGTAGCGGCTGTTCCGGTTAAGCAAAATTTTCCGGTTACGTAAATTTTGCGTGCCGAGCCCGCCCAAGCCGGGCGTCGCCTGCCTTTGACGAGCAAAAACGCCTTCGGTTAGCGAAGCCGCTGTCGTCTCGGTACACTGGCACCGTCGTGGGGACGACGGCTGAACCGCACCTCGCGGCTCGGCCCGCGTCCGCTCCCTCACCTCAAGAAGCGAAACCCACGCTCCCACCCTAGACTTTGCCGTTCCTCAACCAACACACCAGAAAGGAGGAGAACCAATGAGACGCTTGCACCGGCTGGCGACGTGTCTGTTCGTGGTGTCGGCGGTGGTGGTTTGGCCGACGGGCTTCGTGAGGGCTCAGCAGAAAGACACAGACGAACTGACCAAACTGCGGGAAGAGTTCATTCGAAGCTTTCCGCGGCTGCCAATCAACACGACGCCCGAAGACGCCCAATTGCTCCGAATCCTGGTCGAAGCCAGTCACGCCAAGCGGGGCGTGGAGGTGGGAACCGCCACCGGCTACGGAGCCATTCACATGGGGTGGGGCTTTGAACGAAACGGCGGCGAACTGATTACCATTGACATTAGCCCAAGAATGGTCGAGCAGGCCCGGGAGAATCTGAGAAAGGTCAAGCTGGACAAGACCGTCACCGTGATCCAGGGCGACGCGCTGGAAGTCCTGCCCAAGTTGGAAGGCCAATTCGACTTCGTGTTCATCGACGCCGTCAAGCGCGACTACTTGAAGTACTTCCGGGCGATTGAACCAAAGCTGGTTCCGGGAGCGGTGATTGTGGCCGACAACGTCATCCGCTTCCGCAACCAAATGCGGGACTTCCTGGAGGCAATCGAGAAAGACCCACGTTACCTCATGGTGACGGTACGAGCGTCCGAGCTCAAACACGACGGAATGGCCATCATTTACAAGCTGCGGTAAGACGCAGGCCGTTGGTTACCGGCGCGCGAAGCGACCGGCAGTGCCGCGCACCGAGGGTGCAGCGGCGCGACCGCGGGCCGAACGGCCGCGGTCGACGTCCTCGGTGCCGGGCAGACGAGCTCGAGCCGACCGCCACCGGCGCGCGCCGGCCCGCTTCCGACCTTGACGAAGGCTTCCTCATGGACGCCAACGCCCCCGGCGGGTCTAGCTGCGCGTCCCGGTGGAGGACGCTCAACCGCACGCCCCGTTTGGCTGGCTCGAGCAGAGACGCGACGACGACGAGGGGCCCGGCGCTGTCAAGCTGGGACAGCCACTCTCAGTCCTTCGGGACAATCCAAATGTTGCGGTAGCGGACCGGGTCACCGTGGTTTTGTAGAAACAGCGGACCGGGCTTTTCGTCGTTCTGCACGCCGCCCGGCGTCGGGTGCGGCAATTCCAGTCGGTCGTGAATCACGACGCCGTTGTGTTTGACCGTAATGACCGCGTTGGCGACCTTCTTTCCGTTCTCGTCGAATTTGGCGGGCGTGAAGTCGATGTCGTAGGTCTGCCACGACAGTGGCGGCAGGCACATGTTGACCAACGGTTTGGCCACCTTGTAAATGCCGCCACACTCGTTGCTCTCGCCGCTCAGCCCGAACGAATCCAACACCTGCACCTCGTACTGACCAGCCACGTAGACGCCGCTGTTGCCGCGAGCCTGTCCGCGAGCGTACGGCATGAAGGGCGTGCGGAACTCCAAGTGCAAGTGAATCGCGCCAAACTTCCGCTTGGTCCGAGTGCCGACGTCCAGCAAGTTGCCTTCGACAATTCGGCCGTCGACCCACGCGTCGACGTTCGTGCCGTCGAACAAAACCACGGCCCCGGCCGGCGGCTTGGCGCCCAACGTCGGCGACCGCCGCTCTACCTTCTTGGCTCGAATGGGACGCTCACCGTCGTCCGTGTAAGCCACACCGGTCAGCACGCCGTCCCGAATGTCGGCCCGACCCTGGTCGCTTTCGAAGTGAGCCGTTTGGCCCCGAAGCTTGCCGTCGGCCGTGTACCGCCTCTGCCCGTTCCAGCCGGCTCCCGGCAGACCGCCAGGGTACGCCACCAGACGGAACTGTCCGTCGCCCAAGGCAATGACCTGAAAACCCACCGCGTCGTCACCGACCGTGCCTTCGTACTCGCCTTGAATCTGGAAATCGATTCCGCCGTCCTGAGCAGTGAGGTAAGCGATTTTCGTTTTTCCGCGGTGCCGGTGAGCTCGCCGTTTTCGTTGAGCGGGCGGGGCCGCCAAGACGGCAACCGACAGCAACACAACCGCTCCAAACACGACCTTGGTTCTCATCGCTGTGTCTCCTCCACTGGGCTGTCGCCAAAAACAAACTTCCCGTCAGACCACGACCGTTCGGTTACACCGACGGCCGCGAGAACGAACTTACCGCGCTGTTCGCCCGCCTGACAACCGTGCTGCGAGCCACAACCGCCTTTCTGCTGCAGGCAGACAAGACCGAAACTCGCGGGCGACAATGCCTTCCTGCCCGCTAGTGCTGGTGGCCGCGACCGGTGACGGGTAATGGGTCGTCGCTCCAAGCACAGCGGCACACCGAAGCGAGGCGCCAGCGAGAGCGTCTTTTTCAGGGGACGCCGCTTCGGCACCCGAGGCGCTACCGTCCCCGGGCGTTCCCATTGAGCGCACCTGGTCGGCCCGAACCGACCAACGCGCACACGCCGCTCCAGCACCCGACCTCTCACGGGGAGGAACCCAGTTCGGCGAGCATCTTGCGGAGGATCGTCTGAAGCTGCTCGCGTACATCCTCGTAGGCTGGCTTCTGGGCCACGTTCTGGTTTTCTTGCGGGTCTCGCTGCAAGTCGAACATGCCGACGCCCTGCAGCGGGCCGAGTCCTCCTTTGGCTCGCATTTCCATGTACCGGTACCGCGAGGTCCGCACGGCGTCGCCGCCGCCGAATCGAGTGAACACGGCGTCCTTGTGCTGGGCATCGACGTTGGTCAGCAGCGGACGGAGACTCTTGCCTTGCAAGTGATCCGGCAATGGAAGCCCCGCCAGGTCGCAAAGCGTGGGGTAGATGTCGATGTACTCGACCAGCCGGTGGCACACGCGGTTTCCGTCGACGCCTGGAGCGACAATGATCAGCGGCACGCGCGTGGCGACCTCGAAGTTCGTGTGCTTGCACCAAAAGCCGTGCTCGCCCAGTTGCCAGCCGTGGTCGCCCCACAAAACGATGATTGTGTTCTGGGCGAGCCCGAGCCGCTCCACTTCGTCCAGCAGTCGTCCAATCTGTCGATCGATGAAACTGACGCACGCGTGGTAGCCCCGAATGAGCTGTCGAGCGGTTTCCTCCGAGACCGGTCCTTTTTTCGGAATGCCGTGGTACGCCCGCATCTCACCCCACGTGTAGTTGAAAACTCGGGGTAAGTCGCGCGGGAAGAACATGTTGTCCGGCAATCGGACTTGGTCCTCGGGGTACAGGTCCCAGTAGGCCTTCGGCACAACAAAAGGCAAATGCGGACGGTAGAACCCACACGCCAGGAAAAACGGCTGGTGCTGCGCCGCAAGACGCCGTAGGTCCGAGAGGGTTTTGTTGCAAATCTGGTGGTCCGGGTAGATTTCGTCTGGTCGGTCGGCCGCTTCGTACGCTGGGCCGCGCTGACGAAAGCCCGTCGCCAACTTGCGGTTTTCCTCCAAGGCCCACCAAATGCTGGGCGTCTCGGGACGCCACGGTGGCTCACTCCACGCTTTCGGGTCGTCGGTCCGGTGGTGGTAGACCTTGCCGTTGCTGACGGTGTAGTACCCGTGCTGCTTGAAGACCAAAGGCAACGACGGCACGTCGGGAGCGTCTTTCATGGCCCACGTCTTGTAAGACGTGAACCGGGTCGGCGTCGGCCGAATGCCCTTCATGATGCTCGCTCGCGACGCACCACAAACCGCAATGTTGCAGTACGCTCGGTCGAACCGCACGCCCATCCGCGCAAGCCGGTCGAAATTCGGCGTCACCATTCCCGGCACGCCGTAGCAACTCATCTCCGGCCGGAGGTCGTCGACTCCGATGAACAACACATTCGGACGAGCGTCCGCTCGGACGGCACTGCAAAGGCCCAACGCGGCTGCAGCAGCCACCACGAAGCGAACACAGGCCCGAGCCAGTCGTCGGCCCCGACCAGGCTGGTTCGCACTTTCGGTGCTCTTTCGTCGGTCGCGCATGTCACGTCTCCTCGTCTCTTTCCCGAGTAGCCAAGCAACAGAAGCCAGAACTCATACTGTGCCGACTCGGCATGACTCGGCCACCCGTAGCGACACACGTTCCTCAGCCCGTCGTGCCAGGGCGCTCGCCAACCGTCCCCGGGCACGCCGTTGCCGCGACGCCAACAGCGTCGTCTAGCTCCACGGATCGCGGGCCGGCCGCGAGCGGAGCGTGTTCGCCTCCGAGTCGTCGAATTCGACTTTCGCCGGGTCGAGCTTGAGCTTGCGGTTCAGAACCCACGCTAGTGCCGCGGCGTGGGTAGCAATGTGCGAATGACGCATGACCTCGGGGTTGCAAACCGGTTGCCGCCCTGTTTTCACACAGTCGAAGAAGTTCCGAGCGTGAGCCGACACGTCGAGCCCGCGAACCTTCTTGTAATTGGGCAGCTCTCGCTGCAGGGAAGCCGGCTCGACGACGATGCCTCCGTTGTCGCCCGTCTCCACCCAACCTTCGTCACCAACGAACCGGACCGGGCAGGTGCCCAATTTCGTAATGAACTTTGGCCCGCGGTCACCGAAGGGTGTCTTGAGAAAGTCCAGAATCAGTTTCACGCCGTTGGCGTAACGGCAAACGATTTTGTCCTCCTGCGGCTCGTACTCGACTGGCATGGTCTGGTCGGCGCCAATAGCCCATTG
>CAYSAG010000274.1:0-7049 GCA_964428935.1 uncultured Planctomycetaceae bacterium | reverse complement strand
GCTGGTTCCGCCGGGCCCCGAAATTGCCCAGCGCTGCTGCGTTCGGCGCCCGACGCTAGCGCGTTCCGCTCACTTGGACGTGGGTGCGTCCAGCACGGCCACGACGGAGCGTGGCCCTCCACTTCGCGGACACCCTCGAAAAATTTGTTGCTCACGCAAAACCGTGACGTAGGCTTCAAAGGGAGCGATTCTGCCGGGAACGACGTTTGTGTGGAACCACGTCCACCACACCTGCGGGCGTGACAGACGGCGGTCCGACTCTTGTGGAATCCAACCATGCGACCGTGTTTCTTTCGGGCAGTGGACGTGGCCCGGCAGGCAACCACGTTGCTTTGCTGGGTCGCCGCGGCGGCCGGCGCTGTCGCCTGGGCCGGCTCGGACCAACCGGCTGACCCGACGGCGGCCGAACGAACGGTCACGCGAGCGGCTCCACAACCGCAGACACCAGTGGTTCGGGTGGAGGAGGACTGGGAGCTGGTCGTGGCGGAGCCGGCTCCGCAGAAAGACTCGCCCCAAGTCACCAACGTCCTCTCGCCTGTCTCCAGCCTGTCGGACCTCTACGCCGTCCTCGAGCTGAACTACCAGACGCTGCCGGACTACGCGGCCGGCGGGCTGAGCCTGCAGGTGTGGCGCGGAGACGTCAACCTCGACTACACCGTCACTCCGCTACTCTTTCGGCTAGCCACGCCAGGGGAGCGAGTGAGCTACACGCTGGCGCTGCAGGTTTCCCGCGGACGACTGACGGTCGAGCTGTGCAACCTGCAGTCGAGCACGTGGAACGGTTTTCGGAGTTTGAAGCTGCAAGTGCCGACGGAACTGCGGGACCTGTCCGGCTACTCCGTCGAGTTCTCGCTCTCCAACTCGGGCGTCACCT
This sequence comes from uncultured Planctomycetaceae bacterium, assembly GCA_964428935.1. Lineage (GTDB taxonomy): Bacteria > Planctomycetota > Planctomycetia > Planctomycetales > Planctomycetaceae > JAADHY01. Next base: position 6,175 of record CAYSAG010000274.1, on the reverse strand, counting down.
TCGGGACCAACCGGGTCGAGCGGTTCCGATTGAAGGAGGTGCGGTTCCTGGACGCCAGCGGGAAGGTGCTTCACCGCTGGCGACGGGAGCGGCGGCAAGACGCCACGTCTGGTGCGTCGGACGACGCGAACGAGAAGCCGCCGGAAAGACCGTCGGACGGACAAGTCGGCTGGCGGCTGGAGCGCTGGCTGCAAAGGTTCGCCGAAGACGACATGGCCGTTCCGGCCAGACGAGCGCGCCACCCTCGCCGGCCGACGAAGCGAGCCGCTTCCAGCCACGCCGGACCGGCCAAGAACTTGACGACACCCGACGCGGCACCAACGCCGCGACCAACTGACGACAACCTGTGACGGGAACGCCAACGACGAGAGGGGGACAGCCATGACCGACAACCGAGACTTCTTGAGCGTGGCGAACCACTGCTTGCAAACGGCCGTGTTCCGTCCGGTGCCGGTGGGAGAGTGGCACTTCGGGCTTGGCGGGCTCGCCAGCGCGGTGGGAAGGACGGCTTCGAGCCGCCGGGGCCGAGCGGGTCGGCGCAGCGGCGGGTCGCCCGGACCAAACGAGGACGGTGGACAACGTCGTCGGCGGGGAGCCGTCCTGGTGCTGGCGGCGGCACTCATGGTCGTCCTGTTCGCGTTCGTCGCCTTCACGGTCGACGTGGGCTACATTACGCTGACCCGAACGCAACTTCAGGCCGCCGCCGACTCGGCCGCGCTGGGCGCGGCCTTGGAGCTTCGGCAGGGGCTCGGTCCGGCTCCTCAACTGGAACAGCAGGCCGTGGTCGTGGAAGCCCGGAACGCCGCGCAAGAGCTGGCCGCGCTGCACCAAGCGGCCGACCGCGAAAGCGTCTACCTGGAGCCGACACGAGACGTGCAATTCGGTCGGTGCCAGTACGACCCCGAGACGGGCCGCTGGGTCGCGAGCTGGGGCGTGCCGCCGTTCAACGCAGTCCGGGTGACACTGCACCGAGACGTGGAGCGGCCGGAGGGAAGTCCACCGGTCGGCGACGAGCCGCTTCGGCTCTTCTTCGCACCGGTCATTGGTCAGCAGGAGGCGGGCGTGCAGGTTCGAGCGGCCGCGGCGCTGTTGCCCGGGGTCGGCTTTCGCATTCCACCCGGAAGCTCATCGACCGCCCCGCTGCTGCCCATTACGGTCGACGAGCCTTCGTGGGAGCAGTTGCTGGCCGGCGTCGGGTCCGACCACTACGCCTACAACCCGGCCACCGGAGAGGTCACTCCTGGTTCGGACGGCATTCTGGAGCTCAACATTTACCCCGGCGGAACGTCCAACGGAAATTCCAACGGCCGCGGCAACCCCAACTCGAACGCCAACAACCAGTGGACGCCGGGCAACCGCGGCACCATTGACATCGGAAACCCCAACAACGCCACGCCCGACCTGGAGCGGCAAATTCTGTACGGCGTCAACGCCCAGGACCTGTCGTACTTCGGCGGCGAGTTTCGACTGGACCAGGGCCCGATCGACGTCAACGGCGACACGGGCCTGAGCGCAGCCATTAAGGACGAGCTGGAGGCCATCATTGGCCAGACCCGTGCCATTGCCCTGTTTTCGTCCGTCACCGGACAGGGCAACAACACAACCTACACGCTGGTCAAGCTGGTCGGCGTGCGAATCATGGCCGTGAAGCTGACCGGAGCGAACAAGTACGTGTACGTGCAGCCGGCCGCCGTCGTGTCCGACACGGTCATTCCCAGCGGCGACGTCACCGTTTCGGACGCTAGCCTTTTCACCACCCCGCGACTGATTGAATGACGGTCGCGCAGGCCGGGCGGAGAGGAGCCGCTTCGGGCCGGCCAAGGCGTCGCTACTTCAGCCGCTCGCGGAACGAGAAACTGCCGGCCGGAATCAACTGCAGCGGCGTCGGAATCGGCCGGCTCCACACTTGGTAAGGAATGGCGTAAGCGACGACTCGGCCCGTCGTCAGCTCGGCCACGTAAATCATGCTGGCCCCGAGCTGCGAAGGTCCACGGCTTTGTGGAGCTCCCAGGCCTGAAATCAACGCAAAGTGCGGCTGCACGCTGCCCGACAGCCGGAAGTCCTGCGACACGTTCCGGAAGTAGCGGGCCACGAACATGTTGGCCGACTGACTGAAGACGACACCGTTGAGACGACCCGTCAAGAAGTCCAAGATGAAAATGCCTTCGGTCGTGGCGTCCAGCTTCACCGAACTAATGGCAAACTTTTCGGTGCGGTCTGTTCCGTCGGCAAAGATTGGCTGACTCGGCCAGAACGACGAAACGACCACCCCGGCCAGAAAGCCAGTCAGCAGACACACCCACGGCCACGGACTCTTCGCCAACGTCTTCGCCATTTTTCCGCTCCTAATGCTGTTCCATCCTTTCGTCTGTGCACCTCGACGCCGCTCGCTCAGCAGGACCGTTCGGCCACATTCCGTCGACCGTCGTCCGGCAGCGTTCGGCGAGCAGGCTCCACTCGACGGTCGAACCGTAGTTTACCGGACAGGCCGCACCGCGGCTACCCGGAACGCCGCCAGGGCGGTCGGGAGCAAAGGCCCGCCACGGCCTGGTCGGCCTCGCGTTGCAAGCTGCGCCGACTGGTCGTAGGATGGCCGGCCGAGGACGCCACCGTCTTGGGCAGCAGCGCGGTGCAGGTCTGAGCCTGACGGTTGCGATTTGAGAAAAACGCCGCTGCACCGAGCGACTCGGCACGCTGCGGCAAACGGCGCCGTGAGAAGGTCCACCACCCATGTCGACTTTCAAGCTGAACGACGTCCAGCAAGCACTGACCGACTTCGGGCTCGACGGCTGGCTGCTGTACGACTTCCGCGGCAGCAACGTGCTGGCCCGACGCGTGCTGCAGCTGGACGAGTCTCAAATCGGCTCCCGTCGGCTCTTCTACTTCGTGCCGGCCCGGGGGGAGCCACGCAAACTGGTTCACCGGATTGAGTCGTCGGCGCTGGACCACCTGCCGGGAGGGAAGTTGGTCTACCTGCGCTGGCAAGAGCTGGAGCGTGGGGTGGCGGAGTTGGTCCACGGGTGCCGACGGGTCGCCATGGAGTACTCGCCGCGCAACCAAAACCCGTACGTGTCGCGGGTCGACGCCGGCACGGTCGAGCTGGTCCGACAAAGCGGTGTCGACGTGGTCTCCTCCGGCGACCTGGTCCAGCTTTTCGAGGCCACGTGGGACGACGAGCAGTGGCAAATGCACCGCGAGGCCGCTCGACACACCAACGCCGCCTTCGTTCACGCCTGGCAGTTCATTGCCGAGCAGGTGCGTTCGCAGGGAGCAACGACCGAGACGGCGGTCCAGGAACAAATCGTGGCGTACTTTGCCGAACACGGCCTGACCACGTTCCACCCGCCCATTGTCGCTGTCGGGCCCAACAGCGGAAACCCCCACTACGAGACCGGCACGGGCCGACAAACGGAAATCCGTGCCGGCGACTTCGTGCTCATCGACCTGTGGGCCAAGCTGGACCGACCTCGCGCCGTCTACAGCGACCTGACACGGGTCGGCTTCGTCGGCAGCTCCGTTCCGGAACAGTACGCGAAGGTTTTCCAAGTCGTGGCGGCCGCCCGGGACGCAGCCATTCAGTTCGTCCGCGACGCGTTCCAACAAGGGCGGCCGATTCAGGGTTGGCAGGTCGACCAAGCGGCGCGGGACGTCATCGAACAGGCCGGCTACGGCCAGTATTTCGTCCACCGCACCGGACACAGCATTGGACAAGAAACGCACGGCAACGGCGCGAACATGGACAACCTGGAAACGCGCGAGGAGCGACGCGTTCTGCCCAGAACGTGCTTTTCCATTGAACCAGGCGTGTACTTGCCGGAGTTCGGCGTGCGCAGCGAGGTGAACGTGTTCGTCGACGCGACGGGCCAAGTGCACGTAACGGGTGGAGAACCCCAGCGGAACGTGCTGGCCGTCTTGGCCGCTTTCTGACCCGTGCTGTTGAAGCTACGGATAGCCGGGCACGTCGATCGAGGTGACCAGGTTGTCCTGCCGGTTGTAGCTGCGGTTCGTCACGACGGGAAAACCTAGCTGAAACCAGCCGCGGTTGTTTCAGCCTTGCCGCCCGACAAGACCACTCGGACGGCCAGACCGCCCGACGGCGGTGAGGTGCTCCTTCCTTTTCTGCTCCAAGATCTCAAGGATGCGCTTCCATTCCGGGTCGCCCCGCGGGCCATCAGACCGTATTCTTACCGGCGGGGAGAGAGTCGATATCTTGAGGATCACGTCCCCTTCACAATCCTCGATATCGATGTCCTCCCATGGGATCAGCAGAGGAGGGCGAGCGATCCGGTTCCCAATAACAGGTCGGATGAACAGTCCTTCGCTGGTCGCGCTCCCCCGATAGCAACGATAGGTGTCTGTCCCACCAACCAATCCCAAGTACGCTCGCGCCTTGACCTGAGCGCGCGTTCTGTACCTCTTAGACAGCTCGTCCCAGCGATCCAAGGCGGCCAAAGCGGCAGAAATTCCCCACATAAAAGCCGCAAAGGCCGCTAGTCCGAGGACTGCAGCAAGAAGATGGTGATCCTTGCATGCAAGAGCCCCGACGAGATACAACACTAACGATACGAGGCATCCGGTCCCCGTGTGACAGAGCGCGCGACGCTCAGGCGTTCCCAACCGCGGCCTTCCCATGCTGGTCTGCCTCTACGTTAGAACGGCAGCGAAATGGTCATTGACGTTTCGTGGCACATGACGAAACAGAAGCAGAATCCAACAGTCGCTGTGCTCGGAAGAGACGGCCATTGGGGAGTGCAACTGCATCCACCTGGCACCGTGCATTCGCAGCACACGGCGATAAGAATAGTGGGCAAGGAGACGAAAACCTCTCCGGCAAAGTCCATATTGAACACGCCAACGCCCATTCATAAGCTGACACCGACAGCCATTCGAAAGTCTATGGGGACGTTCACGCAGCCCTTCACTCGACGAAAGTCGACCCCGTGACACCGATCCGTGCTAGCGGATACCGTGAAGGTCGCGCAGCCAGATGCGCTGCCTCTTCCCCCGATATACCCAAAAACGCGGATTTCCCGGCCAATCCCGGGCAACAGGCGTAGCGACCAAGGCGGGATGTGCTCGTCAGTGTCAACATGGAGGCCGATCCCAACACCTACACGGGCGCATATGGACGCCGAGACCGACACCTCTTCATCAGTTACCCACCGACAATCGTCGCATTGGTTCCGGCACCACCGACTTCCGTAATTGCCCTGTAACCACCCCTCCCATTGATAGAAAAACCATCCCAGCTGGCGACCGCGCGCCGTGCGCGGCATGGCGATCGGCGTCCACGACCAATCAGTGCAATGAAGCCCAGTAGGATCGACGAACGCCGAAGGGCGATTCCCAGTGTACGCGTACAAATGGAGGCCCCCGTCATATCTAATGGGGTCCCAACAGAGGAAACGCCCCAAGACCGGATCGTAGTACCGGGCTCGGTAGTAATACAACGCGGACTCGCTGTCCCAGCGGCGGCCGGTGAAGAGGACGGGGTTATTGAAGGCGGATTCGGAGCGTTCGGTCACGCCGTCCGGGGCCAGGATGGTGGGCGAGCCGTACGCCGTGTACGCGTAACGCTCCACCACGTTGCCCGCCGAGCCGGTCAGCGCCGCGACGCTGTACTGCGAGTTCTGGTGGAAGTAGTACTCGCTGCCATCACCTCGCCGCACCAAAAGCGGCTCGTCCACGTACGTGGCGTAGACCCACACTGCTTGCGGACTGCCGGCCGGATCGCCCGACCGGTACTCCACCAGTTCCTGCATCATGTGGAAGACGGTAACGGTCGTGTTCCCGTCGGTCGTCTTCGCCACGCGGCGCTGCAAAGCGTCGTACCGGTACGTCGTCTCGTAAAGACCGTCGCCATCCACATCCACGCCTCGCAGCTCGTTGTCAAAGCCCCAAAGGAGCCGCAGACTGGAACCGTTGGACCTGGCTTGACCCGGGATGAACGTCACATTGCCCTTCGCGTCGTGTTCCAACGCGTTTCCGTCGACTGACAGAATCTCATGCATCGGACCATGCGTCCGCAATTGATCCGCACCATCCGTAGTGACTCGGTTCCAGTCGCCCACCGGGCTCAACTGCCACGACCGCTGAAAGCCTCGGCTCTGCGCGTACTGCACCAGTCGATCGATTTCGTCGTACGTCACGCTGCTGGTGCTGTAACCCGACATCA
>CAYSAG010000273.1:0-7064 GCA_964428935.1 uncultured Planctomycetaceae bacterium | reverse complement strand
TGGTGAGCGGATTCCGCGGGTGAGCAGTTTGCCGCCTGAGGAGCAGAAAGGGGCTCGCGAGGCACTGGAGTTCATGGGTCTGGAAGAAGGCCAACCGGTCAAGGGACTGAAAATCGACGTCGCGTTCATTGGCTCGTGCACGAACGGCCGGCTGAGCGACCTTCGGGAAGCGGCCCGCGTCGTGCGGGGCCGAAAGGTCGCTCCGCACGTTCGGGCGCTGGTCGTTCCCGGCTCGCGGCAAGTCCAGCGGCAAGCCGAAGAGGAGGGACTGGACCAGGTCTTTCGCGAAGCCGGCTTCCAGTGGCGTAGCGCCGGCTGTTCCATGTGTTTGGCCATGAACCCGGACAAGCTGCAAGGCCGCGAGGTGTGCGCGTCGTCGAGCAACCGAAACTTCAAGGGAAGACAAGGCAGCCCGACGGGACGGACGATTCTGATGAGTCCGGCCATGGTCGCCGCCGCGGCCGTGACCGGGTGCGTGACGGACGTCCGCGAGTTGCTTTGACGGCCGGCGCGTCCGAGTCAAACGGCTTCCGGCGAGCGAGCCGCTCGCACTTGCCTCGCCGGCCACGGCAAGCGGTCTTGTGGGGCCACCCGGTCCGTCGCCTCGGGCCAACGGAAACAGCAACAAACCCAGTCCAGCGGACAGGAACCCCAGCCATGCAAGAAATCGAACAAGTGACCGGCACCGCCGTGCCGCTGCTAATCGACGACGTCGACACAGACCGAATCATTCCCGCTCGCTACCTGCGGTGCGTGACGTTCGAAGGGTTGGGCGAACACGTTTTCGAAGACGACCGCCGACAAGACCCCAACCACCCGTTCGACGACCCGCGTTTCCAGTCGGCGTCCATTTTGATTGCCGGACGGAATTTTGGTTGCGGGTCGTCTCGTGAGCACGCGCCGCAAGCCCTCGTGCGGTGGGGCATTCGGGCCATTGTGGCCGAGTCGTTCGCCGAGATTTTTTTCGGGAACTGCACGTCATTGGGCATTCCGGCCGTCACGGCAGCTCGGTCCGACCTGCAGCGACTGGCCGAGGCTGTCCAGAACGACCCCAAGCTGACGGTCACGGTCGACCTGAACGCGAAGCGAGTCCGTTTCGGCGACCAGGCGTTCGCCTGCGAAATTCCCGAGGAAGCCCGGCAGGCTCTGGTCACCGGACAGTGGGACTTCTTGTCGCAACTGCTGAAGGCGGAGGAGAAAATTCGCCAGACGGCGTCTCGTTTGCCGTACTTGAACGACTTCGTCGAGGCCGTGTGCGACGGCGACTCGTGAGGCGAGCGGCGCCGCGCGGGCGGAACCGAAGCAGCGACGTTCTCGACGGCCGTCGGCTGCCTCGCTGCAAGGCCAAGCCGCTGCACCGGACTTTGACTGTGGGTGGCTTGCGTCGAACCGGCCGGACACGCTCCTGTGGTTTGCCGACGCTCGTTCAGCCAGCCAGCAACAGCTCGCGCAGCGCCAACGCGTTGTAAACAGCGTTTGCCTGGGCGTCGTTGTTGAAGTACGCGTAGACGCTCCGCCCCTCGGCCAACTGCTCTTTCAGCCACTCGGCCCAGCGGCGCAAGTGAGCCTTCGAGTAGCTGCCCCCGTACACCTCGCCCGCTCCGTGAAACCGGACGTAGACCACGTTGGCCGTGACTCGGCGCGGGTGTTTGTCGACCAGGTCGTGCAGGCACAGCGCCGCTCCGAACTGCTCCAGCACGGCGAACGTCTCTTCGTGCAGCCACGACGGGTCGCGGAACTCGAAGACGTGCGTCAGGTCCGACGGCAGCAGCGAGCAGAACTCGCGCAGCCGGCCCGTGTTGCGTTTCCAACGCGGCGGCAGTTGGTAGAGAATCGGTCCCAGGTGCCGCTGGAGCCGCCGGGCTCGTTCGAGAAAGAGCTCGAGCGAGTCGGCGGCGTCCTTGAGCTTCTTACGGTGAGTCAGGAACCGGTTGGCCTTGACGGCAAACACGAAGCCGCTCGGCGCTTGCCGGCGCCACGAGTCGAACGTCTCGGGCTCGGGCAGCTGGTAAAACGTGTTGTTGATTTCGACCGTGTCGAAGACGGACGCGTAGTGGCGGAACCAGTCTCGGGGCGACAGCGACTCGGGGTAGAACCGCCCGCGCCAGTGCTCGTAGTTCCACCCCGACGTTCCGACTCGCACTTCGGGCTGGCTGCGCCGCGACCGTCGCATTCTGGCAGCTCCTGTGCTCACCGCGCCGACGGCGCTGATTCTTCGGGCCGACCAAGAAGGAACCTCTGTCTTTGCCGTCACCGCCCGGCCGACGGCACGTCGCGGAGCGGACCGGTCGAGCTGCTCCGCGCCGCCGACAAGCCTACTCCGCCACCGTCGGCGGCTTCGACACCTCCACCTGTTCCAGCCTCACTTCGCCCATTTCAGTAATTAGCACCGAGTGGACCCGGTTGTCGACGAAGCGGCAGCGGCGAGCGGTCAGTCGCGAGCTGCCCGCCACGGTCAGACCCGAGCGGCCGTTCTGCTGGCACACCACGTTTTCCAGGACTACACAGCGGCAAAGGTCGTGAGCGTTCACGCCGTCCAGCCGGAAGTGGCGGAAAACGAGGTCCGAAATGCGCACGTTTCGGACTGCGTACAGTGTCAGCCCGACGTCTTCAGCGGCGTACTGAAACGGCTCCAGCGGCGGCACCTCGTCCAACCGAGCCCGGTAGTAGACGCACCCGCGCCACACGCACCAGTGGCCTTCCGGAAGCCGGTTCAGTTCCGCTTCGCTTTTCGGACGCGGACTTTCCGGCAACGGCTTTTCGTCTTTCAGCAACAAGAAGTAACCTTTGCGGTAAGGTTCGAAGCGCCAGAGCCGTCCGGGCAGCCTCTGCCACGCGCCGGGCGAAACCGGACGGGCTCCGCTCACCACCGCCCCGTGCCCCTGCAGTTGGAAGGCAATGACGTCGGTCCGGCACCGCTCACCCGCTCGCGGCGGTTGAAAGGTCAGACCGCTGCACCGCGGTCCGACCAGCTGAATCGACTCGTAGTACGGCCGGCCGCGGTTGGCCACGGAAATGACGTCGCCGGGTCGAGCCATTTGCACGGCTCGAGCAATGGTCCGGACCGGCCCGACCCGCTCGCGCCGGACCTCCGGCGAGCTGCCGTCGAAGTCGTCATGGCCGAGCACGTTGTCGACGTAAATGACCGCCGCGCGGGCCGGGGACGGGCCGACTGTGGCCACCCAAGTCAGCAACCCAAGCAGGCCGACGGCGCCGACGCGGAACCAACGGCGGGCCACCGCGTGGACTCGAACCGCTTCCCACCCGCTCGGCTGCTCCGTCCGGGCCTGACGCGACGTCTCTCGACGGGCTCGCTCGTGGCCGTGGTTGCTGGTCATGAGTCGTGCTCCAAACTTGCTTGCCGAAGACTCTCGTGTGCGGCGTCTCACAAGGCCTTCCGGTGCCGCGCGACGGCGACCGCCGTCTGGATGAACCGGCTCGGCTGCGAAGGCTCCTGGCCGCAGGCGCGGCGCGGAGCTGGAGCTGGGACGTCCGTGCCGAGTCGTCGGTTTGTCCCCGCTTAGAATCGTCCAGCTTGGCGGCTTGCGAGTAGCTCAGTCGCCAAGGCCGGCACAACCGGAGCGACCTGGGGCGGAAGGACGGCTGGTCGCGGCACGGGCAAGCGCAGAACAGTGAGCCGGCGGCGGCTGTGGCTGGCTGGCTCGGACCGGCCGGGCGAACCTTTCGTCTTCGGAGCGGCTGGACTCGAGCGGGCAGCGGTTCGCGGAGCGTGGTCGGAGCGGTTCGGGCCGAGCTGCGAGTGCGGCTGGCGAAGGCTTCGCGAATTTTTCCGAAAATTCCGGTTGTGGGGAAAAATCTTTGTGCACAGGGCAAGGGTTTTTGGTAGCATGTTGAGCCGCAGACAGCTTGGAGGACCGGTGGGTCCCGACGCGTTTTGGGTTCTCGCGAGGGAAAGGAGGCTGCGATGAGGACCGGTCTGCTGGACGCGGGCGGCTGAATCCGACGGGGGCTGTCTGGTCGAGCTGGTCGTCGGCCGTGGCGACGAGCCGACTGGGCTCGAGTGACTCGACACACTCGGGACGGAACGCACGAAAGGTGGAATGGAGTCCCCGAATGCTGGATTCGGCACGTCGCGCAAAAAGGGAGTGGGTCTGTCGGCGGGGCGCTGCGAGTCAAGGACGACGTTCTTGGCCGTCTTGCTTGGCTGTGGTTCCCGCCCGCTTGGTGCAGCGCGCGGACAGTCGTGTTGCTGTCGGCGGTCGCTCGACCGGCCGGGTCATTGGAAGGCGGAGGGAACCGCTCGTTTCCGCTCTTCGCGCCGAACGAACGGCTTGCGACTTCGTGCCCTTCTCGCTCACAGGCAACTTTCCAGGCCCGCTTCGCCTTGCCGCTTCGGCTCGTTCTGCGCAGCTCACTCGTACCGCTCGACGCGTCGCGTACGGCGCGCCGGCTGTCTTGTGCGTGCGGACCGGCATGCCCGCTTTGGCCCGAAAGGGCCGTTGTGCGGGCCGACGTCGCTCATGGAGGGTGGAAACGTCGTAGGAAGGAAAGGAGTGGAGCCGTGTACCGATTCGACGAGAAAATGAGCCAAATGTTTCAGGAAGCCCAACGGAGGGGGTTCCTGACGTTCCAACAGGTGCACGAGTACTTGCCGGACGAAGGCGGCGACCCGCGGTTGATGGACTACATTGTTCACGCGCTGGAGGACCTCGGGCTGGACGTCGTCAACGACCCGGACGCCGTCGAAGAGGACGAAGCCGAGCAGCAGGCCCAGCAGTCGCCCGAGGCGCTCACGTTTCTCAGCGACCAATCCACCGACAACCCCTTGTTCGCGCCTCCCGAAAGCGTCCTGTCGTCCCGTGACCCGATTCGCATGTACTTGAGCCAAATGGGGCACATTCCGCTGCTGAGCCGAGACAAGGAAATTTTCTTGGCGAAGCAGATCGAGCTGTGCCGGAAGCGAATGCGTCTGAAGGTGCTCGAGTCGGACTTCGCCCTGCGACTGGCGGTCGAAATCATTGAAAAGGTCCACGCGAAGCAGTTGCCTTTCGAGCGGACGCTGCGAACGGCCGACACCGAGAACGTCCGCAAAGAACAAATCGAAGGCCGAATGCCCCACAACCTGAAAACGCTCCGACACCTGATTCAGCAGAACGAGCAGGACTTTGCCATTGTGTGTTCCGAGACGGCCAGCGAAGAGGAGCGTCAGGCCGCTCGAGAACGAATGAAACGCCGCCGCCGGAAAATGGTCATTCTGTGCGAGGAGCTGAGTCTGAGAACTCACCGGCTGCAACCAATCATGAAGCGGCTGTACCAGGTGGCGGAGCGGATCGAGTACCTGCGCCGGCAGCTCGAGTCGACCAACCCGACCGAAGTGGAAATGGCTCGCCGCGAGCTGGACGAGCTGACCCAGTTGACGCTCGAGTTCCCAGACGAGTTCCTGCAGCGGGTCGAAGAAATCAAAAGACGTTACGACGCCTGGACCGAAGCCAAACAAAAGCTTTCGTGCGGCAACCTGCGACTGGTCGTGTCGATTGCCAAGAAGTACCGCAACCGTGGCCTTAGCTTCCTCGACCTCATTCAAGAAGGCAACGCCGGGCTGATGCGTGGGGTCGAGAAGTACGAGTACCGACGCGGCTACAAGTTCTCGACCTACGCCACTTGGTGGATTCGGCAGGCCATTACCCGAGCGGTGGCCGACCACGCTCGAACCATTCGCATTCCCGTCCACGTCTTCCAGGCCATTTCGACCTTGAAGAACAAAGGCGAGGAATTCCGTCAGAAGCACGGCCGTGAGCCGACGACGGAGGAGTTGGCTGAGCTGGTCGGTTTCACTGTCGAAGAAGTCGAACGAATCATGAAGACCTGGCGTCACCCGACCAGCTTGCAAACGCCGATTGGCGAGGATGAAGACGGCGAGTTCGGCGACCTGCTGGTGGACCGGAACCACCACGCCGCACCGGCCGACTCGGCTTTGCACGAAATGCTGCGGCAAGAAATCGACAAGGTCCTGCGCAGCTTGACCTACCGCGAACGGGAAATCATCAAGTTGCGCTACGGGCTGGGCGACGGGTACAGCTACACGCTGGAAGAAACCGGCCGCATTTTTAAGGTGACGCGCGAACGTATTCGACAAATCGAGGCGAAGGCCATCAAGAAGCTGCAACATGCCAGTCGCAGTGAACGGCTGCGGCCTTTCGCCGAAGCGTTGCTGCCGCGGCTGGTCGGTTCGGACGGCAGCGACTCCGAGGCCTCGCCGGACCGACGCAACGGCGACGGAGCTCGCGAAGCTTTGCAGGCGTCCTGACCGGCTTGGCCGAGTGGCAGTCGGAGCCAGACCCTCCCCCCACGCCACTTGGCGGGCGAGCTTTTCTCGCCCGCCTTTTCTTTTTGGGGGGTCGGCCTGCTTTCGGGGTGGAGCCGCTCGTGGACGGCGCGCGTCGACTGGACGACGCCACGAGCGGTCGGCTGGGCGGAGCGTCCGACCCAGCGGCTCTGCCGCGACGAGCTGGTTGAACTGGACTTTGAAGTTCGGTATTGTGTCGCCTTCCCGAAACGACGGCCTTCTCCGCTCGACGGCCTTCGCTCTTTGCTCAAACCGGAGTCACGTCTCGACACGTCGACCAGGCTCGAAACACCAAGGAAGCGGCTGCGAACACGCTCGGCCGGAGCGGGCTGTGCCAGCGACGGAGGTCGCCTTTGGGGGCTGTCGGTTCTCGAAGTCTTGGAAGCCGTCGTCCAGGGCTGTCCTTCGGCCCGGCTCGTTCAAGCCGTCTCTTCGGGCCTTGCCGCCTTGACTTCCCGACGCACGTGGCCGCGTCCGTCGTCGACACTCCCGCAAGAAACTCGGACAACCTTTTCGCGGAGCACCACTCCATGAGACTGTTCGACGGAAAAAAGGGTGTGGTGTTGGGCATTGCCAACGACCACTCGCTGGCGTGGGCCATTACTCGAGAACTCCACGCGCACGGCGCGGAAATGGGCTTCACGCACCTGCCCGACCGGGACCCGAAGTACCGACGCATGGAACGACGCGTGCGGAAGCTGGTCGACTCGTTTGCTCGTTTTGTCGTGCCGTGCGAGGTCCGCAGCGACGAAGACCT
>CAYSAG010000272.1:0-7080 GCA_964428935.1 uncultured Planctomycetaceae bacterium | reverse complement strand
ACCGCTCACGCTGGCCGCGGCTTGCCGGCAGAGCAGCGAGCGGTTTGCCGAGCCGGAAGAGGCCGTCGTCGCCGCCCTGTGGGACGTCTACCAGCGGCTTCCTCGAGCGGAACTGCTTCGACGGCTGCAAGACGCGCTGGTCTGGTCGAGCCGCTCGCAGCCCGAGCCGGCCGAGCCGAACCGCGGACCAGACACACCGACACCGAACTGGCAGGAATGGGAGCTGGCCGCCGCGTTGGTGGGCGGAGCGGAGTCGCTGCCGGCAGCGGCCGAGCCGCTGGTGCTGAAAGCCACTCGACACCCGGCTGTCGTCGTGCGTCGAGCGGCTGCCGCGGCGCTCCGCCAGTTCGCCTCGCCGAGGTCCGTCCAGCGACTGGCCGAACTGGCGACGAAGGACCCGGCGGTGCGAGCCGACGCGGTCGAAAGTCTGGCCGCTCACCGCAGCGACTCGGGCCGCGACCGGCTGCTCGAGCTGCTCCAGCAGCGGCGACTGAAACCGACAGTGGAGCTGGTCCAGCTGCTGGCGTCCCACCCCGACGCACGCTGGTCCGAAGTGTTGCGGACGTGGGTCGAGCAGTCGGAGGACGAGCGGCTGGCAGCCGAGTCGCTCAAAGCGTTGGCCTCGCTCGGGCACCCTCAGGTCGACCAGCTTCTGCGCCAAGCCCTGACCGGCCCGCGCGAGCAGCTCCGACACACGGCCTTCCAACTGCTGGCTCAACGCCGCGACCCGCGCTGGCGAAGCCTGTTAGTGGAGTCCGTGCTGGAGCAGTTGAAGAAAAACCCGCCCACGCCGTACATGCTCGCCCTTCTGAGCGAAGCTCAGGAGAGGCGGGCGGTTCCTTTGTTGGAGCGAGCGGTGGAACGGGGCGAGGGAAACGTGGAGTCGGTGCTTTACACGCTGGCCGCACTGGGGGACGCGGAGGTGGCCGAGTGGCTGAACGAGCTCTACCCGCGTCTGAAAGACAAAGCGACCAAAGCCGCGGCTCTCCGTGTCTTGCACCGTCTGGACTCGCCTCACTTCTGGACGCGGGCCCAAGAGGCCTTGCAGTCGAAGGACGCGGTGCTGTTCCAAACGGCGACCAGCGAACTGCAGCGAGAGGGAACGGAGCGGGCCGTCGCTTTGCTGGAGGCCGCGTTGGCGAAAACCACTGAGTACCCGCTGTTCACCTCCGTTTGCAACACCCTCGCGCAGTTGGCCACGCCGGCAGCTCGCGAGGTCTTGCGGAAGACGCTGGTTGAACGAGACGACGAACGCCTGCGTTCGGTCGCGGTGACGGCGTTCGAAGAGGCGTGCGCCCGCTCGCCAGCCGCAGCCCTGGTTCGTCGAGCGGAAAGCTTCTCGCAAAAGCAGGACTGGCAGGCCGCCTTGGACTGCTACGAGCTGGCCGACCAAATCGACCCGAACCTGCCGGACGTGCTGCGCGGACGCGCTCACTGCGAACTGTTGCTCGACCGGCTCGAACAAGCCTACGAGCATTTCAAGAAGGCACTGGAACTGGTGCCCGACGACGGAGTGGCCTTGGCCGGGCTGGCGGTCGCAGCGGTGCGACTGGGACGGGTCGACGAAGGCGTGCGGCTGGTGGAGTCGCAGGAGGAACGCTTCAAAGACGACGCTCTGTTCCAGTACAACGCGGCTTGCACCTACGCTCGCGCGCTCGAGCAACTGCGACGCCAAGACGGCCCCGGCACGCGGAAACGAGAAGCCGAATTCGAGCAAAAGGCGCTCCGGTGTCTGAAACGGGCGTTCGAGTTGGGCTTCGACGACCGCCAGTGGGCTCAGGTCGACCCCGACTTGGTGCCCCTGCACGACAGCTCCGAGTTCCAGCGTCTGGTCCTAGGAAAAGAGAGCTGACGGGTTGGCCGAGCGGCCGCCGGGCTTGCCAGTTCGGAGCGGGGGCGCGGTCGAAGTCGGCGAGGAGCTTCGCCGCCTGGCGTCTGTGCGGCTCCACGCCTCACCCCCCCCGGGGCGCCGTTGCCACCCCCGTGCCGTCCTCCCTCGAACGCCGCAAACCGCGCAGCCTCGTGACTGACAGGACCTGGCGAGCCAAAGCGAAACGAGAGAAACGACCCATGACTGACGGCCGTCGAATTTACACGCGCACTGGCGACGGCGGACAGACGTCGCTGGGAAGTGGACGACGCGTTGCGAAGACCCACCCGGCGGTGGCTGCGGGTGGAGCGGTCGACGAGTTGAACGCGCTGCTCGGCGTGTGTTTGTCTCAACCACTTCCCGACGAGCAGACCCGTCACTGGTTGCTGCAGGTTCAGCGGGACCTGCTTGACGTCGGCGCGGACCTGTGCCAGTCGTCTCCCCGGCAGTTTCGTCTGAACGAGTCGGCCGTCTTGCGGTTGGAAAGTTGGATTGACCAGACCAGCGAGCTTCTGGAGCCTCTGGCGGGCTTCGTGCTGCCGGGAGGCAGTCCGGCGGCGGCGTTCTTGCACTTGGCTCGGGCCGTCTGCCGCCGAGCCGAACTGGCCGTCTGGAAGTTGGCTCAGTCGGAGCCGGTCAACTCGCACGTGGCGACCTACTTGAACCGACTGTCGGACTTGCTGTTCGTGCTGGCTCGCCGAGCGAACAACGACGGCCGCGACGACGTGCTGTGGCAGACTCCGGGACAGTAAAGCGCTGGCGTCGGCCCAGCGGCTCGCGCTGGTCCTGACCGACGGGCCTTGCGGCGCGGTGACTCGCTCGGCTTGGCGCACCGGCCGCCGCTTGGCGGAGGCCCGGCCGGGGCTCGTCCGCCTGCGCCTCCGACGGCTCCACTCTGAAAAGACCGACTCCCCTGCGTCCCCGTTCGCCTCGGCCGCAACTTTTTACTGTGCAAACGGTTCAAAGGCGTGCTAGACTTCTTCTGATTGGTCCTTTCCGGGGTTGCCCGCCACCAAGAGAACGGCTTCTGGGCGAAGGGTGCGCGCGGCGGGCTTCCAGAGCGACTCCGGCGCTCGTGCAAGTCCGACGCCGTGGAGAAACTGAACGTCTGGTCGAATGGGCGGAGAACAGCGAATGCGAGACAAACTGGAAAAGGCCCTGCAAGACAAAACGGCCTTGGTTGGGGTCATTGGTTTGGGCTACGTCGGGCTGCCTCTAATCGACGCGTTCGTGAAAGCCGGCTTTCGCACACTCGGTTTCGACGTCGACCAGGAAAAGGTCGACCAGCTCATGGCCGGCCAGTCCTACATTAAACACATTGACTCGTCCCGCGTGGCGGCCTGGCTGGCCGAACAGCGTTTCGAGGCCACTTCGGACATGAAACGGCTGAGCGAGCCGGACTGTCTGCTCATTTGCGTCCCGACGCCCCTTTCGGACAGCCGTGACCCGGACCTGCAGTACGTCGAAAGGACGGCCGAGGCCATTGCTCAGTCGCTGCGGCCGGGGCAGCTCGTCGTCTTGGAAAGCACGACTTACCCGACGACCACTCGCGACGTCGTGTTGCCGATTCTGGAACGGAGCGGTCTGAAGGTCGGTCAGGACTTTTTCCTGGCTTACAGTCCGGAGCGGGAGGACCCGGGCAACCCGAAGTACTCGGCCTCGAACATTCCCAAAGTGGTCGGCGGGGTGGACCAGGTGAGCGGCGAGCTGGCCGAGCGGCTCTACAGCCACGCCGTCGTCGAGGTGGTCCGGGTCTCCAGCCCCGAGGTGGCCGAAGCGTGCAAGATTCTGGAAAACACTTACCGAGCCGTGAACATTGCCCTGGTCAACGAGCTGAAAATGCTCTACGACCGAATGGGCATTGACGTGTGGGAAGTCATTGACGCCGCCAAGACCAAACCCTTCGGCTTCCAAGCCTTCTACCCAGGCCCCGGACTGGGCGGGCACTGCATTCCCATTGACCCCTTCTACCTCACTTGGTTGGCTCGCAAACACGGACTGCCGACGCGGTTCATTGAGTTGGCCGGCGAGGTGAACTCGCGCATGCCCGAGTACGTGGTCCTGCGGCTCATGGAATTCTTGAACGAAGTCGGCAAGCCGCTGAAAGGCAGCCGTGTCTGCATTCTGGGCATGGCCTACAAGAAAGACGTGGACGACCCGCGCGAGAGTCCTTCCTTCGCGCTCATGGAACTGCTGCTGGCTCGCGGAGCGGTCGTGACTTACAACGACCCGTACATTCCGAAGCTGCCGAAAATGCGGCACTTCCGAGTTCCTCAGCTGACCAGCAGCGAGCTGACGCCGCAGTTCCTCGCGGCCCAGGACTGCGTACTCATTGCCACCGACCACTCCTGCTACGACTACCAATTCATTGTCGACCACGCTCAACTGGTACTCGACACCCGCAACGCCACGAAGAACGTCGAACGCGGACGAGGAAAAATTCGCAAGGCGTGAGTGCACGCGCCGGCCGGCGGCGACGTGTCTCCCACGGACGACCGTTGGCCGAGGCGAAGCTTCTGTCTCCTCAGACCAATGGCGACGCTTTGACCGCGAAGCGTGGTCCGTCTGTCACCTTCGCGTCCGCCCGGCTCGTTCACTCCGTTCGTCCGCTTGCCAGCGGTGGCTCGTCCGAGTACGCTCGACACGGCTACCGAGTTTGCTCTTTCCCGCTGTTGGCGACGCGTTCTCGCCGCACTCCTGTTTGACCCAGCGGCACGCTTCTGCCAAACGACCGGTTGGTCCACAGGTGAGCTGACACGGAGACGACCTCATGAGTACGCGAACGACTTGTCCACACGGGCGACGCGGCGACGGGGCGACGGCTCGGTCCTTGCTGAACGCTCGACGGTCCGCACCCGCGGCCTCTCTGGGCCGTCTGCTCGGGCTGGTGTTTGTCGCGGCCTGGGCGGTTCCTTTCGTCCGGCCGAACCAAGCGACGGCTCGGGCGGCCGAGCGGCCCAACATTGTCTTCATTCTGGCCGACGACCTGGGCTACGGTGACTTGGGTTGCTACGGCCAGAAGGTTCTTCGAACGCCCAACCTCGACCGGCTGGCCGCCGAGGGTCTGCGGTTCACCGACTTTTACGCAGGGTGCACCGTGTGCCGTCCGTCGCGGCTGTCGCTGTGGACCGGCAAGCACATGGGACACACGCCGATTAGCAGCAACGAGCGGTACATTTTCCAGCCGTCGGACGTGACGGTGGCCGAGCTGTTGAAGCAGGCGGGCTACGCGACCGGCGGCGTCGGCAAGTGGGCCATGGGCGGCGTCGGAACCACGGGCCACCCGAACCGAAATGGGTTCGACTTCTGGATGGGTTACTTGGACCAGGGAGCGGCTCACAACTACTACCCGACGCACCTGTGGCTGAACGAGCAGAAGTTTCCGCTCAAGGGCAACGTGCTGAGCGACGACCCCAAGGCCCGAGGCCGAGTGTCGGTGAAGCGCGTCACCTACTCGCACGACGTCATGACCGAGCAAATGCTGGCGTGGGTCCGGAAAAACTACAAGCGGCCGTTCCTGCTGCACGTCCACTGGACATTGCCGCACGCAAACAACGAGGGCGGCCGCTTGACCGGGAACGGGCTGGAGGTCCCGGACTACGGCCCGTACGCCCACCGCGACTGGCCGGACACCGAAAAAGGCTTCGCTGCAATGGTGTGGCGGCTCGACCGAGACGTCGGCCGACTGATTGCCCTCTTGCGCGAACTCAAAATTGAACGGAACACGTTGGTCCTGTTCTCGTCGGACAACGGGCCGCACCACGAAGGCGGTCACGACCACGAGTTCTTCGACTCGAACGGCCCGCTCCGCGGCTACAAACGAGACCTGTACGAGGGCGGCATTCGAGTGCCCGCCATTGCTTGGTGGCCCGGTACCATTCAGCCGGGGCGAGTTTCGCATGAACCGTTGGCTTTCTGGGACTTCCTGCCCACGGCTTGCGAACTGGCGGGCGTCGAGCCGCCCAAGGACATCGACGGCATTTCCTTCGTCCCCACGCTTCTCGGACGCCCGCAGCCACACCACGACTACCTGTTCTGGAAGTACCGAAACAAGACGGCCGTGCGGTGGAAGCATTGGAAGGCGGTCCGACTGAAGCCGGACGGGCCGGTTGAACTGTACGACCTCAGCCGCGACATTGGCGAGCAACACGACGTGGCGGCCGACCACCCGGACGTTGTGGAGCAAATGGAGAAGTTCATGGAGGAAGCGGTGCAGTGAGGTCGCTCCGCAGCACGCCGCCGCTCGGCCAGCGCTGCTCACAAACGGGACCGGTTGTCGAGCGGCTCTTCATGCCCCAGGGCCGGAACAGACCAGCCAGGCGTCCCAGCGTGGGGCAAGTTTCCCAACCGGCCGCACACCCAAGCAGGCAGACAGCGGGTGAACGTAGTGCGCGCACCCCACAAAGGAAAACTCTAATGTTTACACCCGGCGACAGCGGAAAAGCTGCCAGTCTGCGTCGAGGTGTCGAACGGCCGCGGATTGACCCTTGGACCGGCCGTGGATGCAGCGTGCTGCCTTTCGGCACCGAGGCTCGCTCGCGTGTGCCCCACCGAACCGGAGTTGCAGGCTCCCATTTGCCAGAACGCCGCTCGCCGCGCCCGCAGTCGAAAAGGGTGTCCAGCCCATGAGGCTTTGTCGAATCTTAGTCCGCTCAGTTGGGTTGTTCCTGCTGGTGCCCACGGTCGGGTCACTGGGGCTGCTGTCTGCGACGCCCCTTTGCTGGGGCTGGCCTGAGCCGCCCAGAGCGGTGGCTCGTGGCACGCCCTCGCTGCCCATTGTTGGAAGCCTGCGGGTCGGTCCGTGCATGGCAGCTGCCGTGGCGGGCAATCGGCTGTACGTGGTCGGACGCGGTCGGCTGTTCGTCGCAGACGTAAGCAACCCGGCGCGACCGAAGCTCCTGGGACGACTGGAAGGACTGGGCAACACTCGCCAAATCGTCGTGCAAGACGGCGTGGCGTACGTCACGTCGCGGGAGCACGGTCTGTTCGTCGTGGGCGTCGCCAAACCGGAACGGCCGAGGCTGCTGGCTCGCTACGACACGGTCGAAGTGGCCACCGGCGTGGACGTCTGCGGGCCGCTCCTGCTGGTCGCGTGCCGTCTGCACGGCCTAGAGCTGGTGGACGTGCGGGACCCACGACGGCCCAAGCACCTGAGCACGGTCCGGACTGGTGAAGCCCAGTCGGTCGTTGTCCGCGACGGGTTCGCGTAC
>CAYSAG010000271.1:0-7094 GCA_964428935.1 uncultured Planctomycetaceae bacterium | reverse complement strand
GTCTTTCACCCGCTACAGAATCCAGTTGTCGGTTTCTTCCGGTTGGAGCAATGCGGAACCGAAGCGGCTGAGCGTCCGTCTTCGCGACGGTCCGGTCTGACTGTCGCAGCTAGCGTCCGCAGACGGGTCCGGTCCTTGCTGGTCACTGCAGCCAAGCCCGTTCGCCTCCACGATCGACGACGCCACCATCCACTCGGGTCGGCATCAGCCAGTACTCGTAACCCAAGGCAACGACGATGTCGCGCAGCCGAGCGAATTGTTCGAACGAATCGTTCCGCACGACGATGGTCAGAGAAAACTCGCTCGGGCGAAACCGCCTCAACCGTTCGCGCACGCGTGCAAACAGGTCGGGCGAGTTGTCCAGCGGGATGCCGCGCGTCGGGATGGCTCGCGTCACCAACGCCTCGCCAATTTTTCCCACCACAACGAACTCGTCCGTGTTCAGCCCCATTCGGTTGCCGAACTCGTCGTACCGGTGCCAGACGTACATTCGGCCGTAACGAACGATGATTCCGACCGACCGCTTCCAGCCGCTATCGTGAACAACGGGCATCCGTAGCTGGCGTGTGCGTTTTCGCCGCTCCCGTTCCACTTGTTGCTCAGCCTGCTGGAGGTTGGCCCGAGCGGACTCCAACTGCTTCTGCAGCTCCGCGCGACGCTGCTCCAGCTCAACGACCGACGCGTCCGCTGAGGTCAGCCTGGTTTTCAGTTCGGCGATTTTCGCTTCTTCGGCCGCCGCTTCGGCTTCGAGCTGCTCCCTTCGCTCCCGCAGGCGAGCCAATTTCTCTGCCAAGACCTGCACCTGCTCGGGCATCAACTGACTGACCAGCCGGCTGCTGGCGTCGCGTTGGGATCGAGCCACTTCCAGCTGGCTCTCCAGCTCGGCCAGCCGCGTCCGAAGCCGACTGATTTCCAAGGCCGACACGGCGGCCGGTTCGGTCGACGCGGCACGCCGGGGCGCCGAGCTGCGCAGCAAGAGGATGACCAACAAGGCGATGAACACGACACCGCCGAAGGTGTTGCAAATCGTGTCCAGCAACAGCTCCAAGCTGGAGCTTTCTTCCGCGACGCGCTGTCTCATGGGGGAGCCGCTCCGTAACGAGGGTCCAACACGCGCCGGCGTGAGCCGATCACGTCGTAACCGTAGGCGACGCCCTGCCGATCCAAAGACTCTTGTAATTCATCGAATGTCTCGACTCCGTCGGGTCGGATCAGCAGAAAAACGTAAAGACGTTTCCCAGCACCCGCCGTCCGACAGAAACGCAGAAACGCCGCGGGTGTCAGGGTTCGTGGAATTGCTTGGCGTCCGATCGGAGCGATTCGGACCTGTTCGTTGCTGACCACGCCGACCCAGCCGCTGCGGTGGTCGCCGCGAGGCATTTGGTAGAACACACGGTCGCTGCTCCGAATTTCCTGCAGTCGTTGTTGCGCTCGGGCGACTTCCGCTTGCACGTCGTGAAGCTCCCGCCGCAGCTCAGCCGTCTCCCGCTCCAGCCGTCTTTTTTCGTCACTGTCCCGGCGCAGTTTGTCGGCCAAAAGAGCGCTCAGCCGAACTGATTCGGTTCGCAGCTGCTTCAACCGCTCCGCGACCGACCGGGTTTTTCGCTCTTCGACGTCTATTTCCTCCCTCAGGCCGGACGGACTGGTCGTTTTGACGTTCGCGAGCAAGCGGTTCCATCGCGCCAGCTCCGCCTGCAACCGGTGCCATTCGGCTTCGGCCGCATCGACGCGTGCTTTCAGGTCGGCCCGCTCGGCCGCCGACCCGTTCGACGCCTCCGGCTCGGCCGACACCTCCTGCTGCGAAAGCTCCACCGCCAGCAGCAACACCAGCACCATCACGATGCCCGTGACAGCCGTAATGACGTCCTGAAAGGCGAAAAACGATACGCCAAGGCTCGTTTTGCGTCTTCGTCCCATGGCGGCGGTCCCCGCGCTGTTACGTTTCCCCTTCCGGTTCGAACGGCATCAGCCGGAGCTTGCCGACCACGTGCCGGACACAGTACTCGGTGCACTGGTCCAAAAACTCCAGTTCGGCCTTCTTCAGCGAAGTCAGCAGCAACTGGAGGATCAAAGCCGCCACCAGTCCCTGGAAGGTCGTCTCGAAGGCGACAGACAGACCCGCGGTGACCTCGCGCAAGGCGTCTTTCAGCTGCGACAACTCGCTGCTGCCGCTCAGAACCATTCCAAACCCGCCGATGGCCGCCGACAGTCCCTGCACTGTTCCAATAAAGCCCAGCACGGGCACGGCCCAGACGAACCCGTGCAACAGGGCGTAGCTGGTTTCCATGGCCGACTCGTCGTGCTCTCCCTGTGCCCGCAGAATGTCGTCCACGTCGGTGACACGCCCCAGGTTTCGCAGGTTGGACAAGGCGATCACGATTCGGTTGAAAAGCACAAACCGACGCGGGTCGTCGCAGACGGCGTAGATTCGGTCGAGCACGTCGGTGACCGTGCGAGGAGACAGGACGAACGCCGGATCTTCAGGCACCACTTGCAAAGACAGGGCACGACGCTGCAACCGCAGTTTAGCCCGCTTCAGCCCCAGCGCCGCCAACGCCCAAAAGAAG
This sequence comes from uncultured Planctomycetaceae bacterium, assembly GCA_964428935.1. Taxonomy (GTDB): domain Bacteria; phylum Planctomycetota; class Planctomycetia; order Planctomycetales; family Planctomycetaceae; genus JAADHY01. Next base: position 4,527 of record CAYSAG010000271.1, on the reverse strand, counting down.
AACAGCGCGATCAGGTAGGGCACGAACCCACGCTGGGTGAAGCTTTGCGTCAGGTACGAGTCGCTCAGGGCGAAAGTCAGCAGCGCGTAAAACACTACGGTCAGCAGCAGTCCAATTGAGAAAGCACACGCTGTGTTGACGCGTGTGAACCGGCCGCCCCGAAAAAACAGTCGCTCTTCCGGGTCGCTCGCCCTCCAACTCAGGAATTCCTGCTCAGGTTGTTGGCCGTCGCCCGCCATGCTCGTTCCACCTCTCCAAGTCACGCTCGTTGACCACGAGGCACCCGGTCATCAAGTCATGCAGCGCCTGCCTGCGTCGAGTAAAGGCTGCAGCCAGGTAACCAATGAGCATTAGCCACGTCGACAGGTTCTTGCAGAAGTTTCGCCCGAGTGCACGCGTGAAAGTCAGCCGTAAGCCTTGCTCGTCCGTCACGACCAGCCCCAAAGCCTTCTTGCCCAACGTGGCCTGCCAGGCAGACGATTCCATCCCTCCGAAGTAGATCAGACGCACGGCGGGACGGATCAGGATGAAAAAGATCCAAATTCCCAACCCGAAAAGGCCGCTCAGCCGTTCGGCGTCGGCCAACGCCACGCCCGCCCCGAAGCTGGCAGCCGTAACCAGGGCGTACGCTCCAAACAGCAAACCGCCCACAAAACTCACGATGAACTCATCGACCACCAAAGCCAGCGCTCTGGCCCAAAAGCTACCGCCGACCAATTCTTCGAAGGGAGCTTCGAAGGCCGGACCCGGCCCTGGGCGGGGAGGAGCGGGCCGGGCCGGCAGCCCATCCGCCCACAGATCCGGAACCTTCTCCACCGGCAACCACTCTGACATGCCCTCACGCCAGACCAGGTCGTCCCGGCCCAGCCGCCCGTTTTGGATCATGGTGCGAACAGTGGCGGTGCTGAGCGGCCCGAGCTGTTGGCCGTTGGCATAGCAATACCACTCGCCGGCGCCACTGGTGGCCGGCAATCCAGCCTCGCTGCTCTCAGTACGGGTTTGAATGGCCAGACTGGCTGCCTTTTCCGACTGGTCGGCCGAGGTCCCCTTCGGCTGGTCCAGCTCTTGCAACTTCCGCCAGTTGACCCGGTCGGTCGAGATTTCGTCCGTTGGGCCCAGCCGACCACGGGAACGCAGTTCTTTGATTCGGCTCAACGCCAGCGGCCCCAACACCCGCCCGCGCCGTCTCACGTAGTACTGTTGCTGTTCTTCAGACGACATGACGCACTCCCCACTGCCAACGCGCTCAGCCCGCTCCGCGCCGTACGCGTCGGGCCTTTGACTTTCGTCCGGCTCACCGGCCAAGCCGCTGGCCGCAGACGGCCCCTCTTCCCGATTGGCGTTTCTCCCTTTCACCACGTCGACGCAAACGGACCGCCGCGCCCGAGCCCCGCCCGGCCGGCGGCGTCCTCGGAACGCCGCGTTTGAAAGACCAGAGCCCCCTCGCACAGGACGGCATCCGCTTGTGCCGACCAAGTTGGTGCGCCTTCTGTCACTTCTCCAACCCGTTTCCACGCCGTTCCGGCCTCGCCGCGGGCAGCCAACACCAGCAAGACACCGGACCGTTGCGACGTCCGGCTGGCTCTCAACTGCCACGAGCCCCCGCCAGCTCGCAATGCGACCCCGGCCAATAACAGTGGCTGATGGAGTTGAGCCTCGAATGCCTTCAGCGCCTGCTCGGCCCGCAGCCAACACTGTTTCAAGGCGTCCGACTTGACCCGCCGCAACAACCGTTCGGCCGTGCGGCGCATGGCCTTGGCGTCGCGGTCTTCTGGGTCCATCCAGCGAGCTGACAGGTCGATTTGGTCGTCGTGCAGTCGCTGCCTCAGCTCGGCCAACTCCGTCTTCAGGAACGGATTTCCGTCTGCCGCGGCTTCCAGCACTCGGACTAGCAGGACGTAGCGCAGCAGTGGGTCGACGTCGGCCGCGGCCAGCAGGCTTTCAGCCAGCTCCAGGTGCCATTTGTCCCACAGCGGCAACGGCAGGGTCTTGATTCGGTCGGCGGGACCGCGGAGCAGCAGGACGTGCGGAGCCTCTCGGGCTTCGATGCCTCGCAGCTCGTCCTTCCGGAACGACCTCTGGTCGGTCCGGTTCCCGTAGTCGGCGAAATACTCGACGATCGCGGCCGGTCGACCTCCGAAGTCCGCTGGGCGAGGCAGGTACCACGATTCGCCGTCGAGCGTCTCCAAGCAGTACGCCTCGGAAAGCACCGGATCGCTCAGCAGGTCCAGCCAGTCTTGACGCAGGTTGATGCCGCTTTCGTCCCCACCGCCCCGTCTGGCCACGGCCGTGAAGAACTGCTCGCACCGCTCGATCACCTCGGCGTCCGGCGACTCCGGAAACTTCTTCAACAGCTCGCGGCAAGCGTTGGCTCGGGCCGCTGCCTCCTGACCACCAACCTCGTCCGGCACCAGAGACGACCACCGACCGCACAGCTGGGCCCACTCGACCACCGCTCGCCAAGCTTTCTCCTGCGACAAAGCCCGTTTGAAGTCGACCGCTCGCGGCGACTCGGGCAGCTCGCTGACGAACCGCTTGAGCGTGTCGACGTGGTGGTTCAAGATGTCGCCGGTCGTCGGAGCAGAAGCCTCGACCGGCAGGCCCGCCCCCAGCGTCTGAAGCAGTTCCCGCTCTTTCCGCAGCCGCTCCACGCGCCCCTTCGCCTCCCTCAGCCGCGACCGGGCGGCGGCCGCTTGCGACGTCGCTGTGGCTCCCAGCCCCGCGGCTGCCTGTTCCAACGCCGTGACCCCGGCCTCCGCTTCGGCCAGCAACCTTTCGATTCGACGCTCGTCGGCTGTCCCTGCCGCCTGGTCGAGCTGGCTGAGCAGCTGTGTCGTCCGGTCCAGTCGGTCCTGAAACTCTCGGACTTGCCGCGCCCGAGCCTCCGCCTCTTTCTCGGCCCAGGTTTGTTCGAGCTCAGCCAGCCTCAGCTTTTCTTCGGTGGTCTTGGCCACCTGACGAGCTTGCTCGAGCAATTCCTTGGCCTGCTCGAAGTCGCCAGCCTGCTCGATCTGTGCCGCCAGGGACTCCAACTGCAGCCGGCGAGCCTTTTCCTTCTCCTCGGCTTGCTTCAGCTTTCGCACCACTTCCTGCCACTGCGGTGACGACGCGAAATCGCCGTGAGCGTCCACGAACTGCCGCGCCTCTTCCAGTTCGCCCTGATCGAGCATTTGCTGCACTTGTTGGACCGCGTCGGCCACCTGACGAGCGTGAATCCGCCGCCGCAGCACCACGGTCACTAAAGCGACCACTAGCACGACGCCCAGCAGCGCTGCGCCGACCAGTAGAATCTGCCGGCGTCGTTCCGCCAGTCGGGCCGCACGGAGCCGGTTTTCGTACCGACGGGCCAAGGACGACGGCAACTCCCGGCCCAGCTTCTCTACGCCGGACGCCAACCGCTCCAATTGCCGCGCGTCCGGCTCATCCGCGTCCAACAAGGATTCCATTTGAGCGAGCAGCTGTTGGTACTGTTTTTCCTGTTGTTCGATCTGCCGTTGGTCGGCCAGCCAGGCCAGTGCCGGAGCGACCAGCTCGTGAAGTTCCTCCCCCGGGGTCAGTTCCGCCACACGGGCCAGCTCGTTCCACCGCTGTTCCAACTGCCGAGCGGCCGGCAGATCGAGGGCGGCGAAGGCGTCGTTCAGCTGTTGAGCCAAACCGTCCAGCTCACGGCGGGCCGCCAGCCGCTGGACCTTTTTTAGTTCGCGTCGAGCGGTTGCCAAGAACTTTCTCGCCTCCGGCAGTAACCACTCTTCCTTGCGCAGCTCTGAAACAATCTCTTCGACCGTCGCTGTGTCGAGCCGCTCGGAGGCCTGGGCGAGTTGCTTCTGCATTTGGTTGAGCCGAGCCCGCTCCATGTCGCGAATGTCGTCCTCCCAAAAGAACGACTCCGGGTCGGCCTGCGCCAGCCGGCGCAGAATGGCCAGACGCCAAGCCAACGGCGCCCGAGCCAGGGCCAGCAGGCGGTGCTTTTCCAGCAGCTGTTCCAAAGGCAGCTGGTCGTTGTAGGCGCGGTTGAGTTCGTCGGCCACACTGGTGAGCAACCGCTCGGCCTGGGGCAGCTCGTACGTCACAACCACGTCGTCCCACTCGGCCCGTTCCGGGAAGTCCAGGACCGCGACGAGGTCCAGCACCTTCGGTTCGACCTCGGCCAGTTGAACGGCTTCGGACTTGAGCTGCCGCTGGAGCAACTGCTCGCACTGTCGCAGTCGTCGGTTGGCTTCGCGGCACAGTTCAGCGTAGGCCTGGGCCAGCTCTCTGAGGCGTTCGTCGAACCGCCAGTCGTCCGACTGCAGAAAGCTTCGAATCTCGTCGACAACCTCTCGGGCATCCATTGGCGTCTGCCTTCGCAGCTATTACGAGAGTCTTCCGGCTGGGACGGACTGTGCCAGTCCTCCGTCGACCCTCACGTCGCTCTGTCCAACCTGAGCGCGGGCGCAGCCTGGCCCGCCGATTGGGCGCCGGTCCTCGGCGGAGCTGCCTGTTTTTCCGCAGGCATGGCTAAACGACACCTTTTCGCCCCGCTGCTTC
>CAYSAG010000270.1:0-7219 GCA_964428935.1 uncultured Planctomycetaceae bacterium | reverse complement strand
CTCGGTGCAGACACACACCTGCAGCAGTTTCCGCTGAAACAGCTCCTCGACAATGCGCCGGTACTTGGGCAGCAGTCCGGCGTGGTGGACGCCGACACCGCGTTGGAGCAACCGTTTCAACTTGGGACCGGCTCCCTTCGACCAGTCGTACTTGGCCAGCTCTTTTTCCAGCCGCTTCTTGGCTTCGGGCGTGACCAGGTTGCGGCCTTTCAGGGTTTCGGCCACGTCCCAGCACTCGTTCCGGTTGAAGCAGAAGACCAGGGCGGGCGTCTTACGGGTTTGCTCGTCGCCCTGAGCCATCAGTTCCAGCTGCTCGGGCAAGAGCCGGTCACCGACCCATTCAAAGGTCAGAGGAACTCGCCGCTCGCTGCTTTGCACCAGTTCGAGCCGGCGGCCGTGAGCGTTTTTCAGCCAGACCAGGAATTCGGCGGCGTTCCCGACCGTGGCCGACAACAAAAGCAGCCGGACGTGCTTGGGCAGCAAAGCCAGCGACAGCTCCCACACAATGCCGCGTTCGGGGTCGGCGAAGCTGTGGAATTCGTCCATGACCACCGACGCGACCTGACTGAAGTCGAAGATTTCCGGGTTGAGCAGCCGGTTCAAGAGAATTTCGGCGACGACAACCAGCACGCGAGCGTTCGGGTTGACGCGTCGGTTGCCGGTGACCAACCCCACGTCGTCGGGGTGGAAGCCCCAGCGCAGAGCCGACTCCTGCAGCTCGCGAAACTTCTGCTCGGTCAGAGCAATCAGCGGAGTGGTGTAGTAGCAGACTTGGCGGGTGTGAAGAGCTTCGAACGCGGCGGCCTCGGCAATCAACGTCTTTCCCATTCCCGTGGGGGCGCACACCAACACGCCCTCGTCGGTGCTGAACCAAGCCAGCAGGGCCTCTTCCTGCACCGGGTAGGGCTCAAACGGCAATTGGTCCAGGTACGCCGTGGCCAGGTCGTCGCGTTTCAGTTCCCCCTCCGACATGTTTCCCTTTCACGCTGCGGCGCGCCGGTCTCGAGGAGCCGAACCGACCGCGCGTCCGAGGCTGCTCAACTGGCACCGGCCTGTGCGACCAGCTCTTCCGGCAGCGGCTCCCACCGACCCGTTCGCAAGTACTCGTCAATTGCCGCTGCCGCCTTTCGACCAGCTCCCATGGCCAAAATGACCGTCGCCGCTCCGGTGACAATGTCGCCGCCGGCGAAGACGCCCTTCTTCGACGTCCGCATGGTTTCCGGGTCGACCAGAATGTAGCCTTTTCGGTTGGTCTTCAGCTCGGGCGTGGTCGACTGCACCAGTGGGTTGGCTCCCGTTCCCAGCGCCACAATGGCCACCTGCAGCGGAATTTCGAACTCGGAGCCGGGAATGGGAATGGGCCGTCGACGTCCCGACTCGTCCGGCTCGCCCAACTTCATTCGAATGCAGCGGACCGCCCGCAGGTAACCGTTCTCGTCGCCGAGAAATTCAACCGGGTTCGTCAACGTCACGAACTCGACGCCCTCTTCCTTGGCGTGGTGGATTTCTTCGATTCGAGCCGGCATTTCGGCTTCGGTTCGTCGGTAAAGAATCATGGCTCGCCGAGCACCCAAGCGCAGGGCGGTCCGCACCGCGTCCATGGCCGTGTTGCCCCCGCCGACGACGGCCACGTCCTTGCCGCGGCAGTCGTAAATCGGCTCGTCGTACTCGGGGAACCGGTCGGCCCGCATGAGGTTGACTCGAGTCAAGAACTCGTTGGCCGAGTAAACGCCGCCCAGGTACTCGCCGGGAATCCCCATGAATTTCGGCAGCCCCGCGCCGGTGCCGATGAACACGGCGTCGTAACCTTCTTCGTTCATGAGCTCGTCAATGGTCACCGTCTGACCGACCACCGTGTCCACCTCGAACCGCACGCCCATTCGCCGCAGGTTGTCGACTTCGTCACGGACGATTTTCTTCGGCAGCCGAAACTCGGGAATGCCGTAGACCAGCACACCGCCCGGCTCGTGCAACGCCTCGAACACCGTCACGGCGTGGCCCCGCTGGATCAGGTCGCCGGCAGCCGTCAGCCCGGCCGGTCCGCTTCCGACAATGGCCACCTTCTTGTGGGTGGGGGGAGCCGGACGGAAATGGTTCAGCAGGTTGTGCTCCCGTTCGTAGTCGGCGATGAAACGCTCCAAATAACCGATTCCGAGCGGCTCGAACTTCTTGCCCAGAATGCATTCCTTTTCGCACTGGTCTTCCTGAGGGCAAACCCGACCGGTAATGGCTGGCAAGACGTTGTCTTTTCGGACCACGGCCGCCGCCTCGGCAAACCGTCCTTCGGCAATCAGGGCCACAAACTCCTTCACGTTGACACCGACCGGACAGCCGGAAATGCACTTGGGCTTGGCGCACTCCAAGCAGCGAATGGCCTCGGTCCGTGCCAGCTCTTCCGAAAACCCCAGGTTCACTTCGCTGAAATTCCGGCGACGTACCTCCGGCGGCTGCTCCGGCATTCGCTGCCGCGGAATCTTCGTTCGCTCTTTCGGACTGGGCTTCTGCATGGAACGGACTCCTCACCGAAATGAGCTGAGTTCGGTTGGGCTCTGACTTTCGACGCCTTGCCGAAGCCGGCAGACCGGGCGGGAAGACCACAGCGGACACACGTGGTCGGGCGACGGAGGTCACGAGCTTTCCTCGCTGGCCGAAGTCTCTGCAGCCGCCTCGTCGTGGACTCGTTGCGCGGCGACACGCGACCGCTCTTCTACCAGCCGGTCGTACTGCTCCTCCAGCCGACACGAGTGCCGAACCAACCGAAGGTCTTCGTCCGGGTTCTGCTCGAACCGCCTCAGTGCCTCCAACTCTTGCTGCCGGTACAGCAAGTTGCGCTTGCGGAGAACGTCGAAGTCGACTTGGTGGGCGTCGAACTCCGGCCCGTCCACACACGCGAACTTCGCCTCGCCACCGACCAGCACCCGGCAGCCCCCGCACATGCCCGTCCCGTCGACCATGATCGAGTTCAGGCTGACGACCGTCTTGACCCCGAACGGCTTCGTCGTCTGGGCGACGGCGGCCATCATTGGAATGGGGCCAATGGCCAGAACGAAGTCGACACGCTCGCCTGCTTGGAGCATTTCGCGAAGCGGGTCGGTCACCAACCCCTTTCGGCCGTACGACCCGTCGTCGGTGGTCACAATCAGCTCGTCACTGACCGCTCGGACCTCGTCTTCCAGAATGACCAGCTCGCGTGTCCGAGCTCCAATGATGGACACCACTCGGTTGCCGGCCTCTTTCATGGCTCGAGCGGTCGGGTAGGCAATGGCCGTTCCCACTCCGCCGCCAACGACCACCACCGTTCCGTAGTGCTTCACTTCAGACGGTTTGCCCAGCGGGCCGACCACGTCGGCCAGGGCGTCGCCGGGCTCCAACATGTTCATGAGCTTCGTCGTCTTGCCGACGCCCTGAACAATCAGCGTAATGGTTCCTTCGACGACGTCCGATTCGGCAATGGTCAGCGGAATTCTTTCGCCCCGTTCGTGGACTCGCACAATGACAAACTGCCCCGGCCGCTGTTTCTTGGCGATTCGCGGAGCACGAATGCGAAAACGCTTGACGTCCGGTCCGAGCCAGTCCGCCGCAACGATTGCAAACATTTTCGTTGGTCTCCCCGTCGTGCAAGCAACCCCCAAGCGTCACCGACCGCCAGACCGCCCGGCGACCACCGCCGCCGGCCACGCACGCCCCCGCGACGGGCGATCCTAAGACGAGCTCGAGCGACCGTCAACGGGTCGGCTGGACAGCCTTTGGCACTCGACGGCGGACCGCCCAACACGCCGCAAACAACGAAGAAGTTTAACGGCACTGCAACAACAGATCGACCGCACCGACGGTTCGTTACGCGCCGTCCCCGCGCCTGAGCCGCGGTCCAAGAAACAGCCCTCTGGCGGGCGACCGGAGCGTCTTCGGCTGACCTATTCCCCGCCGCGGTGGGCCCGCGCCGCTCGTCTGGGCTTTCGCCGTCGCTTCTCGCTTGCGAAAGGCAGAACAGCTGCTGCCTCCGGCCGAGCTGTCCCCCGGGGCAGCGGACGACAAGCGTCGCCTTCTGGTGTGCGCGGCCGTCTCGCTCAATTCGGCTCGGCACGCAGACGCTGGGTTCGGACTCGCTGAGCGACCTGGTCCAGCGCGGCCTCCGCTTCGGCCAGCAAGTCGGTTGCCTCGCACGCTCGCAGCAGACTCGCCGCCGACCTCAGCCACCGAGCGGCCGCACGCAACCTGCCCAGACGAAATGCAACGCACCCTAGGTGAAGCAGGTCCAAACCCTCGGACCGGCGGTCGCCGACCGACCGGTGCAGTCGCCGGGCCTTGGTCAAACACGCCAACGCCCACCTCCACTGCTCGCCGGCCGCGTAGACCAAAGCCAAGTTGCCCCAGTCGTGTGCTTCCCCCGCCGCATTGCCCGACAGTTGCTCCAGGTGGAGCGACCGCACCAACAGCTGCTCCGCCAGCGTCAAGTCGCCGGCCAGCAGGGCGTCGCACGCCCGGCCCGACAACTGACAAGCCAGTTCCTCCAACGACTGGTCGGGCCGCAGACCGTCGCGCAGCGCTCGCTGCTGCCACGCTCGAGCCGACTCCACTTGCCCGGCCTGCCGGAGCGCCGAGGCGAGGTTCCCGCAGGCCAGCGAGCGGTGTCGAAGGGGACCGTGTCGCTGGGCGAGCTCGACCGCCGCCCGAAACGGCACCGCTGCCTGCTCGGGACGGCCGGCGCGGCACAGAGACCGCCCCAATTCGTCCAAGGTCTCGGCGGACCCGGCCGAAGCCGTGTTCTGGTGGGCCGCCTCCGCGTGCTGGCGTCTGTCCAGCCGCGTCGCCCGTCCGGCGCGACGCGGCACACGGCCGTCGCTCCGCTGCTCCATTGCCACTCGCTCCTGCTCGCGCCGCCGACCGCTACAAGACCGTCGTCTGCTGTCGCCGCGGCGGTGTCTGCACCGTTTCGGGCTCGCGGTGCGAAGTTCTTCGTCGAAAGACGACGGTCTGGGGTCGGTCGAGCCACTCCAAGCCGAAAAGAATTCACGCCGTTCAGGAGCGAGCGGAGGGGCCGAGGCGGCCAGCAGTCACCGAAAAGAGGCGACCCGGAGCCGAAAGCACGAGCCCAACGGCCGCTGGTCGAAGCGTCAGACGGGCGGCGTCGAGAAGCGAGACGGCAAAGGCTGAATTTCGTGGACCCCTGCACCCGGACCGGCGACCCGCCTCGGACAGACGAGCAGGTTTACCCACTTTGCTGACTTTCTTGAGTTTACCAGTTTTGCGGGCTGTGTCAATTGGCGGGGCGGAAATTTGGGACAACTCCGGCGGGCGACACAGATTCACTCAGAACGGCTTTCGTCCTGCGGGCGGTGTTGGGCTGGGGCGGCGAGCTGTTCGACCGGCGAGCTTCGCCTCGGGCGGGCTGGGACGAGTCCGGGACGGCGGGGCTTGTCGGGCGCTGCCACTTTGACAGAGAACACGGCCTGTTTTGCGGCGACTGCCACGTTTGGCGGAGCGACCGAAGGGGCGAGGTTGCTGTAACATTCTCGAACAAACGGACTTGCAATTTTTTGTCAACTGGGCACGCAGTTCGCAAAGCGCACGGCCCGACGTCTCGCTAGCGGCCGGTGAGGCTTGCGCCCGCTTGGCGGGCGCTCAGAGGAGGTCGCCGGGGGCAGGGGTGGGCTCGATTGTCACGAGCCTGTCCGGTTTTGCACCGCTGCCGAGCTGAACGTACTGGCCGAGAGCGGAGGGTCCCCGGCCGACGAGGCTGCCGCTTGGCGGGTTGGACTGTTCAGCTCTTTGAGGTACGACGGCAACTGCTGAGAGTAGGGGAGACGAGTGGATGGCCAAGAGTGCTGTCAAGTCGAAGAGCAAGGTCAAGATTGTTCCGTTGGGTGACCGCGTCGTGGTGAAGCGGGAAGAGGCCGAAGAGACGACGGCGGGCGGAATCGTGTTGCCCGACACAGCGAAGGACAAGCCACAGCGCGGCGAAGTGATTGCTGTTGGCGACGGTCACGTGAAGAAAGACGGCACGAAGGTCCCGCTCACGGTAAAAGTCGGCGACAAAGTGATTTTCAGCTCGTACGCTGGCGACGACATCACGATCGGCGACGAGGAGTACCTGCTGCTGAGGGAGAGCGACATTTTGGCGGTGTACGAGGAATGAGCCGCGGGGGCTTGCAGCTCAGCTCCAAGCTCTGTGTGGCTGACGCGCTGGGGCTGGTTTTGTGAGGCTTCTTGGCAGCGGCGGGGTTTTCCGCAGTTCATTCGGGGCTAGGCAAACAACGGTCACGGGAAAACGAGTTTCGGGAGACAGCGAACAATGGCGAAGTTGATTGCATTTGATCAGGATGCGCAAGAAGCGATTCGTCGCGGCGTGAGCAAGTTGGCTCGCGCGGTCCGCGTCACGCTGGGGCCGCGGGGACGGAACGTGATTCTGGAAAAGAGCTTCGGCTCGCCGACCGTCACGAAGGACGGCGTGACGGTGGCGCGGGAAATCGAGCTGCCGGACAAGTTTGAGGACATTGGCGCCCGGATGGTCCGCGAGGTGGCCACGAAGACCTCGGACGTGGCGGGCGACGGCACGACAACGGCTACGATCCTGGCCGAGGCGATTTACAACGAAGGTCTGAAGGCCGTGGTTTCGGGCGTGAACCCGGTCGAAATGCACCGCGGCATTCAGAAGGCCGTCGAGGACGTGGTGGCGAAGCTGCGGGAGATGTCGACCGAATGCCGCAACAAGAAGTCGATCGCTCAGGTCGGCGCGGTGGCGGCGAACGGCGACGAGGAAATCGGCAACATTTTGGCCGACGCCATGGAGGCGGTCGGTAAGGACGGGGTGATCACGGTCGAGGAAGGCAAGAGCCTGAAGACGGACTTCGAGGTCGTCGAGGGCATGCAGTTCGACCGGGGTTACCTGTCGCCGTACTTCGTGACAGACCCGCAAACGATGGAGTGCGTTTTGGAGGACGCGTACGTCCTGATTCACGAGAAGAAGATTTCGGCCGTCAAGGACTTGGTGCCGGTGCTGGAGAAGGTGGTCCAGGCTGGCAAACCGCTGCTGGTGATCGCCGAGGACGTTGAGGGCGAGGCGCTGGCGACGCTGGTCATCAACAAGCTGCGCGGCACATTGAAGTGCTGCGCCGTGAAAGCTCCCGGCTACGGCGATCGCCGGAAGGCCATGATGCAGGACATTGCGATCATGGTCGGCGGCCAAGCCATCTTCGAAGACTTGGGCATCAAGCTGGAG
>CAYSAG010000269.1:0-7229 GCA_964428935.1 uncultured Planctomycetaceae bacterium | reverse complement strand
TTTCTGCCTGGAGAGAGTCCCTCCGGAAGAACGCGAACACTGTTCACGCTTTCAAGAAGATGAGAGTCTACTCAGCCGAGGCGACGGACGCGGCAGCGGAAACACGCGCCACAGACGTCAGCACTTCCCCCGCCCCGTCCCACCAGGTCGTGCTTGTCCGAGCCTTTTGGCTGCGTCCCGATTCGTCTAAGATTCGCGGCCGAACGCCCGAGCGGTCTTCGAGTGGGAAGTGGCCGGTGGCTGTGTACGCGGGAGCTCGAAGTTTGCGTGGGCTGGCGGCCGAGGTTTGCTCGGACGTCTTGGCTTCCGGGAAAGTCTGACGGAACCGAGCTCGGGCCCGGCTCGACCGCCTCGGCCTTCGCGGTTCGGCTCGCTCAGACGGCCGGACGGCGGTCAGCCGTGTGTGCGAGTTGGAGTGGAGTCGGCGGAGCTGGAACGTTTCGAACGCGGTTTGCCGGTCGAGCACTCGGGCCGGTGTCGGGGCGTGGGGCGAGGCGGGAAAGCGGGTCCGCTCGTGCAAACTCAACAGGAGACGGCTCAGTTGCGGACGGTCGAGACGTACGAACAGGCTGTCGAGTACCTGTTTGGAAGGATCAACTACGAGCTGGTCCACGGCGACCGGTACGCCGCGCGCGACCTCAAGCTGGACCGCATGGCCGCTCTGCTGCGGCTGTTGGGAGACCCGCACCGGCGTGTGCCCGCGGTCCACGTGGCGGGAACGAAAGGCAAAGGCTCGACGGCAACCATGATTGCCGCCGCGCTGCAAGCCAGCGGCTACAAAGTCGGCCTGTTCACGTCGCCTCACTTGGAAGTGTTCGAGGAACGGATTCGAGTCAACGGGCGCCCCCTGACCCAGGGGCAGCTGGTTGACCTGGTCAACCAGATTGGTCCGTACGTGGCGGAAATGGACCGGACGCCGGGCAAGTGGCGGCCGACGTACTTCGAGTTGGCCACGGCGCTGGCCTGGCTGTTTTTTGCGCAGCAGGCGGTGGACTTGGCCGTGGTGGAAGTGGGGCTGGGCGGACGGCTGGACTCCACAAACGTCTGCTTCCCGGAAGTCACGCTCATCACCAGCATCAGCCGCGACCACACTCACTTGCTGGGCGACTCGTTGGCCGACATTGCTCGCGAGAAAGCAGGCATTGTCAAGAGCGGCGTGCCGGCCCTGGTGGGGCCGTTGCCGGAAGAAGCTCTCCGGGTCGTCGAATCGGTCTGCTCCGTGCGGCAAGCCGACCTCTGGAGACTGGGACGCGAAGTCCGGGTCAGCGAACGGACGAACGTCCAAGCTGCGGCTTCGCCAGCGGAAGCCGCCGCGTCGCCAAGCGAGCTCCGGCCTCTGATTGACGTGTGCACGCCGGTCCGCACGTGGCGAGCGGTGACGGTGCCGTTGCGAGGCCGTCACCAAATTGACAACACGGCACTGGCCCTGGCCGCGCTCGACCTGCTGACCCGGCGAGGCTGGCGCGTGTCGGTTCCCGCTTCGGTGGACGCACTGAGCCGCGTGGAGTGCCCGTTGCGAATTGAGGAGGTGGGCGGCCGGCCGCGGGTCATTCTGGACGCCGCTCACAACTGGGCGTCCATTTCCGCTTTGGCCGACACGGTGTGCAGCGACCGGAACGTCAGAAAGCGAGTGTTGATTTACGCCAGTGCGAAAGACAAAGACGTCGCAGGCCACCTGCGACTGTTGCTGCCCGCCTTCGACACGGTCATTTTGACGCAGTACTCGGGAAACCCGCGAGCCTTACCGGTGGAAGAGCTGGTTCGAGTGGCCCGTCGCGTTTCCAGTCGTCCCTTTCACTGGTCGGCGTCGCCGTCGCAGGCCTGGAAAATGGCCCGACGGTTTGCCTCGCCAGACGACTTGATTTGCGTCACCGGCTCCTTTTTCATTGCGGCCGAAATTCGACCCCTGGTGCTGGAAGACCTGAGTGCGTCGAAGGACACCGCGGACCGCCAGCAAGCGCCCGTCGTTGGCCCTTGACCCGCAAGCGGCTCCGAGCCCGCTGGTCGAGAGCAAGGCGGAACGCAGCGCGGGGGGCTGCGTTCAAGGCACTGTGGAGAACCGACGCGAGCAGTAAGGAGCTGGACGGCGGTTGCGTCCGCTCACTCCGTCCGGCGCAAACGCTCGACCAACTCTTCCAGCCCAATCGACTTCAGGTAGTGCACCAGTTGCCGGCAAAGAATGTCGGTTTCGATGTTTACTGGGTCGCCGACCTGCAACTGGCCCAGGTTGGTCCGCTCGAGCGTCGTGGGAATGACGGCCAGTGCGAAGGCGTCGTCGCGTACTTCCGCCACCGTCATGCTCACGCCGTTCACGGCCACGCTGCCCAGCGGCACAATGTAGACCTTCAGGTGCTCGGGCGGCCGAATCCACAGCTTGAATTCCTGGTCGGTTTCGATTCGGTCGACCACGTGCCCGACGTCGTGCACGTGTCCTTGAACAAAGTGACCGTCGATTCGGTCTCCGGCTCGAAGGCTGCGTTCCAGGTTGACGCGACTGCCCACTTGCAGACGCCCCAGGTTGGTCTTCGACAGGGTTTCGGTAATGACGTCGAAGGTGCACCGCGAGCCTTCCAGCTGGACCGCCGTCAGACAGACGCCGTTGACCGACACACTGTCGCCCGGCTTCAGTCCTTCGCTGACCGGCCCCAAATCGACCGTCAACCGCCGACCGCCGGGAACTTCTTCAATCCGAACGACCTCGCCCGTGCACTCCACAATGCCCGTGAACATGTCGTTTCTCCCGCTCGTTTCCAAAAGGCTGGGTCGGGTGTCGAACTGTCACGCACGTGGAAAAAGCTGCTCCGCGACGCGTCCCGCCGACGCAACCAAGTCGGCTCGGCGACTCTCCCGCCCGGCCAGTCTAACACGCCGCAGCGTGCCAAGTCGGCCCGTCGTGTCGGTGTGCGGACGCGGCAAAGCCTCGACCCGCTTGGACCGCACCAACAAAAGCGTCACAATGGACGGCCGCGGTCGCTTGGCAGCGCGGGCGGCTGAGCGTCTCCGGCAGTTCGTCGGCCTTTCGCCGGCACAGGCGTGTGCTCCAGCCGTCCGGGCTTTCCTGCCCGCCTCGGTTCGAGACCCACCCCTGCTCGGCCGTGACGGTGCGTGGTCCTCCAGTTCCCGGACACCTCCGAGCGACCGTCGACCGCCTGGCCCGGCGCACGTTTAGTCGACGTCAGGGCTGGCCGCAAGCCAACCCACACCGGCGACGAGCGGCGCTCGCCGGCCCCACCTTTTCGCCCGCCCTTTTTGGAACAGTGAGCTTGTTGGAACAGCGAGCGACGTGTCGCCGAACCAACGCCGGGGCCGCGGCTGTGGCGTCCTTCGGTCGCGGCCGTGCTACCGGCGACACAGCCCAGCCAGAACGACACCCGCCGACGCGCGGAACGGTTCGTCGAGGCACCGAGCGGTTCAAACAAGTGGACGGCGCGACTCGGCGAGTTTGCGTCGAGAAAGCAGAAGTTCGTCAGTCGGAGGAAAGCATGTTGGACTGCAACGCAGCGACCGTTACAGCAGGAAACGAAGCAAACGACGGCCGCCCCTTGAACGGCGCGGCTTCAACGGACCGTCGTGTTTTCCACGGCCAGTTCGCACGACACGGCCGGAGCGGCTCGGCGCGACACTGGCTGTTGGTCCTCGTCGTCCTCTGGGCCGCGTGGCCTGAACCGGCTTTGGCCAGGAACTACTTTGTGGCTCCCAACGGCAGCGACGACGGTCCCGGTACGCTGGAGGCTCCTTTTCGCACCATTCAGAAAGCCGCCGACGTCGTTCGTCCCGGCGACACGTGTTACGTCCGGGCCGGGGTCTACCGCGAGACGGTGGAGCTGAGGCAGAGCGGCCGGCGGGACGCCCCGATTCGGTTCACCGCCTACCCCGGCGAGCGGGTCGTGCTGGACGGCACGGAGCCCGTCCGCGGCCCCTGGACGCACTACCGGGACGGCATTTACAAGACGCACACGAAGCGTCGGTTCGAGCAACTGTTCGTCGACGGCCAAATGATGCTCGAAGCTCGCTGGCCCAACACGTCGTTCGACAAGCTGCTGACTCGTGAGGGCTGGGCGTCGGCCGGTCCGGGCAGCACGTACCAGAAGCTGCGTGACCCCGAGCTGGCCAAGACGGGAATCGACTGGACCGGAGCCACCGCGGTGCTCAACGTCGCTCACCAATTTTGGACCTGGAGCCGTCCGGTGTTGAACCACCGTCGTGGCAGCGACACGTTCGAGTACCGAATCAAAATGAACCCATTCCACAGCCAGCGCCGGGGGTGGTGGGACGACGACTACTACTACCTCATGGGGAAGCTGGAAGCGCTGGACCGTCCGACGGAGTGGTTCTTGAGCGACGACGGAACGCTCTACCTGTGGCCGCCGGCAGGCGACGACCCCTCGCAGCACGACGTGCGGGTCAAAGTGCGCGACTACGGGTTCCGCGGCAACGGGCTGAGCTACGTTCAGATTTCCGGCTTCCACTTCTTCGCGTGTACGTTCACGCTGACCGACGCCGAGCACTGTCTGGTCGAGAACTGCCACCTGCTGTTTCCGTCTTTCGTTCGCGGCGTGCCGGACGCGGACGAACCGCCTCGTCCCAGCGCCGGCACGCGCGTCAGCGGCCAGCACAACACCGTCCGAAACTGCAGCCTGGCCTACTGCGCGAATTTCGGCATTGAGGTTCGAGGACGACGGAACGTGGTGGAAAACTGCCTGATTCACGACGTCAATTGGAGCGGCACGCTGCGCTACCCGGCCATTGCACTGATTGGTTCAAAAGACGACCCACGGCCCGCCAATGTCGCTCGTCGGAACACCGTTTACAACGTGGGCAACGCAATCATTACGAGCAGCGCGAACCGGTACGGAGTGATTGAGTACAACCACGTCCACCACGGCGGACTGATTAGTTGCGACGTGTCGCTCATTTACACCAGCCTGCCCTACGCAATGGGCACCGAAATCCGTTACAACTGGGTCCACAACAGCCTGTCGCCGAACAACTCGCTGGGCATTCGAGGTGACGACAAGACCCGAGGCCTCCGCATTCACCACAACGTGGTGTGGAACATTCGGCGCGACGGCATTGTCGTCAAGGGCGGCCAGAACCGCGTGTACAACAACACGTGCTTTGCCAACGGCGCCGCGGACATTTTGTTTTTCTCCGGTCCCGAGGTCGACAAGTGGTGGCAGAAGTGGGCAGGCCGCTACGAGCACCAAAACGAAGACAGCCTGCTCATCAACAACTGCGCGAAAGTCATTGTGTCGACTCGAAAGCGACACGACCCCGGACTGCCCGGCGACCATTCGAACAATTACACCGGCAGCGTGCCGAAGCTGGTGGACCCCGAGCACTTGGACTTCCGTCCTCGAGCAGACTCGCCCTTGGTCGACGCCGGACGGGTCGTCGAGGGCGTTACTGCTCCGTTCCAAGGCGCGGCTCCAGACATTGGCGCTTACGAATTCGGAGCCGAACCGTGGTGGCCCGGACACCACAACAGCGTTTGCGTCACGCGCGGCCCGGACGGAACGTTACGCGTGGCGTTGGGCATGCCCATTCTGAAGCCCGTGACACTCAGTGTCCGCGCGGACGAAACTCCACTGGGCACGCTCACATTCACGCCAGCCGACTGGTTCCACCCGCAGCCGCTGCCGACGGGCCCGTCCGCGCCAGCCGGACGTCTGCGGTTCCGTTGTCGGGAGTGGGGCGAGGCGGTGGTCACCGACGTCGGTCGAGTCACCGGTTTGCGCGAGGCGCGGGCGTTGTTCGAGCGGCCTGACCTCAGCAGTGCCACGGACGTCGCTCCCCGGTTCTACTACGAGGAGGTCTACCAGCCGGCGAGCCGACGCGAGTCGCAAGTCCGTGCGTTCCGCACCAGCCGCCCGGTGGTCGTGGACGGTCGGTTGGACAAGAAGGAATGGCCCGGCCGCTGTGCCGAGCGAGTGCTGCCGTTGACCAGCGTTCGAGTCGGGCTCGACAAGCCGCCCGTTGCAGTGGGCTCGGCGTACTTCCTGTTCGACGACCAAAGGTTGTACGTGGCGTTCGAAGTCTCGCCGCCGGCAAGTGGAACCCAGACACGGTGGGGACGCCGGTCGGCGACGCAGCAGCAAGCCAGCCAACCGGAAGCCGTGGAGCTGGCATTCCGACCGGTCGTTCGCAAACGGCCCGGCCCGGTGTACGTCTTGCGAGGCGACCGGTCCGGGCAGCTCGAGAGCACCACCGACGGCGGCGCGACAGAACAGCAAGCCCGGCAACTGCAGCTCGCCGTCCAGTACGCCGCTCAGCGGACTCCGACCGGCTGGACGGCTGAGTTTGCCATTCCGTGGAAAGCATTGGGCGGAAGCCTCGATCAGGTGCAGTCTCTGGCGGTCAACGTGGCGGCGCGTTGTCCGGCCGTTTCGGGAGGCCCTTGGTTCTGCTACGCGACGGCCGACGGAAGCCGGTTCGACGTCGACCGCATTGCCGTCCTTCAGCTGCGACCGGTCGTGCGGGCCGACGCGGTCAACTTGCTGACGAGCGGCTCGTTCGAAAGCGAGAAGCTGGCACCGTGGCGGCTGTCGAGCAACGCGCGGCAGCCCCTGCCGAAGGGAAGCGCTCGACGAGTGCGCGAAGGACGAGACGGCAGCTGGTGCGTCCGAATGCAAGCCACGGACCCACAGGTCATGAAACAACGGGTGCTGAAGTGGGTCCAGCCGCTCAAACCCGGAGCCGTTCCGCCGGGAACGTACTGTCTGAGCTACGACGTGCGAGTGAGCCGCTTGACGCCGCGCGGACCAATGGGCAGCTTCAACGCCTACCTGCGGGCCGCGCCGCCGAACGACCCGCGAGCGGGCAAGAACGTGGGTCAGTCGGACAGCCGCTTCGAGGGCCCCAACCTGCCTTGGACTCGACGCGAGCTGATTCTGACGGTCCCGGAAGGAATGAAAGCCTCAATGGTCTCGCTGCAGCTCCACCAAGCGACCGGAACCGTGTGGATTGACAACGTGTCGCTGCTGCCTTGTGAGTGAGCGCCGGCGCGAGCTGGCAGCGGTCTTTCCCGCACCGGCTGCTGGGTCCGTGCACCGACCAGCCTCCTCCGGCCGACTCGTCGGCCGGAGGGCCACTCGTCGGCCGGAGCGCCACGCTCCGGCGTGCCCGGTTTTCTGCTCGTCAGTCGAAGGCGCTACTCAAGGGCTCCGCCCTTGGCATCCGTGCGTGGACGCGGTTTGGAGTGCGGTGCTCCTGCACCGCTTTGGATCCAA
>CAYSAG010000268.1:0-7251 GCA_964428935.1 uncultured Planctomycetaceae bacterium | reverse complement strand
GGCGGCTGGACGGCCACCCGTTTGGTCGTGTCGGCCAGTCCGCGGCGACGTCCAAATTTTCGCAAAATTCCTCTGGCCACGGTTGGGCCGTCCGACTAGAATCCCGCTCCCTTTTCGCCCCGAGCTGCGTCGACCCGGTTCGACGCGCCGGGTTCCTCACCCCGTACCACTCTCTCCACACGTTCCTTTCCACTCTCCAGCAGACCTGCAACGACGCGAGTTCAGCGGCAAGAGGCGGAATGTGCGCTCTTGGACCGCGGTGCGTCGTGCGGGCCACGGTCGCAGGCTTTTTTCCGGTCGAAGGAAACGAAAGGAGTGCCAGAATGCGGGTCTTGCAGTGCGGACGTTTCGTCGCGCTGGCCGTCGCCGTGTTGGTGGCCGGCGGCTGTGCCGCCTCGCCTCAGCTTCTCCGTCAAAGTCAGCTCCGCGCCTGGCAGCTTTACCAACAAAACAAGCAACTGGCTCTCGAGGCCCAACAGGCCAGACAGTTGGCCGAAACGCTGCAAGCGGAAAAAGAGCAGTGTGCTCAGCGCGCGCAGCAACTGCAGAGCGAGCTGGAAGTGACCAAGAAGCGGCTGGAGAACTTGCTGGCCGAGCGGTCGCAGTTGCACCAGCGCTACGTCAGCTTGCTGAACAGCAAGAACCCCATGTCGGCCGAGTCGACTCGACGGTTCGAAGAGCTGGCCAAGCGGTTTCCCGAATTCGAGTTTGACCCGGTCACAGGCGTCAGTAAGTTCAAGGCCGACATTCTGTTCGACTCGGGCAGCGCCGAGCTGAAGCCGGAAGCTCTGCCCGTGCTGCGTGAGTTCGCCAAGCTGATTAACCAAGGCGACGCCAAAATGCTCAACCTGCTCATTGTCGGACACACCGACGACCGGCCCATTGTCAAGCCGTCGACCAAACGGAAGCACCCGACCAACGGGCACCTGTCGACCAACCGAGCTCACGCGGTGCGAATGGCCCTGCAGAAGTTCGGCGTCGACGACGCCCGAATGGGCGTGGCCGGCTACGGACCGCACCACCCGTTGGTGCCGAACGTCGACGAAGAGTCGCGAGCCAAGAACCGGCGGGTCGAAATCTTCGTCCTGGCTCCCGACGCCGCGGTGGCCGGCTGGGACCCGGCAACCAGCCGCAACTGAAACAACGAGCCGCGACTGAACGGAGCTTTGCTCCGAAGCACTGCCAGCCCGCCTCCTTTCTTCCTTCAAGCCGCTGCCTCCACCGGCCAGCGGCTTTTTGTTGTGTGACGTGTTTGTTGTGCGAAGCCGGTCGGAGCGTTCCAGAAGCGACGTCGCGTCCCGTCGCGCTCGGCGAACCCGCCGACGCACGACACGGTTGGCGCGGCGGCAAGTCCACGTCTTCCGCGGTCTACTGGCCGACTGCCGCGTGCCGCCACCGGCCGCTGCAGCTCCAGCCCAACTCCGCTCCAACTCCCCGCTCGACCGCTCGACACACGTCTTGATTCAAGTGTGCCGAATCGAATATTAAACGCCCCCGGACCGACCACCGTTCGACCGCGCTTCTCGTCTTGGCTTCTCACGACCGAAAACCGGCCGACAGCCAACCACTCCGCAAACCGACCGTTCTGCAAGGAGGCGACGCAATGCGGCCACTCATTGCGGGTCTGACGGCAGTGCTGCTGACGCTGCTGCCGTGCCGTGCCCTTCGCGCCGAGTTGCCTCAAACACCGTACTCCGCCGTCGTCGTCCAAGACGAAGTCCTGGTACGCAGCGGTCCCGGAAAGGACAGCTACTACCCGACCGGCAAGCTCAAACGCGGCGACCGGGTCACGGTGCGTCGTCACGACCCCGGCGGGTGGTTCATGATTGACCCGCCGCCCGGAAGCTTCAGTTGGATTGACGCTCAATTCGTCCGACGCCAGCGCGGCAATGAAGGGGTCGTCACCGAAAACAACTTCGCACGCATTGGCACGGAATTCGGGCAACCGCCGAACTGGATTCGCCACCTCATTCCGGCTGGCACACGCGTCCAAATTCTGGGCGAGGCGACTTTGCAAACGGAACGCGGACCGGTCCGAGTTTTCAAAATCAAGCCGCCGCCAGGCGAGTACCGGTGGATTCCGGGTGCGGCGGTCGTTCCGGTTGACCAGACGGGCCGCGTGGCCGGAAACACCGCTCCCGTCGACGGACTGCCGGAAACGTTGACCGCGTTGCCCTCAGACAGCCAAGGCCAGGCCTCGCGCGGCCCGGTCCAAAGCAGACCCGCCTCGCAGCCGACCGCTGCGGTCCGCTCGTCCCAGCAAGCGGGGTCGGCGCCGGGAACGGGCTCGTCGTCGGGAGCCGCCGCGTCCGGCCGAGCCGCGAGTTCGCCCGAGCGCCCGACCTGGCCCGGCTCGTCCGCTCCGAGCGGCACGGCGGCACCGTCCGGCTCAGGCCGCTCGCTGGCCGGCCGACAACCAGCCGCTGCGGGCCGTCGGCAAGGCTCGCCAACGGCCAACCAGACCAAGCAGCACTCCGGCGGCAAGTCGCGTCAGTTGCTCGAGCGGCCGTTGGTGCGAATTACCGACCAGGGCACGCGGACCGAGCCCACGGCTCGGGAACGCCAACTGCAACAGCAAAAGCAGCGGCTGGACGAGCTGGACGAACAGTTCCGTCAAATGGTGAGGCGGAAAATTTCCGAGTGGGACTTCACGCAACTGGAGTTCGGCTACAAGAGCCTGGCGGCCGAAGTCGACGACCCGTCGCTGGCCTACCAGTTGAAACTGCGGCTGGACGCCGTGGAGCGTTACAAGCGGAAGAAGCAGGAGTACGACGAGTTTGTCCGGCTGACCGAAGAGACGTCTCGACGCGACGCTCAACTTCTGGCTCTCGAACGCCGGCTCCGTTCCCACGGCACGCGCGTCGGACCGGCTCAGTGGAACCCGCCGTCCGAGCTGGACGGGCGGCAGAGGGAAGTCGACGCGGAGCCGACCCCGCCGTCAAGCTCCCGACCGACCGAGCCCGCGCCGACGTCGCGCTGGCCGCACGCGGCGGAGGCGCCGAGCCGTCTGGGGGGTGAGCGAGCCCGTCCGGCCGAGCCCCGCTCGCGCCGTTCGGCGTCTCCCCGCTCCGCCGGCCCGCTCCACCTGGACGGAGCGGGAATTGTGCAACGCGTGGCCAACGCACCGCTCGGAGCGCCGCCCTACGCCCTCGTCGCCCCCGACGGCCGCTTGCTCACCTACCTGCAACCGGGGCCGAACGTCGACCTGGAACGCTACGTGGGTCAAGCCGTGGGAATCATTGGTCCGCGCTACTACCGGTCCGACCTTCGAGCGGACTACGCCATTGTTCGGCGACTTGTTCCCGTCCGGCTGAAGCCGTAGACTCGACGCGGCGCGGGAAAACACGCCCGCCTCCACAAGCCTCCACGAGACGGCTTGCCGAGTTGGCGCGCTGGGGAGGGTTCGTCAAAACGGACGAGCGGCGCGGGTGAGTTCTGCGCGACGCGTCACGCGTCCCGTGTCCCGCGTCACCCGTTACGTGTCCCGCGTCCCGCTTCCGGCGGCGAGGAAGTCCACAGAGCGCCGCCTCGCGCTGGCCGGCGCGGTCTCCCACCCGGCCTGCCGCGAACCACACAGCTTTCTGCCAACGTCCCCACGACGTGGAAACTCTTTCTGTCGGAGCAGCAGCCATGAGGACTTCGTCTTTTCGGTTTCGTTCGTCAGCCGCAGCACTGGCCGCGTGCGCGGCGCTGCTGGTGCTGGTGGCCGCGTGGTCCCCGTCAGCGACTGCCGACGACGGCGACCTGTCCCGGCTGGGCAACCAGCGGCTCGCGGCCTGGGGGTTGGTCGACGTGACAGCCGCTCCATTCCACGCGGACCCGACCGGTCAGCGAGACTCAACGGACGCCATTCAACAAGCCATTCTGTTCGCTCGCGACCACCAAATGGTCTGCTACTTTCCGCCGGGGGAGTACCGCGTTTCGGACACGTTGGAGTGCGAGCAGTTCCGTCCGCTGACGCGGGACGGTCGCCGTCGCAAAGGCACTCGCGACTACCCTTGCGTGCTGGTCGGCTCGCTGAGCGGCGGCCCGCGGCCTCGAATCGTCCTGGCTCCCAACTCGCCCGGTTTCTCCGACCCGTCGCACCCGAAGTACGTCATTCACTTCTGGTCGCCCGGCAACGGGGTCGAAGCACCGCTCGACCAGCCTCAGCCCAACATTTCCATGAACCAAATGTTGGTCGGCATTGACGTGGTCATTGGTCCGGGAAACCCGGGTGCGGTGGGCGTGCGTCACCGAGCGGCTCAAGGCTCGGCCGTGCAAGACTGCACCATTGACGCGCGCTACGGCTACTGCGGGTTGGAAGGCGGAGCGGGTTCGGGCGGCAGCCACGCCAACGTGACGGTCATTGGTGGACGAATCGGGGTCGACCTGCGCGAGACGCAACCCGCCTCGACCATTGTCGGCTTCACCCTGCTGGACCAAACCGAGACGGCTCTGCTGGTCAGCGGGCGGCAGACCGTCACGGCCGTCGGGCTGCGAATCCGAAAAAGCTCGCCCGGACCGGCCGTCGTCACGCGGAAGAAGTGGGGAGCTCACCACGGGCAACTGTGCCTGGTCGACAGCGTGCTGGAGCTGGTGGGCGTGGACGACGGGACGGCCATTGAGGCCGAGTCCAGCCTTTACCTGAACAACGTCTACGTGCGAGGAGCTTCGACGCTGGTTCGAGCGGCCGGACACGAGCCGCTGCGGGTCGACCCGGCCGAATGGACTCACGTCAAAGAGTACGCTTGCGGCATTCCCGAACGGTTCCGCTCGCGAAAGTACGGCAACCGCTCGTTCCTCTACCCCGCACCCATTTACGTGGACGGAAAGCGGTGGCCGCAGGACACGCTGGTCGACGTGGAACAGGGCAGCCAACCGCCCCCGGCCGACTTGCAAGCACGTCACGTGTGGAGCCGAAACTTCCCGAGCTGGCAAACGCCCGGCGCGGTCAACGTGAAAGAACCGCCGTACAACGCAGCCGGCGACGGCACCACCGACGACTTCGCGGCACTGCAACGAGCCGTCGACGAGAACGAGGTCGTCTTTCTGCCCAAGGGACGTTACGCCCTCAGCCGCACGCTGCGACTGCGTCCCAACACGAAACTGGTCGGCGTCCACCGCTGCTACACGTGGCTGGTGCCGCTGGACCGGCCGGGCGGCGACTTCCACAACCCGGCGGCTCCGCAACCGGTGGTGCAGACCGCCAACGCCGCCGACGCGCAGACCGTGTTGGCCTTCCTCGGAATTCGAACTCTGCGTCAGTCCACCGCCGCCTACTGCCTGCGCTGGCAAAGCGGACGTCGGTCGGTGTTCCGGGCCGTCAACACGGTCTTCGACCTGAAGGCTCCGCCGCAAGGGCCGGCGCGCAAGCTGCCGCCCGAGCGGTGGAAGGGCTTGTCCAACGGGCCGGTCGTCCGAGTCGACGGAAACGGCGGCGGTCGCTGGTACAACTTCCACCAAGAAAGCTCCCGTGGCCACGCCCCCAACCACCGACAACTACTGGTCGAAGGAACGCACGAGCCGCTGCACTTCTACCAATGCAACCCCGAACACGCTCGCAGCGACGCCAACATGGAAGTGCGGTCGGCTCGCTTCGTGTCGATTTACGGACTGAAGGGCGAGTACTACCAGCCGATTCTGTGGATTCGCGACAGCGACCACGTGCGTCTGTTCGGCTACGGCGGCAACGCGGCAGCAGCCGAAGGACACGCGTTGTTCGTCGTCGAACGCACGCCCAACTTTCTGCTGGCGAACCTGGTCGACTCACCTCGCCTTCCCCGCGGCCTTCCCGAAACCTTCTTTGCCGGCGACGGCGTGGAGCCGACCAAGTGGTGGATGGTCACGGAACGGTGGGACGTCGACGGACGAACCACCGAAATCCACACCCGGCCGCTGGAACGGCCCGTGCTGTACCGCCGAGGCCACCCGCGAGCCCGGTAAAGCTCGCTGTGCGGACCAGGCGTTTGACGTCGGCAGGCCACGCGTTCGACGTCGGAGGGCCACGCTCTGTCGTGGCCGCGGTCGGTGCGAAGCTCGGAACCGTGACGTGCTCCGACTGGCGCGGCCAGGTGCCGCACTCGACGCCGCAGTCGGTGCGCAACTCACTCGGAACCGAGACGCAGCAGGAGCGCCCTGCGCCGGGGGAAGACCAAACAGCTTGTGGCCGGGGCAGTCTGTAGAGGGCGGCCGGCTCCGTCGGGCGGCCGGTGTGCCACAACCGCTGCTTGCCCGCGCTCGACGGGTGTGAAAGAATGACACACGGTGGCCGGCACAGAAGCGACCGTTGTGGCCAGCCACGCGGTTCGCTCAGCCCGGCCGCTTCGCTCCAAGCACCGTTCCGTCGCTCAGGACCGGCTCCGTTTCGACCGGAGAACAACCATGCCTCAAGCCATTGTCGACCCGTCCGAACTGCGTCGTTTCGCTCAAATGCTGAAGCAGTTCAATTCCGAGCTGGAGGAAAAAGCGGCTGCCGTGTCGAGCCAACTGGCGGCGCTCAGCAACACCTGGCGCGACCAGGAACACCGGAAGTTCGCCGAGCAGTTCGAGCAGCACATGAAGGTGTTGTCTCGGTTCATCGAAGCCAACAACCAGCACATTCCGTACTTGTTGAGAAAGGCCGAACGAATCGAGGAGTACTTGCAGCAGCGGTGACGCGGGCCGGCCCACCTTCGACGGGAAAATCCGCGTTCTGCCCGTGAAGGTGTCAGGCACGTCCCAACAGACCGACGACCGCGAAACGCCGACGAAAAACGCGGTCGAAGTCGAAGTTGCCGAACACCTCCGAACGGATTCGAACGTGTCTTGCAACGGAACCAAAGGGCTGTGTCATGAAAGCAACCTGATGGGGCTCGGGTGCGGTTTCGCGCCGCAAGCGGCACGGGACCGAAGGCGAGCAGGCGTCGCGCGAGCGACGCCGTGCCGGTAGCCGGGCGTTTCAACGCCCGGAAAAACGGCCCGACAGAAAGCGTCGCGCTTTGGACAGAGAAACGCGTCGCGTAGCGACGCGGTGAACACGTCAGGGACATCAGAATGGCAAACACGCACACATGTCTTCATTACCACATCGTATTCAGCACGAAAAACCGACGCCCCTGGATTTGCCGAGACATTGAAAAACGCGTTTGGGATTACATCGGCGGAATCGCTCGAGACAACAACTTGAAACCGCTGAGAATCGGAGGCATCGAAGACCACGTCCATGTGGTTGTGGGAGCGCCGCCGACTGTCGCAGTCAGCCGAATCGTGCAGTTGCTCAAAGGTGGCTCG
>CAYSAG010000267.1:2940-7267 GCA_964428935.1 uncultured Planctomycetaceae bacterium | reverse complement strand
TGCTCGACGAACTCGGCGTCGGTGCGAGAGGAAATGGCCTCCAGCGCTTTGACCGGCGGGTAACGGCGGGACAGGAAATCGAGAACCAGCTGCATGACTCCCGGGTGCCGGCTCGTCAGGAACAGCTCGCGCGCCGCCTGCTTGCACCGTCTGTCGGCGCGGGTCAAGACGAAGTCGACGGCGTCGTCACGCGGACGGCCCAAGACCAGGACCGCCTCGACCAACGGACGAACGTCCGGCAGTTGGTCGGAGCGAGCGAGGGCGGCCGACAGGTGCGCCAGCACCGCCTGCCGTGACCCTTCCAGTTGCTCACGCCCGTCCGGGACAGCGTCGGTTGACGCCCCTCGGGCCAGTCGCCCGTAAAGGACGTCGACCAGGTGGCGAAGCGTCTGGACGGCCGCCGAGCGGACGTCGGGGGCGTCCTCCTCGAGCAACTGCAGGACCTCGCCGACTCGGTCAAGACTGCCCGCACGGCGAAACACCGCCAGCAAGTTCTGCTGCAGCTCGGCGTCGCCGTGCGACAGACAGTGCTTGACGGCCGCCGACATTCGGTCGACCGACTCGGCCACCAGCTGCTGCAGCCGTTCAGGCAGCGCCGGCCAACGCCGAATCAGCTCGACGTCCCCTCGCGGACTGGCTCGCTTCAGCAGCGCCCGCACGGCCAGCTCGACCACGACCGGGTCGTCGACGTCCAGCGCGTGCGCCAAGACGTCGACGGCCAGCGGGTCGCGCGTGGCCGCCAGCACTCGAAAGGTCACTTGCAAGGGGCTCTCGGTTTCGACCGTCACGAAAGGTTCTTTCTCCCCGAGTTCGCAGGCGACGGACGTCTGCCCGCTGGACGCTGCTCCTGCCACTGTCCACGCCGCGCCAGCCCTTGGCCCGCCAGCCGCTCGACCGCAGCCGAAGAGGTCCCCACTGACCGGCCGTTGCGCGGACCGGCGCGGCCCGCTCGAAGCCAAGCGCGCGGCGCCCCACTTGGCCGGCATCGGTCCGTCCGGTTGAACTCTTCAGCCGACTTGCCTTTCGACTTTCGACCGGCAGCCCCCGCAAGGCCGCTTGATTTTGTAGGGTCGGCAAAACACACTGAAGTCGTGCCGGCGCGACTGGCGAGACGCTGTAACGGTCCCTAAAGACCGTGTCTTTCGTACGGGCGAAACAACCGGCCGAAACCGAACGAACCAACCCAGGCAATCGACCCATGGCACCACGAAGAACCGCTCGGGACGTGTTGGACGACGAGTTCCTGCAGGTGCGGGCGACGCTGGTCGACCTGGCCGCCGCGCTGGACCGAATCGACCGCGCGGACGAAAGTGGTCAGCTCGGCCGGGACACCCGCTACGAACGAATTCGGCAGGCCTTGGAGGTGCTGAACAGCAAAGAGCCGGGACGCGCGGAACGGGTTCTGCTGTTGTTCAGCGACCCGTACGAGCCGGACTGGCGTCAGAAGTTGGGGTGCTGAACGGCCGGGACGCGTCGGGCCGCCGCGGCAAAGGCAGCAGAAGGCGGCCGGTTGGTCCGGGGGCGAGCGGCGGAACCGGCCTGCGCAGACTGCTTGGAAGGCGACCGTTCCGTCGGTTGCGCGACTCCCGAAAGGTCGCCTCGACCCGAGCCGCGACGTCGACGAGGGTCCGACGGCGCGGGAGCTCCGCGGTCCGACGGAGCTCCTTTCCTCGCAGCCCACGACTCGGCGGGACGGCTCAGCCTTCCCAACGACGCGCGGCGCCGGTCTTCCTGGCGTTCTGCGGGCAGCCACTGACAAGAAGCGAGGTCGCAGCATGCAGTACATTGAACCGCACATTCACATGGTTTGTCGTGTGACCGACGACTACGAAGACATGGCCCGTTGGGGGTGTGTGGCGGTGAGCGAGCCGGCTTTTTGGGCTGGCTTCGACCGCGGCGGGCCCGAGAACTTTCGTGACTACTTCCGCCAGTTGACCGAGTTTGAGCCGAAGCGAGCAGCGAAGTTCGGCATTCGGCACTTCTGCTGGCTGTGCATCAACCCGAAGGAGGCGGAGAACGTTTCGCTGGCTCGAGACGTGCTGTCGTTCATTCCCGAGTTCTTGGACTGTCCGACGGTGCTCGGAATTGGCGAAATCGGTCTGAACAAGAACACGAAGAACGAGTGCGTGGTGTTCGAGGAGCACCTGGAGCTGGCGGCCAAGACGAACAGCCTGGTCTTGATTCACACGCCCCACCTGCAAGACAAGTACAAGGGCACCCGAATGATTCTGGACATGCTGCGAAACCGGTCGGACCTGCCGCCGGAGCGGGTGTTGATTGACCACTGCGAGGAACACACGATTGGTCCGGCGTACGAGGCGGGCTACTGGTGCGGTTTGACTCTGTACCCAGTGACGAAGTGCACGCCCCAACGGGCGGTGGACGTGGTGGAGCGGTTCGGCCTGGAAAGAATTCTGGTCAATTCGGCCGCGGACTGGGGGCCGTCCACACCTCGAGCCGTCCCGGACTTCGTGGTCGAAATGCGGCGTCGCGGTTTCAACGAGGAAGAAATTCGACGCGTGGTCTTCGACAACCCCGCGGCCTTTTTCCGACAGTCCGGCCGGTTCGACCTTTAGACGGCTCGACCGTTGCCGCGGCTGGGCCGCTGGGGTGGCTCGCGGCGTCGAGGGCCCGGTGGCGAACGGCCGAGCGGCTCGACGGCGGTCCACGCCGGGGAAACGGCGGGCTCACTTCTTCCTTAGTTCATTGACTTGGCTTGGCCCCTGACGGACGTCGCCAGGAAACACGGCGGCCCGCTCGGCGAGCCGATGCCTCCGGTTGTCGCAACGGTCCGTTTGCCGACTTCGCTTCAGCGGCTCGAGCTTCGTTCAACGGCCTGAAATGCCTAACCAGCCCTGGAAACCGTTGGTGGTGGTCGACGTGGTCGGCCTGACTCTGGACATGGTCGGGCCCGACACGCCGTGCATTCGGCAGTTGGCCGAGGAGGGGTTTGCGCGACCGCTCGGGACGGTCTTGCCCGCCGTCACGTGCTCGGTTCAGTCCTCCTTCCTCACGGGCCTCCTGCCACGGGAACACGGCGTGGTGGGCAACGGCTGGTACTTTCGCGACCTGTCGGAAGTCTTTTTTTGGCGACAGTCGAACCGGCTGGTGGGCGGAGAAAAGCTGTACGAAGCGGCCAAGAAGCGCGACGACCGCCACACCACAGCGAAGCTGTTCTGGTGGTACAACATGTACGCTCCGGTCGACTGGTCGGTGACGCCGCGTCCCAGTTACCCGGCGGACGGCCGGAAGATTTTCGACGTGTACACGCAGCCGGCCGAATTGCGCGACGAGTTGCAGGCGCAGCTGGGTCGCTTCCCGCTGCACCGCTTCTGGGGACCAGCCGCCGACATTGTCAGCTCGCGTTGGATTGCCGACGCCACGCTTCGCGTCTTGAACCGCTACCGACCGGCATTGACGTTGGTCTACCTTCCGCACCTGGACTACAACCTGCAGCGGCTGGGACCGAACGACCCGCGAATTCGCGAGGACCTTCGGTTGGTCGACGCCGAGACCGGGCGGGTGATTGA
Source organism: uncultured Planctomycetaceae bacterium (assembly GCA_964428935.1). Classification (GTDB taxonomy): domain Bacteria; phylum Planctomycetota; class Planctomycetia; order Planctomycetales; family Planctomycetaceae; genus JAADHY01. The sequence continues at coordinate 3,737 of CAYSAG010000267.1, read as the reverse complement.
AACCGCTCGGAGCCAGGGCGCCGAGGTCGTCGTGCTGTCGGAGTACGCAATCAGTGAAGTCGACACACCGGTGCATTTGAACCGGATCCTGCGGGAGCACGGGTACCTGCAGGTCCGACGCGAACCGCTGGGCTGGGAGACGCTCGACTGCGGAGCCTCGACGGCCTTCGCCGTGGCCGACCACCAGGTGGCTCACGTTTACGTCAACCGAGCGGACAAGGTGGACGAGGTGGCGAGGCTGCTGCGGAAGGTCGACGGCGTGGAGCTGGTTCTGGACCGCGTGGCCCAGCAGCGGTTCGGCTTGGACCACCCGCGTTCGGGCGAGCTGGTGGTGGTCGCGGCGCCGCGGCACTGGTTCACCTACTACTTCTGGCTCGACGACGCCCGGGCGCCCGACTACGCTCGCACGGTCGACATTCACCGCAAGCCCGGCTACGACCCGGTCGAGCTGTTCCTGGACCGGCGTCTGCGTTTTCCAAAACTGCGAATCGCTTGGCGATTGCTGCAGAAGTCGCTGGGCTTTCGTTACTACATGGACGTCATTGGCCTGGACGCCACCGTGGTCCGCGGCAGCCACGGCCGACTGCCCACCCCGGGCAAGGAGGCAACCGAGTCTCCCGTGTTCGTGTGCTCGTCGCGACAGGTTGAGCGCGACCAAATCGAAGCGACCGACGTCAAGCCGTTGCTGCTGGAGCTGCAGTTCGGTCGCGGTTGAGGCGGAGGGCCGCGCTCCGTCGCGGCCGCCGGAGGGCCACGCTCTGTCGTGGCCGCCGGAGGGCCACGCTCTGTCGTGGCCG
>CAYSAG010000267.1:0-2840 GCA_964428935.1 uncultured Planctomycetaceae bacterium | reverse complement strand
GGCCGCCGGAGGGCCACGCTCTGTCGTGGCCGTTAAGTCTCCGTCGTGGCCGCTGACGGTTCGCGTCTCGAGGCCAGCTCGAGAAGACGCGTCCGGTCGCTCCAAAACCGGGGAGCCGCAGGAGAAACGCGGACGAATTCTCGGACGGGCTCCATGAGCTGTCGGTTTCGACCGGACTTTTCTAGAATGCGGCGGCTTGCCGGCAGCGGTCGGTCCCGGTACGAAGCTCCACTTCTGTCGCTCCCCAGAAGAAGTTCCCAACTCCTGTTGCTGGCCAACTGAGAATGAACCGAATCGTCGTTCTTGGCTCCACAGGGTCCATTGGCAAGAACTGTCTGGAAGTGGTGGCCGCGCACGGCGACCGAATGCGGCTGGTGGGAATTACGGCACACCGGCAGTGGAGGACGTTGGCCGAGCAGAGTCGACGGTTTCGTCCGAAGTGGGCCGTCGTCGGCGACGCGGGGCTGCGGGACCAGGTGGAAGTGGGCCAGTTCGCTCCGGAAACTGAGGTGTTGTTCGGCGCGGAGGCCATTGAACGGGTGGCGGCGACGCCAGAAGCCGACGTCGTCGTAGCCGCCATTGTGGGCGCAGCCGGACTGCGCGGCACCTGGGCCGCCGTGGAAAACGGCAAGCGAGTGGCCATTGCGAACAAGGAAACGTTGGTCGTGGCCGGACCGCTGGTCATGGAACTGGCCGAACAGACGCAAGCGGTCTTGCTGCCGGTCGACAGCGAACACAGCGCCATTTTCCAGGCCTTGCAGTCGGGACGACCGTCCGAGGTGCGCCGGGTGATTTTGACGTCCAGCGGTGGCCCGTTTCGGGGCTGGAGCCGAGAGCGGCTTCGCGACGTGACTCCCGAAATGGCTCTGGAACACCCCACCTGGAACATGGGTCGCAAAATCACCATTGATTCGGCCACCATGATGAACAAGGCGCTGGAGGTGATTGAAGCGCGGTGGCTTTTCGGTCTGCCGGTCGAAAAAATTGAGGTGGTCATTCATCCGCAGTCGGTCGTACACTCCATGGTCGAGTTTGTCGACGGCGCGGTGATGGCTCAGTTGTCACCTCCGGACATGAAACTGCCGATTCAGTACGCGTTGACCTACCCGGAACGGCTGGAAGGGGTGTCGCCGCGAATGGACTTCACGGTGCCGGTGCGGCTGGATTTCGAGCCGCCGGACCGGGAGGCCTTTCCGGCACTGGAGCTGGGTTACGAGGTGGCACGCCGCGGCGGAACGGCCGGCGCCGTGCTGAACGCCGCCAACGAAGTGGCCGTCGATCGGTTCCTGAAGGGCGAAATTCGCTTCACCGACATTCCCCGCGCGTGCCGAGACGTCTTGGACCAGCACGACTTCGACCCCAGCCCGACCCTGGAGGAGCTGTTCCGGCTGGACGAGTGGACTCGAAAGGAGACGCGAAAGTGGAAACCTTAGCGGCAGCGGATTGGAGCTCCACGCTGCACATGCTGCTCAACATTCTCTACGTGGCCATTGGCCTGGGCCTGGTCATTTTTTTCCACGAACTGGGCCATTTCGCAGTCGCCAAGTGGTGCGGGGTGTTGGTCGAGCGGTTCAGCATTGGGTTTGGTCCGATCGTCTGGAGCAGGAAGAAGGGCGAGACGGAGTACGCGCTGTCGCTGATTCCCTTCGGCGGCTACGTGAAGATGCTCGGCCAAGACGACCTCGACCCCAGTCAACTCACCAGCGACGAAATCGCCCAGGACCCCCGCTCTTACTCCGCCAAACCGGTCAGCCAGCGAATGGCCATCATTTCGGCCGGGGTGGTCATGAACCTCGTCACGGGCCTGCTGTTTTTCGCTTTCGCGTTCCAGCTTGGAGTGGCCGTGTCGCCGCCGGTGGTGGGTGACCTTCAGATCGGCATGCCGGCTTGGCGAGCGGGTCTGGAGATCGGGGACCGCATCGTCGAAATCAACGGTCGGCCGACGTCGTCTTTCTCCGACATCATGCGCGGCGTGGCTCTGACCACCGGGCCCGTGGACCTGAAAATCGTTCGGGCAGACGGACGCCGCCTCGAAAAACGTCTGGTGCCCGAAATGACCGGCACCCGCCGCATGGTCGGAATCGCTCCCGCCGAAGGACTTCAACTGATCGACTTTCCGGAGGAGGACATTCCGCCCGTGTTCCCGGCTTCCGCGGCCGCCCAAGCCAGTCCGCCGTTCGAGCCGGGCGACCGAATTCTGAAAGTGGACGGCCAGCCGGTCCGAAGCGTTCCGGAGCTGCAGCAGATTCTGGCCAAGAAGCGGGACCGAATGCTGACGTTCGTCGTTCACCGAAAGGGACGGCCGGAGCCGGTCGAAATTCAAGTCCCGCCCCAGCCGTTTCGCACGCTGGGACTGGTCATGGACGTCGAGCCCATTGTGGCCATTAAGGAAGGGTCGCCAGCCGAACGAGCCGGACTGAAAGTGGGCGACAAGATTCTTCGAATCAACGGGCAGGACGTTGGCCGAGAAATCAATCCGCTGAAGTTGCCGGACTTGCTGGCCAGCCTGCACGGCCAAAACGTGAAAATCGAGGTCAAACGCGAAGTCGAAGGCGGGACGACCACCGACGTCACTCTGTACGTCGTCCCGGAAGACCGACCGGGCTGGACCGAAAAGCCGTTCGCTCCGGGAGTGCCCATGTCGGTGCCAGCCATCGGCGTGGCTTTCCACCTGATTCCGACTGTGCTGCGCATCGAACCGGGCAGTCCGGCCGAAGGCAAGTTGCGCGAAGGCGACTTGATCAAAAAGGCGGAACTGTTGCTGCCACCAGCGGCGCCGGCGGACGGGCTGTCCGAAGGCAGCGCGGTCATCGAAATTTCGGGCAACGGAGAGGGAGAAA
>CAYSAG010000266.1:0-7317 GCA_964428935.1 uncultured Planctomycetaceae bacterium | reverse complement strand
CGTCGTCCGGGACGGCGGCGCCGCCGTACTCGGGCGGCGGGCCCGTCCGCTCCAAACTAAGCCGAGCGGCCAACTGCCGAGCGTACCGAGGGCTCGTGAGCCCATCGACGGGCACGTCGACGAAGTCGGCATCTCCGAGGAAGCGGGCTCGGTCGGCAAAAGCGTGTTTCATCAGTTCCACTTGCAAGTGGACGGCGTCGGCTGTCAGCCACCCCAGCCGCTCCAGACGCCGGTCGGGAAAGCGGCCTTCCCACTGGCCGAGCGTGTTGAGCATTTCGGCCAAAGCGACACCGCCGCTCGACGGCGGCGGCATGCCGAAGACCGTGCAACCTCGCCACTGGCAAACGACCGGCGAGCGTTGGACGGGCTTCATCTGACGCAGGTCTTCGTGGGTCAGGATGCCGCCGGCGGCGGCGACGGTGCGAACAATGTCCTCGGCCACCGGTCCCTCGTAGAACCCGCGAGCTCCCAGCCGGGCCAATCGCTGCAGCACGGCCAGTTGCGGCGACTTCCACCGTTGGCCCGGTTGCAACGTTTGCCCGTTCGGACCGAAGTACTGGCGCAGCAGCTCGCCGAACCGCTGGCTGCCGTCCGGAACTTGCACCAGTCGTTTCAACGCCGAGCGTTGACTGGCGACGGTCTCTCGGTCGGCCGCAAAACCTCGTTCAGCCAGTCGAATGGCTGGTTGGAGAACCGTCTGCAAGTCGAGCGTGCCGAAGTGCTCGAGCGCGTAGCAAAGACCGGCCACTTGTCCGGGCACGGCGACCGACAGCCCGCCTACTTGGCTAGCGAGCGGGTCGTCGCGGCTGGAGAACAGGTTGCGAGTGGCTCGCAGCGGAGCCCGCTCGCGGTAGTCGATGGCCACGGCCCGGTGGCGGCGAGCGTCCCAAATCAGCATGAAACCTCCGCCACCGAGTCCGGAACTGGCCGGGCGCACCACGGACAGAGCGAAAGCCGTGGCCACGGCCGCGTCGACCACGTTGCCGCCTCGCCGCAGAATCTCGACCCCCGCCTCGCTGGCCAGCGGGTGGTCGGCGGCCACGACACCGTGCCGGTACCCGTCCGCGGCGCACACCGGCGCACCGCTGGCGGGCGACGGGCCCGCCAGAACGCACCCGCACACGACGGCCGCCAGCAGCCAGCGACTGCTCGTTCGACCAGCAGTGCTGGAACAGCTTCGTTCAGGCCTCTGGCCGCTCGACAGCAGCAGTCCGGTCAGACATTCGGTTTCTCCACCTCGAACCGACCCACCGGTCGCACGCTCTTCCGACAAACGACTCTGGCGAACCCCCTCTGCGGTCCTCATGCCGACGGTCCTCTCGATTAGGTGTTGGCTGACCGATATACTGGCGAAGACACACTCGTGGCAAACGAACGGCCGACTTGTTCGCTGGAGGAACTTGGTCGGAGCGTCTGGTCACCGAGTGGAAGCGTTCGGTCTCCGAGCCTGCGTTGGAACCGCAACGACAAAGGCATGTTGTCGAAAAACGGCTGGTGCCACAACCAATGGCGGAGCAAAGAGAAAAGCTGTGCCGGTTCGTGACGCTTGGCTGCCGCGTCAACCAGTACGAGACACAGCTGGTCAAGGAGGCGTTGTTGCGCGCGGGCTACCGGGAGGCTCGCGACGACGAGCCGGCCGACCTGTGTGTGGTCAACACGTGCACGGTGACAGCGACCGGCGACGCGAAGAGCCGTCAGGTGATTCGGCAGTTGGCCCGGCAGAACCCGGGAGCTCGCACGCTGGTCATGGGGTGCTACGCGACGCGGGACCCGCAGACGCTGGCCCGGCTGCCCGGCGTGTGGCAGGTGGTGACCGACAAGCGGCAGTTGCCGGAGCTCTTGCAGCGACTGGGGTTGGGCGAGCTGCCGGAGGGCATTAGTCGGTTCGAGGGACGGCAGCGTGCGACGGTGAAAGTGCAGGACGGCTGCGTTCTGAAGTGCACGTTTTGCATCATTCCGCACGTGCGTCCGGGTTTGCACAGTCGGTCGCCGGAGCAGGTGGAGCAGGAGGTTCGGCGGCTGATTGACAACGGCTACCGTGAAATTGTTCTCAGCGGCATTCACATTGGTCACTACGGGCTCGACCAGCGCGGTTCGTCGGGACGGCCTTTTCGGCTGTGGCATTTGATTGAGCGGCTGGACCGAATTCCCGGACAGTGGCGAATGCGGCTGTCGAGCATTGAGGCGACCGAGGTGACGGACGAGTTTCTGGACGTGGTGGCGAGCTGTGAGCACCTTTGTCCGCACTTGCACCCGGCGTTGCAGAGCGGGTCGGACGCCGTCCTGCGTCGAATGAACCGTCGCTACCGGGTCGGGCAGTTCTTGCGGAGGGTCGAGCGGATTCGGCAGCGGCTGCCCGAAGTCGCTTTGACGACCGACGTCATTGTCGGCTTTCCGGGCGAGACAGAGGAGGACTTCCGGCAGACTCTCGACGTTTGCCGGCAAGTGGGGTTCATGAAAATCCACGTGTTTCCGTTCAGCCCGCGCGCTGGGACGCCCGCCGCGCAGTTCTCCGACCAAGTGCCGGGCCCGGTCAAAAGGGAACGTGTCCAGCGGCTGCTGGAGTTGGAGCGAGAGCTGGCTGAACGGTACTACGCGTCGCTGGTTGGAAAGGCGGTTCAGGTTTTGGTCGAGCGTCCCAGCGAGGACCGGCCGGGCTGGTTCCGCGGAACGGACCAGCACTACGTGCCGGTGGAGTTGCCGGGGGCGGAAGACGACGTGGGGCAGCTGGTGACGGCCGTCGGTCGTCGAGCGACGCGAAACGGACTGGTGGCAGAGCGGCCGGGGGAGGAGGTGAGTCATGTCGGCTGAACCGTTTGAGTCGCCGTACTTGAAGTTGGACGACCGAGGCGGAGTGCTGGTGGTCGGCCTGAAAATGTCGAAGCTGCGCGACGAGGAAAACGTGGAGCGGATTGGGCAGGAGCTGGTTCGGCTGGTGACGAAGTACGGACACCGCAAAATTGTGCTCGACTTGTCCAACGTCGAGTGGACGGGCAGCGCCTTCCTGGCCAAGCTGATTACGCTGCACCGAAAGCTGCACCGCGTGGGAGGCCGACTGGTGGTTTGCGGGTTTCACGGGCTGGTCGCCGACGCTCTGCGAGCCACCGGCTTGGACGGCTACCTCCAGACCGCAGCCGACACCGAACAAGCCGTTGCGCTGTGTGCTTGACCGCCGCGACGTGCAACACGGCGGTCAGGTCGCTTTTCTGGCAAGGCCACAGAGGAGACAGTCTGAGTGGGCGTGCTGATTGAAATCGAAGGAATCGACGGTTCGGGCAAGGGAACGCAGGCCAGGCGGCTGGAGGAGCGGGCTCGGCAGGCGGGCTACCGGGTGCAGCTCTTCAGCTTCCCACGCTACGAGCAAACAGCCTTCGGCAAGGTGGTGGGCGACTTCTTGGACGGTCGGTTCGGCCGGCTGGACGAGGTCGACCCGTACGTGGCCGCGTTGTTCTTTGCCGGCGACCGGCTGGAGTCGCGGACGCTGTTGCAAACGGCTTTGCAGCGGAACGACGTGGTCTTGTGCGACCGCTACGTCTTCTCCAACGTCGCTCACCAAGCGGCCAAAGTGGACCAGCCGGACGGGCGGCGTCGGCTGGCCGAGTGGGTGGAACGGTTGGAGTTCGGGCTGTTCGAGCTGCCGCGGCCCGACCTGGTGGTGTTGTTGGACGTCCCGGTGGAGACGGCCCAAGAGCTGGTCACCGCCAAAGGTCAACGCAGCTACACGGACCGCAAGGCCGACTTGCACGAAGCGGACCGGGAGTACTTGCAGCGGGTGCGGGAGCTGTACTTGGAACTGGCGGCCGAGCGGCGTGAGTGGAAACGGGTCGACTGTGTGGAGGGCGGACGGTTGCTCGACGTGGAGGCCGTCCACGAGCGAGTGTGGCGGGTGGTGCAGACGGTGCTCCGCAGCGAAGCCTCGGCTCAGCAACAGACGACGCAGGCCTGAGCGGCGCTGGGCCGGGCTGTCGCAGACGGCAAGTGTGTGGCCACACGGACGGGCTCCCGGCCAGCGGTCGAACCTGCTCGCCGCACGCCGACCCACGTCGGGCTCACGCGGCCGGCTCGACGGGACCCGCGTCGGCTTCTCCGGGCACTCCGCCAGCGGCTTCCTCCGCCGGCTTGTCAGGGGCTTCTTCGCGAGTCTGTCTGGCGGCTTCTTCGTCCGACTGGTCAGCAGTTTGGTCCGGCGGCCCTTTTGTCTTCTCCTCGGCTGGCTCGTCTACGGCCTGTGCGGCTGGGCGTCGAAGGCGGTCGGCCATGGGAAGGTCGTCCAGGCTGCCCAGCCCGAACACTTCCAGAAACTTGCGGGTGGTGCCGTAGAGGAACGGGCGGCCCAGCGAGTTGTCTTCGCCCACAATGCGGACTAGGTCGCGGTCCATGAGCTGCTTCAGAATGTCGGCACACTGGACCCCGCGAATGGCTTCAATGTCGGCCCGCGTGACGGGCTGTCGGTAGGCCACAATGGTCAGCGTTTCCATGGCCGGAGCCGACAGCTTGACGTGGGCTTGACGAGCGTAGAGCCGCTCCAGCCACGGAGCGTACTCGGGCCGGGTCAGCAGTCGGTAGCCCCCCGCCACCCGCTCGACACGGAACGCCGAGCCGGTGGCGTCGTAAGCTTGGTTCAGCTGCTCGACCAAACGGTGCACCTCGGCCGTGTTGGCCAGCGTGGCGAATTGAGCCAGCCGTCGTGCCGAAAGAGCTTCCCCCGCCACGAACAGTGCTGCCTCCAGACGAGCCATTTTGGGCGAGCGGCGGGTGAGGGGCAGCACGTTCTCGCCGTCCGGCAAGGACTGCGTCGGAGCGGCCAGCCGGAGCAGCCGGAACCGTTCCGTGGCTCGCTGGTCGAGCAGCCGGCGACGCCAGGCACTGGGCAGCCCCAACCGACAGCTCCACGGGCCGGAGCCGTCTGCCCGGTGCCACCCAAGCGGGCTGTCAGGGACGCGAAGGTGTGGAGGGGCGAAGACGCCACTCGGTCTGCGTGAGCACTCCGTCACCGCTGACTGTACCACTCCGTCACTTGGTTCAGAACGTCCTGCACGGCCTGAAGCGGGTCGGGCGCTTCAGACTCGAACCGAACCGAAATCCGCGAGTCGCCGCCGGGCTGGACGTAGCAGCAGAAGAAAAACAAGCCCGGTCGGTGTCCCGGCTCAAGGCGGAAATGGCTGACGCCGAGCCGCTGGAGTTGCCCGAACGCCGACTGCCAGTTAGCGGCCGGTTGCGGCGCGGAGCGGGCAAGGGCGGCGGGCTCGACGGTCTGCGCGGAGGAGCCGATTGTGGCCGGGGCGGACGTGGAGGTGACGTCGGGCTCGGTGGGAAGCGGCTGAGCTCCCGCCGGCTGGGGCGTCTGGTCGAGCACTCCTTCGGCGCGGCCGGACGGCTGTCCGGCTGCCAGCGTTTGGGACGCTCCAGCCGACGCGGGCCGAAGCGGCGGGCCGGTCGGCACGCCCGGCAAGCTCCACCCGTCCGAACGGCCGACGGTTGAATTCGCGTCGTCCAAAGTGGCGGGGAACGGCGGAGCGGCGGTCGCGGACGTCGCCGGAACAGACTCGAGCGGCGTGGACGCTGCAGAAGGCTGGCCGCGGGCAGGAGCCTGAGGCTCCAGAGGAGCAGGCTGACCCAGTGTCGGCTCGCACGAGGAAACCTCGCCAGGGGGCTGGTGAGCGACCGGCAAGAGCTGCGGCAGCCCGAAGACGGCCAGCAGCGGAACCGCTAGAATGCCGACAATTGTCAGCACTGTCCCAGCCGGGACGGCAGACCGGGTTCCCATTGGGCACTCCTTCGCTTTCCTCTTCCGCTTCCCGAACGTTTCGACCTCCTCGTTTCGACCGCAGGCGACGCCGCGAACTCAGACGCGGCCTCCACCGGGCGGCCAATGTTAGTGCAAAAGGCCCAGACGTCACAATCCGTTTCTTGGCCAGAGCCGAGGGCGCCGCGGCGCGCGAACTGTGGCGAAGCGGTGGGGCGAGGTGGTCCAACAACGGGTCACGACCGAAGAGGACGCGTGCCGGAGAAAGACCAGCGGAAAGGCTCGACGCGGCAGCGGCAACAAAGGCGGTGGAAGCGGTTGACCGGGGAGCAAGAAGCCGAGAGCTAAGAGCGGGGGTGTGCTTGGCGCTTTGTGCTCGGTTCTTGGTTCCTGGTGCTTTGTGCTCGGTTCGTGGTTCTTGCTGTTTGGTTGCTGGTGCGGGTTGGCGGAAAGAGGGACGCGAAGGCCGGGGGCGAGCTCTTGGCTTCTGTGCCGGACGTTAGGACCCGGAGACTGCCTGCCTTTTGCGTTGGTCGTTGAGGCAGAGGGAACAGACTGCGTCCCTGCGGCGCAGAAGGGACGCGAAAGACTGTGTGTCGCCGGCGCCCCGGAGGGCCGCGCTCTGTCGTGGCCGCCGGTTCGGAATTTGGGTCTGTGGGTTCGGAATTGGGGACGCGGGGACGCCAGGGCGGCGTCCGAACCGTAGGGGCTGGCCTTGTGCCTGCCCCACCGAACCGTCGGGGCGGCCAGACGCCGGACAGGGCAAAGCTGCGGTGGCCGGAACGAGCGGAGCCGGCCCCGGACGCCAGAGACCGCGTCCCTCGGGCCGCTGGGGCGGTTTCGAAACACGCAGTTGGAGGTCAGAACCGGCGAAAGACGTGACTGCTAGGTGGGCCCGTGGGACGGCGGTGCCGATTGAAGGAGCATTTCGCTGAAACGCGGCCTGTCGCGTTCTTGGCCTTCGGCCATGTCTTCCGTAATGGCGGCGGCGGAAGAGGGGTCGCCTTCGGTTCCTGGTCGCAGTCGGCGGAGCCGACTGCCATGCGCCGCTGGTCTGTTACGGTTGGTCGGACCTGTCGAGGGGCCTTGGAGGAACGGGCGACCCAGGGCGAGTCAACGCGGCGGCAGAAACTGCTCTGGCCGCACCGTGAGCCCGGTGTTAAGATTCCGCCCCGCAACGGGTTGTTCGAGCGGGCTTTGAAGAGACGCTGCGGCTGGGCTGGCTGTCGGCGCCAGAAGGCTCTGCTGTCGAGTCGTCGGCGAGCTTCTCTCGGACGTCCTCGACGGCCGGTCCGCCTCTCTCGGCACGCCCGACTGAGCGACCGGACGCCGGTCGGCCGTCAGCTTCGACAACGGCTTCGTTTGGCCTGAGCAAGGAAGCGACTCAGCAGCCATGGAGAACCGTCTTCCATTCACCTCGTCACCCAAGTGGCTTGTGGCTTTTCTGTCCGCGTGGTTGTTGGGCGCCGCGGCAGCAGGGCAAGAACCGAGCGGCGGGTCTGGTTGGATTTTGGATAACGGTTTGCATTGTGGGAATAGTACTGTGCAAGCTCCAAACTGGGTGCACATAG
>CAYSAG010000265.1:0-7320 GCA_964428935.1 uncultured Planctomycetaceae bacterium | reverse complement strand
ATTGGCAACGGAACGCCCCGGCCGCCAGCGACTGTTTTGCGGCAACGCGACGGCTTCAGACTTGCTCAGCCGACCGCCGGCTGGCTAGAGTCTTGCGGCGTTCCGGGCGAGCGTCGGCTGGAGCCCGGCTCCGTCCACAGCGACGCCGGCTGGCACCGCCGAGAGAGTCACTCGGCGACGGCCGTCCCGCCTCGACCCGAGCACCGCCGACCCTCTGGACGGCACTTGGACGACCGACCGAACGGACAAACCCATGGCTGCACCCCGAGTCTGCGTGCTTCGAGCTCCAGGAACCAACTGTGACGTCGAAACGGCCTTCGCCTTCGAGCTGGCTGGCGGGGTAGCCGAACGGATCCATTTGTTCCGACTGCTGGAAGACCCGTCCCGGCTCAGCCGGTACCAGATTCTTTGCATTCCCGGCGGCTTCAGCTACGGAGACGACATTGGTGCCGGCGTCATTTTTTCGGCCCAGTTGCGGGGGCACTTGGGCGACGCGTTGAACGAGTTCTTGCAGCGAGACACGCTGGTTTTGGGCATTTGCAATGGCTTTCAGGTGTTGCTGAAGTCGGGCATTTTGCCGGACGGAACGGTACACTGGCCGCCGGTGCCGCGCAGCCAAGCCCCGGCCACTTTGACGTGGAACGACAACGGCAAGTACACCGCCCTGTGGGTCACGCTCCAGGTGCGCAGCAGCCGCAACGTGTTCCTGCAGGGACTGGAGCGACTGGAGCTGCCCGTGGCGCACGCCGAGGGCAAGCTGGTCGTCCGGGACCCGGCCGTCCTGGACCGCTGGCAGCAGAACGAGCAGGTGGCCTTGTGCTACACGTGGCGCGAGCACTTGGTGGGCCCCGTGCCGAGCGTGGCGGGACGGTCTGCTGCAGCAAGCTCCACCGCAGCGTCCGGCGGCGTCGCTGGTCTCGACTCGACCTCGCTTGACGCCGACGACTGGTCGGACTGGCGGAAAGTCCTGCCCTACCCGCACAACCCGAACGGCTCGGTGGCCAACATTGCCGGTCTGGGTGACCCGACGGGCCGAGTGCTCGGACTGATGCCGCACCCCGAGCGGTTCTTGTTCGCCACGCACCACCCTCGCTGGACCCGACTGGGACTGACCGGCGACGGCGAGGGGCTCCGGCTGTTCCGGAACGCCGTCGAGTACTTCCAGTAGCGGCCAGCGGGCACAGGCCCGTGACGACGGCGGGACGGCCGACCAGCGCGGCACGCCCGAGCCTCGACGGTCACTCCGGCTCGTCGCAACCCTCGCGCTCCGTCTCGGCCGCCAGACGCTTCACCAGCAGCGTGGCGTAGCTTCCGCGAGGCAGCTCGAACCGCAGCGTCACTTTGCTGTGGCCGGAGTAACGCTCGTCCGGCTCGAACTGCCAAGACAGTGAGCTCGGAACCACCCACGCCCGACGCCACCCTTTGGCGAAGAAGCTGTCCCGCGGGTACTTGACTCGCATTTGCCGCAGCGTCAGCCCGTAGTCGCTCAAAATTCGTTCGACCAACGGGCCGTAGGGGCCGATTTCGTGACGAATGCGAGCCGACGGCAGCGGCAACGTCAGCTCGCTCAGCCGCCCACGTTCCGCCTCGCTCAACCCGCAGGGAAACGGCACCGGGCCGAAACGAAGCCGGACCGGCACCAGCCGTTCGTCGCCGCACTCTTGCCTCAGCACCTCGGCCAGCAGTCGGTTCCACACGTGGCTTTGGAAGGCAGCCAGGTAGAGGCTGCGCAGGTCTTGTCTGAGTCGAGCCAGAGCACCGCGGAAGTCGTTCGGCCGGTCGGCCAGAAAGCTGACGAGGCTGCGCCGGTGCGAGCGGCCGAGCAGCTCCTTGCACCTGGCCCAGTCGCCCCAGTGCTGGCGGAGCAGACGTTTCTGACGCTTCTCGTCGGAGCGGTCGTGTTCGTACGGCTCGGCCAGTGCCAGCCACAACGCCCGCTCGTAGTCTCCTCGACACCACGGAACAGCGACGAACTGGCCCGAGGCCCCGACCGAGCCGAACCGTTGGTCGTCGAAGTAGTTGGCCAGCCCGTCGGTTTCGACCGCCTGCAGTGCCCGCTCGACGACCGGCACCTGCGACGGCCGAACGTCTCGCACGACGACCACAAACCGGTTCGCCCGAATGTCGCTGGGCTGGAAGGGACGCGAGGCCTGCCCGAGGTACTCCAGCGTCAGGTTCGGTCGGGTCAGGTTGCGCTGAGGCCCTGCGTGAATGGTGACGTGTTGTGTGGTCAGCGCGTGTCGGTCTTTCAGGCCGCCGTAAGCAATTCGGCGTCGAGGCAGGTTCCAGCAGCGCGCCACCAGCTCGACCGCCTCGGGTGTGCCGACGCCGCGCTTCGTCAGTCGGTAGACCGCGTAAGGGCCACCGTCGAGCGGAAAGTCGGTGAGCTCCTCGACCTGAAAGTCCTCGGGCTGGCACTTGACCTTCATGAGCCACAGCGAATGAGAGCCAAGGGTCGGCAGCGAAGCGCCGGAAGCAGCCACGCGTTTGCGGCCGGTTCCGACCTGTGGCCGGCGAGCTGGCTTCGGCAATTCCCGGCCGCCGCGCATTCTTGCTGCTCGGGCACGCTCGAGAACACTCCGGGCTGAAGTCCGCCCAAGCCTGCCGCTCGGCCGTCACGGTTCCACTCGGACCAGGAACAAGGCGTCGCGGGCCGGAAGCGTCAACTGGTCGCCGACCGGTCGGCCATTGTTGGTCTGCGGGTCTTGCAAAGGCGTGCCTCGAAGACGGCGAAACCGTTGGCCGGGCAACAGCTGAGCCAAGTCAAAACGGTAGGGACGCGGCGACGGGTTGGCAAGCACCAATCCGTGCTCGAAGACCCGGTAGACGACGTCCGGGTGAGCGTGGACGGTCAAATTGGAAATCCAAACGGGCTCAATTCCTTCCACTCGAACCTCCAAGTCGACCTGCGGGGTTCGGACGTCCGAGAAGTAGAAGTACGAGCGGAACGGGCGCTGGTTGGCCCAGGTCATGAACCGAACCGGCGGTGTGAATTCTTCGGGGCCGTTCGGACCGGTGACCCACACGTCGCCCCAGTGAGCGTGGTCGGTGGTGGCGTTGTCGTTCGGTCCGCAGTCCGCGACAAACTTCAGCCGCACCGTTTTGCCCGCCCAACGCTGGAGCGACACTTCGTGCCGGACCCAGCGGAACGCCTTCTGGGTGTGCTCGAACACTTTCTCGAAAGGCCCGGGCTGTCCGTCCTTCAGCTCGGCCACCAACACCAAGAACACGACCCCGTCGCTTCGCTGCGGACTTCGTTCGCCCAAGGTGGTGTAGAACGTCAAACGTCCGCCCGGCGGAACGTGCACGTCGCGCGTCCAAAAGACGGCCCCCTTGGCCGAACGGTAAGGGGGGTGAGTGAGGTAGGCGTCGTGCGTCTCACCCTGGACCGCTCGCCGCGGAATGTACCGGAGCATGGCTCCTGTGCGCTGGTCGAGCGGCTGTTCGGGCTGGTGTCGCAATGTCATGCCGACAAAGGGCAAGTCGGGGCGAACCAACTTGCCTTCTGGTTCGGCCGTGCCGACCCAGACCAGCCGAGCCATTTCCGGCGGGTAGGCCCGCAGTCGCTCGGCCCGAATGGTCAGCGACACCAGCAGGTCCGGGCCGTTGGTCGGAACGCCTTTCAGCAAGAACCGCAGTTCCGGACTGCGCTGGGACGGGACGGTCTGGCTTGCACGGGCTTGGGAGGCACTGGTCGAAGCGGCCTGGCCCGTTTTCGCCGGGGCGACCCGGACGGCGTCGCCGTCGACGTCGAAACGCAGGCCGGGGCCGGCGCACAATTGACGCAGCTGCTCGGCGCGGCGTCCGCGTCCCTGAAGCAGGTCCGGGGCTTGCTCACCCAGCCGAACGGCGGGCCCCAGCGGCCGGCCCAGCCAACCCACTTGTCGCTCCTGCCCCTTCCACAACTCGTCCCACACACCAATCAGCTCGTGCGGTTCCTTCGGCGGCCCGTAGCTGTAGCAAATGGCCGAGTCGGTGAAGACGGCCGCGGCGAAAACCAGACGGTGAGCAGAAAACGGAACGCGCGGCCGCCGAACAATGCCGGGAATCGGCCCGTGAGTCACAAACTTGTGGTTGATGTAGTTGAGGACGGGAGGTCGAGCGTTGTCTCGCCAAAAGAAGTGGCGGTTCAAGCCCCCGGACCAGTCTTTGGCTTCCCAGTCGGACAGGGTGGGCCAGCCTTCGCTTTCAATGCCGTTGAGCAAACCGAAGGCCCGTTGGTTGTTGACACTCATGCCGTCGGCCAGGATGAGCTTCTTGTCGCCCATTTTCTGCCGGAGCTGGCGACAGAGCTCAATGACACCGACTCCGTACGTGTTCACGCCGTCGAAAAAGCCGCTGTCCGGCTGTCCGTCGGCGTCGCAGTCGGGGCCACGACCGCCGCGTGTGGGAGCCACTCGGTGGTGCAGCACGTCGAACTCCAGTCCGTCGAACGCCGTCAGTTGGCCGCCCGGTGCAAACCGCCGAGCGACGTCGTCGGCCAGGACGTCGGCACAGGTGCGGCCCTGAGCGTCGCGGGGACAACGGGTCGAGTAGTTGTAGAACCAGAGCAAGTGCGACTTTCGTCCCCACGGGCCTTCGGTCACGTGAGCCGCCGCGTAGGCTCGACCGCCTTCGAACGGCAACGGTTGGGTGCCGTAACAGCCGCGCCGCACGCGGAGCACTTTTCGTTTCAGGTCGACCGAGACCAGCTGCACCTGCTCGGCGTAGTTCCAGTCGGGACGGCCCCGCTCGTCCAACCGACACAGCCCAATGTCTTCGTTTCGGTCACGGTAGCGACCCACGTTGACATGGAACAGCTCCGGGTGGTCGACGCGAATTTCTGTCTCGCCGTTTTCAGCCGGGACGTCGTCCAAGATTTTCGCGCCGTTGTAGTAGAGCCAATGTCCGGCAAAGAACCGACCGCCGTCGTCCCGTGGGTCGCGAGCGTTTCCGTTGTAGTGAAGCAAGACCAGTTGGTCCGGGTGCCGCTTCTTGAACCGCGTGAAGAAGTCAATGTTGCGAATCGAACGGCCGGGCACTTCCTCCTCCAACACTTTGCCTTCAATGCCCATGAGCCGTTCGAACTGAGCCTCCCATTGCTCGTAGCTGATGCGCGGATTGGCTGCGAAGCCTTCGGCGGAACGGAAAAAGAACGCTCGCGGGTACTGGTCCTGCAGAACTCGAAGCGTTTTCGGCTGCTCGGCCGCTGCGGGCCGCAGCGCACAGACCAGAAGGCAAAGAGCCACGGCCGCCGTAGCCAACGTTGCAGTCAGACGCCCGGCCAGTCGGTCTCGGAAGCGAACGTTCGTGTTGGCGACGGGGGTGAAGTTCCAGTTGGGTGCCAGTGCGCAGCTCCACGTCTTCGCAGGTCCGTTCATTTCGACACGCTCCCAGCTTGGTCAGGTTTCCGACAAAAGGCGTGCGTTTCTTGTGGGCAGGGTTCAGGCCGTGTCCGAGCCGACTGGGCTGGCGACGTCGGTTTGGTCGGCCACCCAAGTCTGAGTGACTTCCACAGGGCCTCACCCAGGCCGTCTTTGGGCAGGAAGCCAAAGGGTGGTTACGAGGCAAGACCGTCCAGACATGATGCCTCTGGCCGAAGGCAATTGCAAACGCACGCGAACCGCGCCGTTCGGGCCCTGCCGCCCGAAGCCACTTTTTTCGCCAGCGACACGGTTTATAATGGCCCGTTGGTCAGCGGCTGTTGGCGGGCTGGCTGCCGTCCCTTGGGGTGCACGGTTCGAAGAGGTTCCTCCAACGCCGTCCGAGGCCGTCTGAAAAAGACTGCGCGCACGTCGTCAGAGCAACATTCGAGTCCAGTCTCCGCTCGAAAAAGCGTCCCCGGGAAAGACAGGAGAAAAAATGGCACGAGATTCCGAAACGGCCGTCGCGCTGGAAGCCACTGCCCTGATTCGCAGATTGGAAGCGAACGTTTCTAGCGTGCTGCTGGGCAAGCCGGAGGCCGTTCGACTAGCGACCGTGGCCTTGTTGGCCGAAGGCCACATTCTGATTGAGGACGCTCCGGGGGTCGGCAAAACCTCACTGGCCAAGGCCCTGGCCAAGAGCCTCAACTGCGAGTTCACCCGCCTTCAGTGCACGCCGGACATGCTGCCCAGTGACATCATTGGAGCCAGCGTCTACCGGGCCAACCTGGGTGAGTTCGAGTTTCGTCCCGGTCCGGTCTTCACCAACATTCTGCTGGCCGACGAAATCAACCGCGCCACGCCTCGAACGCAGAGCGCGCTGCTGGAGGCGATGAATGAGCGGCAAGTGTCGGTCGAAGGAAAGACTTACCAGCTGAAGCGACCGTTCTTTGTATTGGCTACGCAAAACCCGTTCGAGTACGAAGGCGTCTTCCCACTTCCAGAAAACCAGCTCGACCGCTTCATGCTTTGCATTGGCATCGGGTACCCAGACTTCGAAATCGAAAAAGAGATCTTGGCCAACCACCGGCAGGGGGAACCGGTCGACCGCCTGGAAGCCGTGCTTTCGACCGACGAGCTGCTTCAGTTGCAGCAGTCGGTGCGTGAGGTGCGAGTGGACGACGCAATTAAGGACTACTTGCTCAACATTGTCACGGCGACGCGAAACCACGACGAACTCGAGCTGGGCGTGAGCACGCGCGGCGCGTTGACGCTGTACCGAGCCAGTCAGGCTTTGGCTTTGACGGAAGGTCGCGACTACGTCGTGCCGGACGACGTCAAGAGCCTCGTCATTCCCGTCCTCGCCCACCGAATCATTTGCCGCGGGTTGGTACGAGAAGGACAGCGGGAACGTGCTCGAACCATTCTGCAGCAAATTCTCGACACCGTGCCGGTGCCCGATTGAGTCTTGCGCTGGGGCCGTTCGTGGCGAACCACGCGTGCCGAACTCGAGAACCGCTGTCCGCCCCGCAGGCCTTTCCCGCCCAGCTGCGGCGCTTGACAAAGCACCAACCCGTGGGGCGCTGTAATTGTCCCGCCTACGCTCATCGCAATATTTGGCATATCAATGTTGAATTTCTGGAACAATATATTTCTAACATCGGAGATCATCATTTTTAGCAGCGACAGCATTCCCACAAGATCCGGAAGACATTTGCGTCCTTTAAATAAATCTATAAGCATACAGATACCGTTTACAGGCGAGTTGCCAGCCACGGCTAATTTAAGACGGGCCAATTGCTGCAGGTTGGACATAAAATGACGCCAAATTAAATCACGGAAATATGACCATGCACGAGTCAACGGAATGTCTCCGAGTATCATCATGCTACGCTCAAGACACGGCAAGCAATCTTTTAATAGTTTGTCGGCCTGCGTTCTTAATGCAGATGTGCCGGTGGTAACTTTTGGATCGGTC
>CAYSAG010000264.1:0-7329 GCA_964428935.1 uncultured Planctomycetaceae bacterium | reverse complement strand
CTGCAGCGCGTCGTGTCGGACAAAGGCTTCAATCACCTCGTCCACGCGGTCGCCGTCCCGCAAGGACTCAATCGTCTCGATTTCCTGTCCTTCGCATTCAATGGCCAGCCGAGCGCAAGCGTAAGTGGCTTTTCCGTCGACCAGCACCGTGCAGGCACCGCACGTGGTCGTGTCGCACACTTCTTTGGCACCGGTCAGGTGAAGGTGGTCGCGGAGCACTTCGAGCAACGTCACGCGGGGCTCGACCGTCACCGTGTGCACGCGGCCGTTCACCTTCAGCGTCACCTTGACCGGGCCAGCCGTGGGCTGGTTCCGAGCCGGCTGCTGCTCGGCCGGCGCTTCCGCCGCCGTCGTGGCCAACGCCGTGGCGGCCATTGCGGCTCCCGAACCCTTCAGGAAGTCGCGGCGACTGAAGGCCGGCCAGCGCTGCGAAGAAGGCAACTTCTCTGGCATGGGGTTCACTCCTTCATTTGCTGAGCGGTCTACGGCGAACGCACCGGCGGGTCGTTCTCGTCCCTCGCCAAGGCAGGAACTTCAGATTCGCTGGCTCGCCCCAACAAACGCAACAAGGCCAAACGGGTGGGAAAGGCTTTCGACTCGTAACGTCGCCCATTGTACCCTGCCCATTTGCCTTTGCAACAATTGACGACCTCAAAAGTCCACTTTCAAGTTTTTTTGAACTGCGACCAGTCAGCGGCCCACCAAGGGACGGCCCGGCGGGTGCGGTCGAGCAGTCAAAGCGGTGCAGTGTTCCGGAAAGCCGCGACATGGCTTAGACCCTCATTGGGCGAAAACGTCGACAACGTTCGCGTTTTCGTCGGGCGAACTTTCGGAGTGCGGCAGTCTTCTGCCGCTTTGGATCCAAAGCGGTGCAGGAGCACCGCACTCCAAAGCGCGTCCGCGTAGGGATACCAAGGGCGGAGTCCTTGGCTAGAATCTTCTGTCGCCGCGCGGACGGCCCGACAATGGCGACCGTCCGCCGAGAGCAAGACAGCTCCCTCGCTGGAGGATTGTCACGCAACGGGGGTCGGAGCAGCCGAAGAGCAGGTCGAAGAGCTTGGTTCGAGGGCACAAGTGGAAGAACGCAACCGGTCGCTCGAGCGGAAAGGGCAGTTGGTTCTGCTGGGAACGGGGACCAGCGTTGGTGTTCCAATCATTGGGTGTCACTGCGAAGTTTGTCGTTCCGAGGACCCGCGGAACCACCGGACGCGCAGCGGTGTGGCCGTCTTCGCTCCCGAAGGCGTCTTCCTGATTGACACGCCGCCGGAGCTGCGGTTGCAGTTGGTGCGGGAAGGCATCGACACGGTTGAAGCGGTCGTCTACACGCACGCGCACGCCGACCACATTTTCGGGCTAGACGACCTGCGGGTCATTGGTGTTCGCCGCCGAGCTCCCGTCCCGCTGTACTGCGAACCGCACGTGGAGGAACACATTCGGCACACGTTTTCTTACGCCTTCAAGCCGCCGCGTTTTGCCTACGAAGGAGCGGTCCCGAACCTGGAGTTCCGCCGAATTGGACTGGAGCCCTTCTCGCTGCTCGGCCTGACCGTTCAGCCCATTCGGCTGCACCACGGCAAGTGGCCCGTTTTGGGCTTCCGAATCAACGACGTCGCGTTTTGCACGGACGTCAGTGAAATCCCCGAGGAAAGCTGGACGTTGTTGGAAGGGCTGGACGTGCTCATTCTGGACGCCTTGCGAGAAAAGCCGCACCCGACCCACTTCAGTCTGTCGCAGGCGCTGCAGGTGGTGGAGCGGCTTCGGCCTCGCCAAACCTACTTCACACACCTCTCTCATTCGTTAGACTACCGCAAGACCAACGCCCGATTGCCGGACGGGGTCGAGCTGGCGTACGATGGATTGACCATTCCTTACTGAGAGCGTGTCTTTTGGGCCCGGTCGACGCGGGCTTCTGGAACCTGAGCTTGGCCGGACCGACGGGCTGGGTCGCTCGAGCGGGTGCACGGCGGAAACGTTGCGGACGGCTTCCGTCGGCTGGTTCGCGTACGAGCCAACCCACCGGGACGCGGGAAAGCCGTCCGGGTCGTGAGCTGGTCTGCGTTGGCGACAGGTCGGTCCGTGTGCCGTGTGGCCGAGCGTCGTGCACCGGCTCGCAAGCGCCGTGGGCCCGTGGGCACGTTTCGACGTCGGCACCGACAAGTGCCGGCCGGCAAGAGCACGTCTGTCTGCCGTGAGACACTGCGAGCCGGCGGTCCGGGTCGCCCCCAGCAGTCCCTTCGACGGCCGAAGGCGTCGGTCTTCAGCAAGGGGGACCGAACGTGTCGGAGCGCGACTACGAGCTGGAAATGCTGGTCTACTGCAAGCTGGCCCAGCTTGCCGACCAAAAAAGGCAACTTTTGTCGAGAGACCGATTCTTGTTGTTAGCCGGTGAAGCGGCCACTCGAGCGGGTTTTCCGTCCGTCGCCGACCGCTGCCGGCAGCTCGTGGTCGGCAACAGTCCCCATCACGTGGTCGCCCAGTTCCCCACTCTGGCCGACGTGCTGCGCAGCGACGAAGGCCGAGCGCTGTTCCAACGACTGCAACGCTACTGCCCGTTCGAGAAGGCGGAGTACTTGCTGAGCGAGCTGGGAATTCCGGCCGAGTCTTTGCGTCCGTCCGACCAGCCGGCCGACCAGGCCGCACTGCAAATGCTGCAAATGCAACCCAAGACGTGAACGGCGGGCAGCGGTCGAGCGGGAAAAGCCGGCCGGCTGCAGGAAGCAAGTCAGGCCGAGTCGGTTCGAAACGGCGACTCGTGCCGCTCCATGAGCGAGCTCAAGTACAGCAGCGGGTTCTCCTGCTTCGGCACGACGGCCATGATGTCGTGAGCGGCTCGAAGAATGTCGCGCCGGGCAATGATTCCCACCAGCTTCTTGCCGTCGCGCACCACCGGGACGCGGCGAAAGGTGTTCTGCAGAAAAATCTGAGCCACCGTCAGCATGTCCGTTTGCTCGTCGACCACCGTCAGGTCGTGCTTGACGAACGGGTCGATTTTCGTCGTCGGGTGGTGGTCGTAAACGGCCTGGACCAGAATGCTCAAACAGTCCTTCTCCGTAAACATTCCGACCAGGTTGCCGTCGTCGTCCACGACCGGCGCGCCGGAAATCTGGTTCTTCAGCAACAGTTCAATTGCGTCGAACACGTCCATTCCCGGACGCAGCGTAATGACCCTGCGGGTCATGATGTCTTTGGCCAACAAGGGCCCGTGAGTGGATTGGCCGTTGGTGGACATGGCGCGACCTCCCAATTGGCAATTCTCAAAACACGGATTTTACCCAGACGGCCAACGACTGACCACCGAGAGACGGGAAAAGTCGGACCGCTCGCCCAGCTGCCCGCACCGGCGCGGCCTTTCACCACCGGTACGTCCTGCCCGGCTCGGCCAGTTCCAGCCGCGGCAGTTCCAGCCGACGCAGCTCCTCGCCCACCTCCTCCGCGTACCGCCACTTGACGTGCACCACCAGCCATTGGACGTCGCGTTTCAGCTTGTCGATTTCGCCGCGGAGCCGCTGGGGCGTGAGGTGGGTCGAGCGGTCGGCCAGCGGCTGCAGTCGGTTCGGGAAACTGGCTTCGACAAAGACGGCTTTCAAGTTGGGCGTCCGCCCCAGTCGCGTCCAGACCGCGTCCGTCGGGCCGGTGTCCGACACCATCGCCACAGCCGCGTCGGGCTCTTCCAAAAGGAACGCGAAGCACGGGACGACGTGGTGCACCGGCACGGGCGTCACGGTCAAGTCGTCCAAGCGCCGCGTTCGTTGCGGCTCGAGCGGCTCGAACCGGAGCCGGCCGTAGAACGGCGTGCCGGGTGTCTGAGCCAGCTCGAAGAAGTCCGGGTAGACCTGCCCGTTCAGCAGGTGTCGGCGCAGGCACTGCAACGTGTGCGTTCCGCCGTAGACTGTCAGCCGTCCGTCGCCTGCGGTGTCGGCGCAAACGTGTTCGATTAGCATGGGAAGAGTGGCCACGTGGTCCAGGTGGCTGTGTGTGAGCAGCACGTGGCGAATTCGGCGTTGAGCAGCCAAAGGCAAGGCGAAACCGACGGCCCCGGCGTCGACGCACACCGTGTCGTTGACCACGTACGACACCAAGACCTGTCCGCCGGCTGGACCACTTTGGCACACGTGAACTTTCACGTCGCAAGCACCTGGGACGGTCGTTTGGAGAGGGGTTTCACGTCCGCCGCTGGTGGGCCTCGCGCCGAGCCAGCTCCAGGTCGTGCTCGACCATCATTCGGACCAACTCGTGGAACGTCACCGTTGGCTCCCACCCCAGGACGCGGCGGGCCTTGCTGGCGTCTCCGCAAAGGTCTTCGACTTCGGCCGGGCGGAACAGGGCCGGGCTGACCTCGACGAAGTCGCGCCAGTCCAAGTCCAAGTAGCCGAACGCTTCCTCGACAAACTCGCGCACGGAATGGGTTTCGCCGGTCGCAACGACGTAGTCGTCCGGCTGGTCCTGCTGCAGCATGAGCCACATGGCTTTGACGTAATCGCCGGCGAAGCCCCAGTCGCGTCGAGCGTCCAGGTTGCCGAGAATGAGCTTGTCTTGCAGGCCCATTTTGATTCGAGCGGCGGCCAGCGTAATTTTTCGCGTGACAAAGCTTTCACCACGCCGCGGCGACTCGTGGTTGAACAAAATGCCGTTGCAGCAAAACAGGCCGTACGCCTCGCGGTAGTTCACCGTCTGCCAAAAGGCGTACACCTTCGCGCAGCCGTACGGGCTGCGAGGGTGAAAGGGCGTCTGTTCGTTCTGGGGGCTGACCGTCGCCTTGCCGAACATTTCACTGGAGGACGCCTGGTAGAAGCGCACCTGCTTGCCCGAGCGCTGCTGGTACTGACGCACGGCCTCCAGCAAACGCAGGCAGCCCAGTCCGGTCACGTCCGCCGTGTAGACGGGCAAGTCGAACGACAGCTTGACGTGACTTTGAGCCCCCAGGTTGTAGACTTCGTCCGGCTGGACCTCTTCCAGAATTTGCAGGAAGTTGCCGCCGTCGGCCAGGTCGCCGTAGTGCATGAGCGGCGGCGGCTCGCCAATGCCCGGCGTCTTGCACGGAACCAGCCCGTGCACCTCGTACCCTTGCTGTCGCAAGAACTCGGACAAGTACGAGCCGTCCTGGCCCGTAATTCCGGTCACCAGAGCGACTTTCGTCACCTTTCGCTTCCCCCTACGGTGGCGTGTGCGTCCGAGCCAGCCAGTGCGCGACGTGCCGGTTGTCGGTCTGTGCCCGCACCGCGTTTGCTTGGCGAAAGGCGACGAGCCCTCGCCCAAACTCAAGGCGGCTGCGGAAAACCGGTGGTGAGTTTGGCGGCGAGTATGAACGCCGACCGCGCGTGGCGTCAAGAGTCTCCCGCCGGAAGCTCGCCCCAACCCGGCCGTCCGTTCGTGGACAGGCGGAACGGGGTTCCGTAGAGTAACGGTTGGACGACCGGCACCGCGTCAGGCGGTCGCAGCGTGGACCGCTTCGCACCGGTCCGGCCGACCCAAGGCAAGTGGCTCAGCGGAGGACACAGACATGACCGACCAGACGGGCGAGCTGATTGTGGCCGGCGTCCGGAAAGTGTTCGACGCTCCGGGCGGCCCGCTGGAAGTGCTCAAAGAGGTCGACCTTCGGTTGGCTCCCGGAGACGCCGTCGCCGTCACCGGACCGTCCGGCTCGGGCAAGAGCACCTTGTTGTACATTGTCGGCGCGTTGGAACCGCCCACTTCGGGAACGGTGCAAATCAACGGCGTGCAACCGTACTCGCTGTCCGACGCTCAGCGAGCGGCCTTCCGCAACAAGACCATTGGGTTTGTCTTCCAAGACCACCACCTGTTGCCCCAGTGCACGGTGCTGGAGAACGTGCTCGTTCCGTTGCTGGCCGGACCCGGCGTGACGGCCGACGACGAGAAGCGAGCTCGCGAGCTGCTGGAACGGGTCGGACTGGCCGAACGGCTGGACCACCGCCCGGCTCAGCTTTCCGGCGGCGAGCGACAACGGGTCGCTCTTTGCCGAGCCCTCATTAACCGGCCGTCGCTGGTTCTGGCCGACGAGCCGACCGGAAACCTGGACCAGCGAACGGCCGAGTCGGTCGGTCGGCTGTTGCAGGAGTTGGCTTGCGAGCTGCAAGTCATGCTGGTCTGCGTGACGCACAGCTTGACCCTGGCCGAGAAGTTTCCCCGACGGTACCGGTTGCAGGACGGACGACTGACCGACGGCTCGTCGGGCTCGGCCGAATGAAGAGACAAGCGACCGACGACGTCAAGGCGTCCGCCGTCTCTGCTGCCTGTGTACGCGGACGCGGTTGCGTGGAGGAGCCGACCATGGACTGGCGTCGCTACGTTCAGCGAAGTCTGCTGCATTACTGGCCGAGCCACTTGGCGGTGCTGCTGGGCGTGCTGGTCGGCTCGGCCGCCATTTCCGGCGCACTGATTGTGGGAGACAGCGTGCGCTGGAGCCTCCGCCAAATGACTTTGAAACGGCTGGGTCACGTCGACTACGCCCTCCACGGCCAGCGGTTTTTCACCGAGCAGCTGGCCGGGCGGCTGGCCCGGTTGGAGTCGGTGGAGCCTCTGTGCAGTTCGGTCGCACCGGCCCTCGTTTTGACCGGCACACTGGACCGACGGAGCGACCAGACGGCAGGCGGCAAAGAAGCCTTCTCCCGCGCGGGCGGCGTGCACGTCTTCGGCGTGGACGAGCGTCTGTGGAACCTGCTGGACCGCCGCGACGAGCCGGCCCCGACCGGTGACGAAGTGCTGGTCAGCCAGCGGCTGGCCGACGAGCTGGGTGCCACGCCCGGCGACCGGCTGACGCTGTGGGTCGAGCTGCCGCCGTCCCTGCCGCGAGACACGCTGTTGGGCGGCGGCGACAAACCCGTGTCGGTCGAGCTTTCGGTGACGGTGCGTGAAGTACTGCCTCCCGACCTTGGCGCCGGACGGTTCGACCTGAAACCAGGGCAGCAGGTTCCCAAGGTCGCGTTCGTTTCGTTGCGGACGTTGCAGTCGGCTCTGGAGTTGTCGGCGGTTCGGCCGTCGCGTCGGCACCCGCACGGCCGACCCGCTCGCGTGAACGCCCTGCTGGTCCAAGGCGGTTCCGAGGTGACCACGACCGACTCGGCGGCCCGGGACGTGGCTCGGCAACTGACGAGTGTTTTGCCGGAAGCGTTGAAGCCGGACGACTTGCAACTGCGCTTCCGGGTCAACTCGAAACTGGGCTACGTGTCGGTCGAGAGCGAGCGGCTGTACTTGGAACCGCCGTTGGTGGAGGCGGTCGGCCTGGCAGCCGAGTCGCTCGGGGCACGACTCTCGCCTGTGCTGGTTTACCTGGCCAACGAACTCAGCAACGCCGCTCAACCGGACCACTAC
>CAYSAG010000263.1:0-7353 GCA_964428935.1 uncultured Planctomycetaceae bacterium | reverse complement strand
ACCGGCAGCTCCGTTACTCGGAAACCGCGAGCGTGAGCGAGCACGGGGACGAACCGGTGGAGCTCTCCGTAAATTCGCAGCTCCCGCGCCACTTCCGCTCGAAACAACTTCAACCCGCAGTTGTGGTCGTGCAACTTCAGGCCGGTCAGCAAGCCGACCAACCAGTTGAAAACCTTGCTCGGGTAGACCTTGTGCCACGGGTCCAGCCGGCGTTTCTTCCAGCCGTTGACGACGTCGTAGCCTTCATTCAGCTTGGCCAGCAGGTTGGGAATTTCGGCTGGGTCGTCTTGCAGGTCGGCGTCCATGGTCAGAATGAGGTCGCCCCGGGCCGCTTTCATGCCGGCCATGAGCGCGGCGGCCTTGCCGAAATTCCGTCGCAGCCGGACGGCCCGCACGCGCCGGTCCGACCGGGCCAGTTGCCGGATTTTCTGCCACGAGCCGTCGGTGGAGCCGTCGTCGACGAAAATGGTCTCGTACGCCAGGCCGGTCTGCTCGCACGTCTGCCGGATTTCCGAGTACAGTTGCTCCAAGCTCTGCTCTTCGTTCAGCACCGGCACGACAATGGACAGCATGGCTGCGTCTCCGTTCGCTTCAGTCCGGGTGGGCCGTGTTCTTGGACCGGACGGGCGTTGCCTGTTGCCCGTCGTCCGCCGTTGAGCCCGAGCCGACGTCCACCGAGGTGGAGCCGCTCGACGAGTCCAGCCGCTCGTCGCTGGCCGGCCGTTCGTCCTCCGAGGTCCGGCTCGACCCACTCAGCAGCGCGACGTACAACACCCCAGCGACAACCAGCTCGGTCGCGAACCAAACAGCTCGCAACAGCACAGCCGCCAACACGGCCGTCGGGCCCCCAACGGCACCCCGCAGCGTTTCAATCAGCAGACCCTCCCGCACGCCCAGTCCCCCGGGCGCAAAGACGGCCAAGAAGCCGACCGAGGTAGCCAGCGCGACGGCAGCCGTCCACACCGGCCACGCCGCCCAGCTCAAGCGAACCCCCAACGACCGGAGTGTGAAGCCCAAGCTCAAGCCATGCAACGCCCACGCCACGCAAAAGGCCACCAGGCCGGCCAGCAGAGTACCGGTGGGAATGTGCCCCACGTCGGCCCGTGCCTCGGCAGCCAGTTCGGCCGGCGTCATTTTTCTTGCCACCCAGGAAAAGAGCCGGGCGACAACCGGCAACGCGCAGGCGGTTGCAAGCAACACGGCCACCGGAACCCACGCGGCGTGTTCGGGCAGCCAGCTCAGCCACGTCGGCAACAGCGCCCATTGGTCGGGCTGGAGGAAAAGCGGCGAGAGGGCCACGCCTACTGCCAAGGCCACCGCCATTAGGAACAAAGTCTCGTACGTGGCCGTCAACGCTCCGACGGCCAACGGTACCCCGTCCGCTCGAGCCACACCGGCCCGAAGGACCAGCACCATGGCCTTGCCCGGCACGTACTTGCCCAAGTGCCCGACGTAGTAACCAGCGACCGCGCTCTTCCACCTTGGCTTGGTCCCCAACAAAGTCATCATTCGTCGCCAAAACCAAACCGACGGCAGCCAGCCGACCGCGTACGCCGCGGCGGCGGGCACCAGCCACCACGGCTGTAGCCGAGCGCCGGACAAACCTCCTTGCTGCCACAGTTGCCACGCCCGACGGCCCAAGAACACCGACACCACGGCGAACAGCAGCCACTTCGCCACTGACCAGCCGAGCCGCGAGGCCGCTCCACCTTGCTGCCGCCGTCCACTCATTCCTTGTGCAGCTCCCGAAACAGGTGCCGCACTTGCGGCAAAATCAGCTCCTGCAGGGCCAGCCGAACGGCCGCCGTCGACCCGGGCACGGCAAACACCAGCTTGCCCGACGCCACTCCGCCCACGGCCCGACTGAGCATGGCCGCCGAGCCAATCTGCTGAAACGACAGAAAGCGAAACAGCTCGCCGAAACCGTCCAGCCGCTCGTCCAACAGCTCCGACACCACCCGGTGCGCGCAGTCGCGGCGCGAAATGCCTGTGCCGCCCGAGCTGACCACCACGTCCACTTGTCCGTCGGCCAGCGCTTTTCGCAAGGCCTCGCCGACGCAAGCGGCGTCGTCCGGGACCACCGCGTAACGAACCACCCGGTGACCCGCTTCTGTCACCAACTGCCGAATGACGGCTCCGCTGGCGTCGGTCTGCGGAGTCCGAGTGTCGGAAAAGGTGAGGACGGCGAACCCCAGCGCCCCGACCCGCTCCGCAGCCCGCTCATGGTCCCGGTGGCTGGTTTCGCGTTGTTCGTTTTCCGGTAGGTCGTCCAAGTTCCCGTGCCTCCCGCTTCTTCTTCGGCTTCGTCCCGACGCTCGTGTCCAGCGCCGCCGGCCGGTCGCGTTCCCCGACCGCCGGCACTAGAATGTAGCAGCCTGGCCGTCCCGGGCAAAAGGGGACGGGCGCTTTGAGCTTTCTCGGTTCAATTTGAGTTCGACCTGCCGGAGCCGGCCCGAACGTGGCCGGCCCGTCACGCCAAACCCGTCACGAAACGGAAGCCTCCATGCTTTGGGCGTTGACTCGACGAGCCCTCACAGAAACGGACAAACGGCTGCTGTGGCAGTTCGTCCGAACAATGACCTTCCGAGTCTTGCCGTCGGTGCTGAAGCACAAGCGGCGGTTGCAACGAGGCGAGTTCTTCCCACCTTTCCTCTTCATTGCCGTCACCAACTGTTGCAACCTGCGCTGCCAAGGCTGCTGGATGGACGTGGACGCTCGTCCGCAAATGCTGCCGTTGGAAGCCCTGAACCGCCTGGTGGCCGAAGCCCGAGAAATGGGCAACGCGTTTTTTGGCATCGTCGGTGGCGAACCGCTGCTGCACCCCCAACTGCTGCAATTTTTCGAGCAGAACCGAGACTGCTACTTCCAGCTTTTCACGAACGGCCACTTCCTGACGGACGAAGTCGCCCGCGAGCTGCGTCGGTTGGGCAACGTGACGCCGTTGGTCAGCATTGAGGGCTCGGAGGTGGTCAGCGACCAGCGGCGCGGTCGCCGCGGAGTCTTCAGCAAGTCCATGCAGGGCCTGCAAAACTGCCTGAAGTACAAACTGTTGACCGGCGTGGCCACCAGCGTTTGCAAGACCAACCTGGACGACCTGGTCACCGAACAGTGGGTGGACCGACTGATTGAACTGGGTGTCTTCTACGTGTGGTTCTACATTTACCACCCCATGGGACCGCGGCCGTGCCCCGAGCTGTGTTTGAGCCGCGAAGAGCAGCTGCGGGTGCGGCGGTTCGTGGTCGAAATGCGAGTTCGCAAACCCATTGTCTTCATTGACGCCTACCACGACGCCGACGGCAGGGCCTTGTGTCCCGCCGTGACAGGGCTGAGCCACCACATTGGTCCGTGGGGAGACATTGAACCTTGCCCGGTCATTCAGTTTGCGACCGACTCCATTCTGGACGACGACCGGCCGCTGCGAGACAAGTTCCTCCGGTCGGCCTTTTTGCACGACTTCCGCGAAACCGTGCGGCGGACGACGCGAGGCTGCATTGTGCTGGAACGGCCGGACCTGCTGCAACAGCTCGTCGAAAGGCACGGCGCTCGCGACACCACCGCTCGTCAGACGGCCTTGCAAGAGCTGCGAGAAATGGAAAGGCGAACGTCGCAGTACGTCCCCGGCCACGAAATTCCGGAACGGAGCTGGGTCTACCGACTGGTCAAGCGGTACCTGTTCAGCGACTTTGGCCTTTACGCCGAGCTGGACGCTGGGCAGAACGCTCAGCCCACCCGTCCGGCCGAAGCCCCAACTCGACGCGCCGAAAGCAACCCGTCCCGGCACGCCTCGGACGACGACGGTGGCGTCTCAGCCTCGGACCACGCAGACGCCTCTGCGGCCCAGCCGGTCGCTCGCTGAAACCACCGCCACGGCTCGTGGGCTGGACCGTGCGGGCCCCGTACGGCAGCCGGCTGCCGACAGCGTGAACGCTCACCAACCGCGACCGTCCACCACAGACGCCAGCCCGGCGCCGACAACGGCGTGCCGCCGTAAGCCGCGGCTCGCGCACAGCCTTCGGCGGCCACCAGCCCTCGACGACCGGTCCCCTTCGTCGACCGTGCTCCACTCACGGACCGTGCTCTCCCGGCCCACCGCCTTGTTGCTTGCGCGCAGCCCAAGCGGTAAGCTGGCCTCGCGCGGACCGCGGCACGCGCGCAGCCGCCTTGGTCAAGCGAACGGCCTGTCGGTGGAACCGGTCCGAGGGCCGGTGGGGAAAGTCGACGCGTCCCAGCCAAGCGTTTGCGGCTGCGTTTGCTGTGCGGCCGGGGTTGAGCGACCGCCTGGGGTGTCGGTTCGACTTGTGGTTGCAAGTGGGAGGGACTGACGGTGGGAACGTCGCGTCGAGAGTTTCTGGCACGGTCCAGCGGACTGGCGGCTCTGGCGGCCACGCCGTACGTCTTCACCGCCGACGCCGAAGCCCGCCAGCTACCCCGCTCGGCCAACGACCGTCCGGGCATTGGCACAATTGGTCTGCGCTACCAAGGGTCGGTCATTACGCGAATTGCTGAGCGGTACGGGCGGGTGTTGGCGTTTGCCGACGTCGACCGCAACGTGCGCGAGCAGGCTCGGGCCAGCTTCGGCAGCACGCAGAAAATCTACGAAGACTACCGACACCTGCTCGACCGCAAGGACATTGACGTGGTCCTGATTGCCACGCCCGACCACTGGCACGCCAAAATGGTCATTGACGCTTGCCGGGCGGGCAAAGACGTCTACGTCGAAAAGCCGCTGACGTTGACCGTCAACGAGGGGAAGGCCATTTGCCGCGTCGTCCAGGAAACCGGCCGAGTGGTCCAGGTCGGGTCGTGGCAACGCAGCGACGGACGCTACCGCCGCGCCGTCGAAATGGTTCGCCAGGGAAGGTTGGGACGACTGAAACGCGTTCTGTGCACGACGGGTCCGAACCCGCAGGGAGGCCCCTTCCCCGTGCGGCCCGTCCCGGACTGCCTGAACTGGGACTTGTGGCAAGGGCCAACTCCGGACGTGCCGTACATTGAGCAGCGGTGCCACTACACGTTCCGCTGGTGGTACGAGTACTCGGGCGGCAAAATGACCGACTGGGGCGCCCACGACCTCGACATTGCTCAGTGGGGAATCGGCGAGCGGCCGGTGGAAATCGACGGACGAGCCGAGTTCCCGAACATTCCCAACGGCTACAACGTGGCGACCCGCTTTTCCGCAACCATTCGGTACCCGAGCGGAGTGGTGCTGGAAGTGCGGGACACCGGACGCGTCGGAGTCCTGTTCGAGGGCGAGAAAGGGCGAATCTTCGTCAACCGCGGAACGCTGGCCGGCAAGCCGGTCGACGCCCTGAAGGACGACCCGCTGCCACGAGAAAAGTTCGTCCTGTACGACTTCGACAACCTGACCCGTCCGGAACGCGTCGGCAAACTCGACAGCATTGTCAACCACATGGGCAACTTCTTCGACTGCATTCGCGCTCGGCGAACGCCCATTTCCGACGTCGTCAGCCAACACCACAGCGTCACGACGTGCCACTTGGCGAACATTTCCATGAGGCTGGGGCGGCCGCTGAAGTGGGACCCGGAAAAGGAACAGTTCGTCGGGGACGACGAGGCCAACCAGTGGCTGGACCGACCGCGGCGGAAAGGCTTCGAGCTGGACGTGTGAGTCCGAGCGCAAAGGCGAAGCCGCGTCGACGCCTTCCGGCTGGAAACGGCGGTCCGCTCCTCTGGCCGTCGGACGCCGGACGGCAAACGGCCGGTCGGGCAGCCGAGGTCGACGTCGGCCTGCGCTGACGTCCTCTTCGCTCCGGACGGCCCCTTTCGTTTTCAAGCCGAACCCAACCGTTGACACCAGACGGAGGAACTCGGCATGGACAAAGTGCTTCTGATTGTCGGCGACGCCACCGAAACCCTCGACACGCTCTACCCGTACTACCGACTGATTGAAGAAGCCTTTCAGCCGGTCGTAGCGGCTCCGGAAAAACGCCGGTACCAAATGGTTCTGCACGAGGTGAAGCCGGGCTGGACCATTACAAAGGAGTGGGAAGGCTACACCATTGAGGCGGACATTGCCTTTCGCGACGTCGACCCCGAGCAGTACCTGGGCATTTTCTTCTCTGGCGGTCGAGCTCCCGAGTACCTGCGCTACGACGAAGACCTGGTCCGAATCACCCGGCACTTTTTCGAAAAGAACAAACCGGTCGGGTGCGTTTGCCACGGGGTTGAAATTCCGGCTTACGCCGGCTGCGTGAAGGGACGTCGAATGGCCACGGTGCCCAAGTGCCGGTTCGACCTGGAGGTCTGCGGCGGCATTTTCGTCGACGAGCCGTGCGTGGTGGACGGCAACCTGGTCAGCGGTCGGACCTACCACGACCACGGGCACTGGGTCGGGCCGTGGATTCGGCTGCTGAAGCAAGCGCGGGAACGAGCGGCCAAAGGCTGAGCGTCTACCGGAGCCGGTCCACCGGTGAAAGACCGGCCGTTCCTCTCGTCCTCGCACCGTCGGCCCGTTAAGATGAACGCCGCCGAAGCCGAGCGGCCCGGGCCGGCGCCGTCCAGTGCGACCGCCGTCGAGTGCGAAACGTCCGACCGGCCAGGAACGGCCACACGAACGCAGTCGTTTCACGCAACCTCCGAAAGGTCCGAATTCCGAGAACGGAAAGGACAAGGCATGGCAGTCAAGACGTGGACGCTGACCGACGTGCAAAGCGGTTTCGACCAACCGGAGTTTGTCGTTGGAGGGACGGACGTGCCGGGCACACCCTCCGGCTGGTTCGTCCGAAAGCAAACGCTGCGCGGTGGGCTAAGCGACGGCGTGGAGGTGGTGGAGGTCAACAACGGCAACATGTTGTTGACGGTTCTGCCGACCCGAGGCATGGGAATTTGGAAGGCCCGCGTGGACCAGACCGAGTTGGGCTGGCAGTCGCCTGTGCGAGGCCCGGTCCACCCGAAGTTTGTCCCGCTCAGCGACCCGTCCGGGTTGGGCTGGCTGGACGGGTTTGACGAGCTGCTGGTGCGGTGTGGGCTGGAAAGCAACGGCGCTCCGGACTTTGACCCGCAAGGACGCCTCCGCTACGCCCTGCACGGCCGCATTGCCAACCGTCCCGCTCACCGCGTCGCCGTGCACGTCGACCCGGACCAGCAGCAAATTCAAGTGGTCGGGGAAGTCGAAGAGTCGCGGTTCCTGTTCTACCGCGTGCGCTTGAAGTCGACCGTGACGACCCAATTCGGCAGCACGTCCTTCCAGGTCTGCGACGAGGTCGAAAACCTTTCGGACCAACCGACCACCGTCCAGCTGCTCTACCACATTAATTTCGGCTCTCCGCTGCTGGAGGCATGTTCACCGGGCTGGCGGTGGCCTTTGCCTTTCACGCCCGCCTGTTCAACATC
>CAYSAG010000262.1:0-7421 GCA_964428935.1 uncultured Planctomycetaceae bacterium | reverse complement strand
GGTCAAGATGCGCGCAACGTGCGCCCATGACTTGAACGCCGTAACTTGTCACGTTTTCTTCGGTTGTGGAGCAAGCAGGACGCTTGCTCCACGTTAGGGAAAACAACGGGTCGGGCGTGGAGCCTCACGTGCGGCCCGGTTTTCTGGGGCCGAGACGTCTGCCAGCCCCACGGGCTCGGCCGAAGAAGCCGCCGGTCGCCTGACGGGAGACACGTCTTCGGTTGCCGTCGTCTTGTAAGCGGGTGGCTCGAACCGTCACGCTCGTCGCGACCTCCTTCAGGGCTGAAGCTGCAGGCCGACAAGGAGGGTCCGTGCATGGGCGGTCGTCGGCGGACCGTCGTCTCGACGCGCCGTCCGCGGACCGCAGCCTGCTTGGCCTCGCCGTGCCGGGGTCCCTTGTTGTGGATATCGACCGCACATCGACCAGGGCCGGAACCGGACGAGCGGCTGGGCGGAAATCGGTCCGCGAGCGGTCTCGACACACAATCGACGCCGGTTTTGCAAGAACTCTCGGTTAGCCGGAATGGGTGGTTTGCACCACACGCGGCTCGACGTCTACGACCACTCCACCCGACGCTTGTCTTCAATTTTGCTCTCGTCCCAGTCAATGCCGAAGCCCGGCCGTTCTGGCAGAGGAATTTTGCCGTTGACAGGCCGCAGCGGTTCCTTCTCGAAATGGTAGTAGTGCTGCATTTTCCGAATCAGGTATTCGACCATCGGGCAAGTCATGGGCGACTGGCTGGCCACGACGTGCAAGGCCGCGTGCAGACTGTGGCCGTGAGGGACGACGTGCACGTCGTTGGCCGACGCCAGCGCGCAAATCTTGACCAGCTCGCTGACACCTCCGCACCACTCCGGGTCTGCCTGCACGACCGAGACGGCCTGAGCGTCCAAGTACCGCTCGACCTCCCACCGCCCGTAAAAGTGCTCGCCCGTGGCCACCGGAATGGACGTCTTACGTCGCAGCTGAGCGAAGCTTTCCAGCTTCTCCGGGTGAAACGGCTCCTCAATCCAACGCGGAAAGTACGGTTCGGCTCGCCGAGCCCACTCGACTGCGTAGTTCAAGTCCCAGCCCATGAACGCGTCGAACATGAGGTCGCAGTCGTCGTCCACGGCTCCCCGCAGCGTTCGCACCAGGTCGACGTTGTTGGCCAGTCCCTTTCGTCCGTCGCCGGGCCCGTAGGCGAAGAACCACTTCTGGCGAACGAAGCCCTGGTTCTTGAATTGGACGGCGCGAGTGGCCGCCGCGACCGGTTCGACCGAAAACCCCAGGCAGCTTGCGTAGGCGTCGACTTCTCGGCGGGTCGGGCCGCCCAGCAGTCGGTAGACCGGAACGCCGAACCGCCGTCCCCGCAGGTCCCACAAGGCGTTGTCGACGGCGCTGATGCCCATGAGGAAGTGCCCGGCTCGGGAATGGCGGTTGAGCCGGTACATTTGGTCCCACAAGGCTTCGCCGGCCAACGGGTCTTTGCCGAGCAGGAACTTCTTCAACTGCCGGTCCACGACGACGGCTGCTTCCGCGTCAATTGGTCCGTAGCGTCCTTCCAAACCGTCGTCCGTTCCAATGACCAGGTACAGGCGACTGACGCGAACGTCTCGCGTCTGTCCGGAGCCGGACTCGCGGAACGGCTTGGGCCGGAACTGCGGGTAAATGTGGAGCGGCCGGACTTGGTGCTGCTGGCGTCCCGAGCCTGTTTCGGTGTAGCGGCCTTCCAACCGCCAAATTTCGACGCGCGAAATCCTCGACGTGCTTCCGGTCAGGACGTCGGCCCACAGTGAACGACCCACTGCCGCCAGCGCGCTGGACAACGCTGCGCGGCCCCAAGCTCGGCGCGAAAGAACGTTCATGCTTCCACCTCCCCTCCGAACCGACACCACGCCGACGAGCCTCGTTCAAGCCCCAACCGACCACCGTCCGAGCGGACAACCAGGAAACCGGCTCGCAGCGGCGAACGACCGCTCGGCCCGAGCCGGCCCACCCGAGCCCGCTTCGGCGGCGCAAGCCGCTCGTCGCGGTCGTTCTCTTGCCAAACGCTCCGCTCACCCCGCGGACCACGTCCAGCCTACACCGACGCGGCTCGGCGGGCCAGAGCAAGAAAAACGCGGCGGGGTGAGCGAGGCAAGTCGTGAGCGACGGGCCGCGGCGTGTGACGGGTCAAAGCGTCCGGCGGGCCACGCCGTGCAACAGCTCAGGGCGTCCGGCGAGCCGTGGCGTGAGGCGGTTTGCGGCCGAGCGTCGTCACGTTCGAGCGGTCGCGGCGGCCGACCGGTTCAGCTCTTGTGGACGACCTCTTCAGGCTGGCCGGGGCAGTAGGCGAGGTTCGGCGCGAGCCACCGTTCCACTTCCGACACGCTCATGCCTTTGCGACGTGCGTAGTCCTCGACCTGGTCGCGAGTGATTCGGTCGACGGCGAAGTAGCGGGCTTCCGGGTGAGCGAAGTAGAGACCGCAGACCGATGCCGCGGGAATCATGGCGAACGTTTCGGTCAGGCGAATGCCGGCGGTTCGTTCCGCGTCGAGCAGTCGGAACAGCGTGTCTTTTTCGGTGTGGTCCGGACAAGCCGGGTAACCGAAAGCCGGACGAATGCCTCGGTACCGTTCGGCAATCAGCTCCTCGTTGGTCAAGTTCTCGTCGCGGCCGTAGCCCCAGTCGACGCGGGCCTGACGGTGCAGCCACTCGGCCAAAGCCTCGGCCAGCCGGTCGGCCAGAGCTTTCGCCAGAATCGCTCGGTACTCGTCGTTCTGGGACTCGAACCGCCGAACCAGTTCGTCGGCTCCCAGACCGGCCGTCACCGCGAAGGCTCCGACGTAGTCCAGTCGGCCGGAGTCGAGCGGCGCGACGTAGTCGGCCAGCGAGCGGAAGTCGGTCTGGCCGACCCGTTCCCATTGCTGTCGGAGCATGTGGAAGCGAGCCACTTCGGCCGAGCGTTGCTCGTCCGCGTAAAGGACCACGTCGTCGCCGACGGAGTTGGCCGGCCAGAAGCCGTACACGCCGCGAGCGGTGAGCAGCTTGTTGTGAATGATTTCACGGAGCAACTGCTGGGCGTCGTCGAAAAGCTGGCGGGCCTGTTCGCCCAACACCGGGTCGGACAGGATTTTCGGGTACGAACCTTTCAGCTCCCACGCCAGAAAGAACGGCGACCAGTCAATCAGCGGAACGAGCTCTTCCAGCGGAACGCGGTCCAGCACGCGGCGCCCCAAGAAGGCCGGTCGTTCGATGGGGACGGTTTGCCAGTCGGAGCGGAAACGTCGCCGCACGGCTTCGGCGTAGGGCACCAGTTTGCGTTTCTGGCGTTGAGCGAACGCGGCTCGGTCCCGCTGCTGTTCGGCCTGCACCTTCCGCACGAATTCGTCTCGCCGCGACCGGTCCAGCAAGGCTTCGACGACCCGCACGGCGAGCGACGCATCCTTGACGTAAACCACCGGCTGGCTGTAGTGGGGAGCGATCTTGACCGCCGTGTGTTTGGCACTGGTGGTGGCTCCGCCAATGAGCAACGGTTGTCTGAAGCCACGACGCTCCATTTCCTTGGCCACGTGGCTCATTTCTTCCAGCGACGGCGTAATCAGACCGCTCAGCCCGACCACGTCGGCCTGCAACTGTTCGGCGGCGTCCAGAATCCTCTCGCACGGCACCATGACTCCCAGGTCGACCACGTCGAAGCCGTTGCAGCGCAGCACAATGGCGACAATGTTCTTGCCAATGTCGTGGACGTCGCCGCGCACCGTAGCCAGGACAATGCGTCCGCGGGCTCTGCCGCCGGCCGCTTGAGCCTGCTGTTCCATCAGTGGAGTCAGACACGCCACGGCTTTTTTCATGACTCGGGCCGACTTGACCACTTGAGGCAAGAACATTTTGCCCGAGCCGAACAGGTCGCCGACGACGTTCATTCCGTCCATCAGCGGCCCCTGAATGACGGCCAGCGGCTCGCCGAGCTTTTCCAAAGCCTCTCGCGTGTCTTCTTCCACGTACTGGTCGACGCCGCGAATCAGGGCGTACTTCAGGCGTTCTTCGACCGGCTGCTGTCGCCACTGCTCCTGTCGGTCCTCCTCTTGCTGCGACTGCTGCTTGACAGTTTGGGCGAATTCAATCAGCCGCTCGGTCGCGTCCGGGCGACGGTTCAACAGGACGTCTTCCACGTACTGGCGCAGCTCCGGCTCAATCTGTTCGTACACCGCCAGTTGGCCGGCGTTGACAATGCCCATGTCCAGCCCGGCGCGAATGGCGTGGTACAGGAACGCGGCGTTCATGGCCTCGCGAACGACGTTGTTCCCGCGGAAAGCGAACGACACGTTGCTGATGCCGCCGGAGGTTTTCGAGCCCGGACATTCCTGCTTGATGCGGCGAACGGCCTCGATGAACTCGACGCCGTAGTTGGCGTGTTCCTCCATGCCGGTGCCGACCGCCAGCACGCCCGGGTCGAAAATGATATCCTCGGGAGGAAAACCGGCCTTCTCGGTCAGCAGGCGGTACGCGCGGCGAGCAATTTCCACTTTGCGGTCGGCTGTGGTGGCCTGTCCTTGCTCGTCAAAAGCCATGACGACCACGGCAGCGCCGAAACGGCGAATCCGCCGAGCCTTCTGCAGAAAAGCCTCTTCCCCTTCCTTCAAACTGATGGAATTGACGACGGGTTTGCCCTGAATGCACTTCAGAGCCGCCTCAATGACCGACCATTGCGAGCTGTCGATCATGATCGGGACGCGGGCAATGTCCGGCTCGGCCGCGACCAGGTTCAAAAAGCGAACCATGGCCTTTTCGGCGTCGATCATCGCCTCGTCCATGCACACGTCGATCATGTTCGCTCCGTTCTCGACTTGCTGACGGGCGACGCTCAACGCCTCCTCGTACTTCTCTTCGCGAATAAGCCGCGCGAACCGCCGCGACCCGGTCACATTGGTCCGCTCGCCAATCATGATGAAGTTCGAGTCGGGACGGACAACCAGCGGCTCCAGTCCGGCGTAGGTGGAGTACCGAGGCGGACGGGGAATGGACCGCGGTGGCAAATCGGCGACGGCCTCGGCGATTTGCCGCACGTGTTCGGCCGTCGTGCCGCAGCAGCCGCCGACCAGGTTGAGCCACCCGCGCTCAGCGAATTCCCGCAGCACGGCCGCCATCCGCTCGGGCGTCTCGTCGAACTCACCCATTTCGTTCGGCAGACCGGCGTTGGGGTAACACGCGACGGGGACCGTCGCCACCTGCGCCAGCGTCTCCAGGTGCGGCCTCATTTGCTCCGGGCCCAGCGAACAGTTCAGCCCGACAGCGAGCATGTCGAAGTGCGAGACCGAAATCCAAAAGGCTTCGATCGTCTGGCCCGACAGCGTGCGGCCGTCGCGTCCGACAATGGTTCCCGAAACGATCACCGGCAGCCGAACGCCTCGCTCGAGGAACACGTCCTCGATGGCGTACAAACACGCCTTCAGGCTCAACGTGTCGAAGGCCGTTTCGGCAATGAGCAGGTCGACGCCGCCGTCCAGCAGTCCGCGAACCTGCTCCTGGTACGCCTCGGCCAGCTCGTCGAACGTTGCCGCCCGGTAGCCCGGATCGTCCGCCCGCGGGGAAAGCGACAGGCAGACGCTGGTCGGACCCAAACTGCCGGCCACAAAACGCGGTTTGTCCGGCGTCAGTTGAGTGAAGCGGTCGGCCTGCTCGCGAGCCAGCTCGGCCGCTCTTCGATTGATTTCACCCACCAGCGGCGCCAGCCCGAACTCGGCCAATCCGAACCGAGTGGCGTTGAACGTGTTGGTCTCGATGATGTCAGCGCCGGCCTCCAAGAAACCGCGGTGAATTTCGGCGACCACTTGGGGTTGAGTGAGAACCAGCACGTCGGTGCAGCTCTTGAGCTCCCGCGGGTGGTCAGCAAACCGCTGGCCACGAATCTGCTGCTCGGTCAGCTTGCGAGCGTGAATGGCCGTGCCCATGGCGCCGTCGAGCACCAGAATCCGCTCGCGGAGCAGCTGCCGCAGCCGTTCGCCTTTCTCGCTCAACTTGTCGACTGTTGGAGCAGACATCTCTGGACCGAACACACGATTTGTGCACGACGTTTCGTGGTTGAAAAGGTGGTCGACAAGGCGCGGGACGTCGTTCTCGACTCGCGAATGTTGAGGCGACTTCCAACAACAGCCGGCCTCGACCACGCCAGCCCCACGACGGGGCGACAGCCGCACGCCACGGCCGACTTTTTCCTCCGGCCCGGCCACGGTGTTTGCCCGCCTCCGACCGGGCTCAACCGCCAGCCCAAACCAGACTCCCCCAAACCTGCCGAAGGACTAACCAGCCAGATCAACGGGCGACCCGCTCTGGTCCCGCCCATCCGAGGCCTCGGCCGGTTGGCCTGATGTGTCGTCTTTGGTCGGAAAGCCCAACGCCTCCAAAATCCGCTCACACGCTTCCGACCGGTTCAAGACGTAAAAGTGCAGTCCGGGAACGCCCTCGGCCATCAGTTGCCGACACTGCTCAATCGCAAAGTCAACGCCGATCTGGAACTGTGCGGTCGGGTCATTTTGGGCCGCTTCCAGTCGAGCGGCAAGGTCGGTGGGGAATTGGGCGCCGCAAAGCTCGGTGATTCGTTGAATCCGACGGTACTCGGTGACCGGCATCAGGCCTGGAACCACGGGGACGTGGATTCCGAGGCGTTCACACAGGTCGCGGAACCGGAAGAAGTTTTCGTTGACGTAGAAAAGTTGCGTGAAAACCGCGTCGGCACCGGCGTCGACCTTCCGCTTCAAGTGGAGCAGGTCGGTTTGGAGGTCGGGCGCTTCCTTGTGCTTTTCCGGGTAGCCGGCCACGCCAATGCCCATTTCTGGGTGCCGTTGACGAATCAGCTCCACCAGTTCGTTGGCATGAGCCAATCCACCGGGGACCGGCTGGAAGACCGACTGGCCCTCCGGCGGGTCGCCGCGCAAGGCCATGATGTTCCGAATTCCTCGCCGGTGAATCTGGTCCACCAGTTCGGCCAGGTCCGACCGGGTCGCTCCGACACAACTCAGGTGGGCCGTCGCCGTCACTTGGTACCGACGCTGAATCCGTTCACAAAGGTCGATCGTTCGCTCCCGCGTGCCCCCGCCTGCCCCGTACGTGCACGACACAAAGGCCGGACCGTACTGCGTCAGTCGATCCAGCGTGCGGAAGAGCGTGTCGTCGCCTTTGGTCGTTTTCGGTGGAAAAATTTCGATCGACAGCCCAAATTGACCGGGCCCGTACAGTTCCGACAGACGTTTCGGTCTGAAGTTCACTGTTTTCCTGCCTTTCGTCGTTCAACCGAGTGAGACCCGTCCATCGCCGCTCCAGCAAGCTGGGGAGGACAGGGCATGAACCGAATGGCTCGTGGGAAAAAGCCCGCCCGACTTGGAAAGGACTTTTGTCGACGGGACTGAGACGTCGCGGTGTCAAGCCGGAGGTGGCCACCGTCGGTTGCCAGGACCCT
>CAYSAG010000261.1:0-7423 GCA_964428935.1 uncultured Planctomycetaceae bacterium | reverse complement strand
GCCACGCTCCGTCGTGGCCGCCCCCGGAGGGCCACGCTCCGTCGTGGCCGCCCCCCGGAGGGCCACGCTCCGTCGTGGCCGCAGTTGGTTCGCGATTCGGTGTTCGGAATTCGGAGTTCGGGACGCGAGACGCGGGACGCGGGACGCGGGACGCAGAACGCGGGAGGCGGGAGTCGGGAGGCGGGAGGCGGAACACGCGACGCGGGACGCGGGCGCGAGGGACCGCGTCCCTCCGATTCTCGCACAACCTCGGTCGCGTAACGGGTCGCCAACATTGACCTTCAACCGCAAACACGTCTTTGCGCTTTTTGGGGCAATCGGCTATAGTTCGCCGCCGTTTTGGCAGCAAGCGGTCTTGTGCGCGCGAAAAGCACTGCCCGGCCACTGGCGACTTGGTTGGGAGCTGCTTCGCCGTGCACGGGCACGAGCAGCAGGCAGGACTGCCGTGAGGGAGGCGGCTTCACGACGAGCACGTTTGGCGGCCGGGCGGACCGGCAGTCCACGTACGCGAATTTCGAGCAAGCGGGGCGACCCGATGTCTCCACGACGATTCTTTCCGTTCTGTTTTCTGGTGCTGGCTCTGGCAGCAGCGGGCTGTAACCGGTGGAAAGGCTCCGACACACAGCTCGACGAAGAGTTCCCCGAGTTGGCCGGCGTCGAGGACGTCTCGGCGGCCGATTCGCCTTTGTCGAGCCCGTCCGGGGCAGAGACCGCCGAGACGTCAACCAACGACCCGCTGGTCCAGCCGGCGGCGCTGCGCAGCGACGGGTCGTCCGTTGGGGCCGAACTGGCGTTTCGTCTGAAAGTCGGCGACCGGTTCCCGTTGATTAAGCGAGTGTCGCAAACGTTGAGGCAGTCGGTGGGGGGAGCGACGCTGCTCAGCCGCTCCGACCTGGTCTTGCTCATGGCCATTACGGTCGACCGCGAGGAGAACGGCCGCAAATTGCTGACCGTGCGCTACGAGCGGGTGCAGTACTCGCACGACATTGCCGGCCAGAAAGTCGAGTTCGACAGCCGACACGGACTGCCGCCCAACGTGCCTGACGTGGTCAAGGCTTACGCCGGCCTGGTCGACAACGGGTTCTCCTTCTGGCTGGGGCCGGACAACCGCATTACCGGCGTGGTCGGGTTTGACCGGTTCCTGCAGCAGTGTGTTCGGAACATTGCCCCGGAACGGCGAGCCGACTTCTTGAGGCGGCTGGCCATTACGGAAGAGGACCAAGGGGTGGCCAACTTCGTCGACGACAGCATTGGCCTTCTGCCTCGCGCCTCCGACAACGCCGGCTCGCCCGTGGTGCAGGTGGGACAAACCTGGACACGCCGGCAGGAACTGTTCCATCCCATTCCTCTGGTCGTGTCGACCCAGTACACCCTCTCCGCGCTTACCGACTACGAGGCCACCATTGACGTGGTCGGAAGAATCACCCCGTCCACCGTGGCGACGTACGACCCGGAAACCGGCAGCGACAACGGCCCACAGGTCGTCGTCAAGGGAGGGCACGTCGTGGGCCAGTGCAACGTCGACCGACGAACGGGGTTGCCGCTGTTCTCACGAATCGAACGTTTTCTCGAGCTGGCTGTTCGGTTGCCGGACGGTCGGGTCATTCCCGAGACCAAGTCGGTCATTACGACCGTCCAGGCTTTCCCGCAGCAGCCGAGCTCCAACCAGCCCTTGGGACGCTCCGCAGCCGCCGGCTCGACGAGCGGTTCGGGCGTCGTGCCCGCCTCGGCTCACGCCGTCGACCCTCGGCGCCACACGTCGACGGACGGGGCGGCCGGCGTCCGCCTGCCGTAACGCTTCCGTCGCTTGCCTCTGCGGGGACTGACGGACGCGCGACCCACAGTCGCCCGTTTCTCTTCGACCAAGCCGTCCGCCGTTCAAGACGCGAACTGCTGCAGGAACCGTTGGCGCGTTTGTTCAACCGTCTCCAGACCGTCGTCCAGGCCGGCCCGGAGGAACTCGACGCAGCGGTCGAAGTGCTCTTGGTCGGACAGCTCCCGAAGTGGAGCCAGCGGAAATTGCGGCGAGCGGCTGGCGTCGTAGACGCACTGCAACTCACCGTCCCGCTGCCAGAACACCCGCTCCACCCGACGTCGCGGGCTCCACAGGCTGCCCGTCAAGCTCAAGTAGACGTGAATCCCGAAGGCCTGCCAGTCCTCTTCCGGCACACCGTTGTCGACGCAAATTTGCTGGTAGGCCTGCCGTGGGTCGTCGGCGTGTAAGTTGGTGGCCAGTTGGTAGCCCAGGCCGCTCAGCTGGCAGTACCGTCGCAGCGGTTCGCCCCACAAGTAGGCGAAGTACGGCCCGCTCCCGATTTCGTGACAAATGACGCACACCGCTTGGTTCGGCCGCTGTTCCGTCAGCTCCGCCACCACCCACTCGGTTGCGGGGACCAACACTGTCCCTGGCGGGACCAGGTTCGCCAACGCACACATGACCGTCGTCTTGCCCGCTCCACCCGGACTGGCACCGACCAGAAACGAGCTGCCGCGGCTAATGTGGCTCATGAGCCAAGCGGCCAGCTCCAACGGCAGGCTCTGTGCGCGGAGCAGGTCGAAAATCGACAGCATTCGGCCGCCGCGCTGGTTGCACCGTTCCAGCTCACGACAATGGTCAACCACCGACTGTTCCATCAGTGGAGTGCTCCTTTGTTGCTTGTCCTGTTGCGCGTCCGGCTGTCCGCCCGAGGCTCCGGTGGAGGCGACGCTCGAGACCGAGACTTCCGGCAGAGGCGGTCGAGAAAACCGCCGTTCGAGGACCGCCGCGCCGCCAGGTGGACAACGAATCCAAGTCGCGTAAGGTACTCGCCGGCGGCCGTGTGTCACAAGCGCGACGGCGGAAAACGGGCGGCGTGTCGTCCGGCAGGTTTGCTCGGCCCTGAGCCCTCTGCGACCGGCACTGCGGCGACGATTGAAGCGACCGGTGCGAAAAGGTTAAGGTGGAACGCAGCTCCGAGGCTGGTCGGGGCACGGACGGAAGCCGAGTCGTTCGCTTTGCGCGGAACCGACTTGCTCCGTCGCTGCGCGGCGCAACCAGGCCGGCCTTGGCCGTGACGGCAACCAGCCAGCCGAGAACCGAACGTCGAGAGACAAGAGGAGACGGGCATGAACAGCAACGTGACTCGCCGCGAGTTCCTGGGCACGGTGGCGGCGGCCGGAGTTTGGGCCACGACAGGCGGTTGGGCGCACGCCGGCTGGAAGACCCAGCTGAAGAAGGCGCTGATTGGCAAGCCGGACCAGAAAACGTTGACGGCCTTCAAGGAAGCTGGCTTCGACGGGCTGGAGACACGCAATTGGAACGCCGAGCCGGAAGAGGCGGAGAAGGCTCGACGGTTGGCCGAGTCGCTCGGCATGAAAATCCACTCGGTCATGCGAGGGTGGACCAATTTCAACAGCGACAAGCCTGAGGTGGTCGAACGGGACGTGGAGAGCGTCCGCCGGGCCCTGCGGGCCGCTCACGGCTACGGAGCCGACGCGGTCCTGCTCGTCCCGTGTCGCATTCGTGGAATGAAAATTCCGGAGGCGTGGGAATTCGACATTGAATTCGACCCAAAGACGGGGCACGTCAAACGCGTGGTCCGGGGCGACAACAGTCCCTACGAGGACTACATCAAAGCCCACAACTACGCCGTGGACGCTTCTCGCGCCGCCGTCGAGAAACTCATTCCGGTTGCCGAAAAACTGCAGGTCATCATTGCCTTGGAGAACGTGTGGAACAACTTGTGGGTGAAGCCGGACCTGTTTCAGAACTTCGTGGCGTCGTTCGGCTCACCGTGGGTGCAGGCCTACTTCGACATTGGCAACCACGTCAAGTACGCTCCGCCCGAGCAATGGATTCGCACGCTCGGCAAGCTCATCAAGAAGTGCCACGTGAAGGACTTCAAGCTGAACCCCGACGGCCACGGCGGCAAGTTCGTCAACATTCGCGAAGGCAGCGTGAACTGGCCGGAGGTGCGTCGAGCGCTGGACGAGGTGGGCTACAACGGGTGGTTGACCATTGAGGGCAGCGGCGGGCTGTCGTTGGAGGAACGCAGCCGACGGCTGGACCTGATCATTGCCGGCCGGTGAGCGGTCTGCGCTGACAAGTC
Organism: uncultured Planctomycetaceae bacterium; assembly: GCA_964428935.1. Lineage (GTDB taxonomy): Bacteria > Planctomycetota > Planctomycetia > Planctomycetales > Planctomycetaceae > JAADHY01. The sequence goes on along the minus strand of CAYSAG010000261.1, from coordinate 3,335 downwards.
GGTGAGCGGGCGGGGGCTCTCGGTCGGTCGGGGCAGGACGCTGGAGAGCCCCTCCGAGACGCGTCGCTGTTTCGAAGTAACGCTGGTCGTCTGCAAGACGCTGCGGAACGCTCTGACAAACGCGGTCGGAAGCCGCTTGCGTCGGCGCGTCGGGCTGGCGCGGCTGCAAAGTGACCGTGACGCGCCGTGTCGGGAACGGAGGGTTCAGTCGCGAGCTTGTCCGCCTCCGCTCGGACGTACTTCAAGCCGCGCGGTCCGTCGCGTTGGCGTCGGCCAAGCCCGCGCTGGAGGCCGAGTAGGGAACGTACTCGAGCATGGTGCACTTCCACGGCCCCTCGACCCGGTACCGAATTCCCCGCCAATCGACCACGCGTACGAACGCCGCTGCAACAACGGCCAGCAGCGAGACAATCTGAGTCAGCACGACGGCCACCGGCAGCTTCAGCCAAGTCCGCCACGTGAGGCAAGAGGACTCGACGCCGAACCCCGAACATTGCAGGACGTGGCGGTCCAAAACCGGCAGCATGCCCAGCAGCAAGGCCACTTGTCCCAAAAGAGCTCCGCCGACCAGTGCGGCCGACGCCCACTGGCCGGCCCACAACGCCAGCGGGACGAACAGCAACGGAGCGACGGTTGTCAGGCCCGTCAGCAGCACAATGGTCAGAATGGCCGCGTAGCTGCTGTGGTAGACCTGGGTCCAGAAGAACTGTCGGACCAGGAAGCGGAAGCAGTCGCGCAGCGAGGTTTCGTCGCGGTTGAGCACAATCAGCTCGGGCACGAACTTCACGTCCAAGCCAATGCGGCTGAGAATCTGACCGACGTGAGCGTCTTCAATCATGGCTCGGGCCCAGCGGTCGGGCAGTCCCGAGCGGCGAATGTCGTCCAGGCGAAGAATAATTGCGCCGCTCCACGGAACCTTGTACCGCCACATGTAAACCGTGGCCGAGACGTTCCAGAGGTAACGAACCAGCGAGCCCCAACGGCCACGAGGCGGCGCGTACCAGCGGCTGCCCAGTGTGGAGCCAACTTTCGGGTCTTGCAGCGCGGCGACCATGTGTCGCAGCCAACCACGCGGGACAATGCCGTCGGAGGCGCAGAAGGCAATCAGGTCCGTGCGACCGTCGACTTCTTCTAGAAACTGCAGCACCGTGCTGCACAGCAGACTGCAGTTGGACCGCTTGTGGGTCAGTTCACGCACGTGAATGTTCGGTGCGTCCAGTTCTTGAAGGACTTCTTGCACGGCTTGCCAGCCGGGGTCCTGTCGGCTGTCCACGACAATCCACAGGTCGAAGTTGGGGTAGTCTTGCCGCAGGACTTCGCGAATGGTTTGCTTGAGTGACGGGTCGACTCCTCGCAACGGCAGCAAGACCGAGACGTGAGGCAGCGGGCCGGCCAGCCGACCGCTGCTGCGGTTGAGCCGCGCGCTGCGCAAGTACGCTACGGCTGCAGCCAGCCGAACTACCGTCAAAACACCCAGGAGGCAGGCCAAGACGACGGCAACACCAAACACGGCGGAACTCCTTTCCGTCGCGGAAGTTCCCGGCGGTCGACTGGGGAACGTCCCCGCACGGTCGGTCCTTCAAGCAAACAGCGGTTCCAGGCAGGACGGAACGCAAACCGCTTTGGAGAGCCACCGAACAAAAGTTTGTCACGGCGGCAGCGAACGTGCAAGTACACGCGTCGGCTCGGACTGTCGGACGCGAACCTTCGTACCCGCCGCAAGCGACAACCGATTTATAAAGAAGTGTCCGCCGACGGCTCAACCCGGATTGTTGCTGGCCGACAAGACGGCAGACGTCCCGAAGCCGCGAAACCCCGACGGCCGGTCTGCTCAACAAAGGACCGCGGCCCGGACCCAGCCGCAGCGTGAACGACAAGCGGGAACGAGAGCACGGGGCAAGGCATTGTACCAGTCCGTGCTGCCGCAGTTCTGGCCGTTTGGGACAGAATTCCGTTCGGCTTTCTGCGAACAGGGAGCGGTCGGCTGCGTCGCTTGGGTCACCGCTGCTCGCTGACGGACGAAGTGCGCACGAAGCCTCGCATTGTCGAACCAATGAGCACCGACGACGTTCTGAGCTTGTGGAACTTCGACCGCTTGCCGTACTCGACTGCCGAGCTGCCCGGCACGGGCGGGCGAATCAAGTCGGCGTGCGAAGACTTCGAGGTCGAAGAAGTGCCGGCGTACGAGCCGTGCGGCGAGGGCGAACACGCTTTCGTGTGGGTCGAGAAACGCGGGCTGACGACTCGGGAGCTGGTCGAGCTCTTGGCTCGCGTCACCGGCTGCGACGACCGCGAAATCGGTGTGGCCGGTTTGAAGGACAAGCACGCCGTGACGCGACAGTACGTCTCGCTGCCGGCCCGTTACGCGGACAAGCTGGACCGCGTGGAAAGCGACAACGTTCGCGTTCTGCACGTCAAGCGTCACCGGAACAAACTGCGAGCGGCTCACCTTCGCGGGAATCGCTTCTGCGTCGTTGTGCGGGACCCAACGGCCGACGCACTGGAGCGGGCTCAGGCGGTGGCGCGGGTGGTCTGCGAGCAAGGCTTCCCCAATTACTTCGGACCTCAACGCTTCGGCCGAGAAGGGCAAACCTTGCGGCTGGGTCTGGACTTGCTGCTGGGGAGGAAACGGCCGGAGCAGCTGCCGCGGGCTCGGCGACGGTTCCTCCTGCGGTTGGCCACCTCGGCCGCTCAGGCCTTCCTGTTCAACCTGGCCTTGGCTCGACGCCTGCAACAGGGGCTGTTGAGGACGGTCTTGCCCGGCGACGTGCTGAAGGTTCGCGCGACGGGCGGGTTGTTCGTGGCCAGGCAGGTCGAGCTTGAACAGGCTCGCCTTCAGCGGCGCGAGGTCATGGTCGCTGGTCCACTTTTCGGACCAAGAATGAAGCGGCCGGAAGCCGCGGCGGCCGAGTTGGAAGAGGGGGTGTTGGCCGAGTGTGGGTTGAGCTGGTCGGACTTCGAACGAGTCCGAAAGACGGCCCGCGGCGGCCGACGCCCGTACTTGGTCTGGCCGGAGCAGTTTCAGGTGGAGCGGGTCGAGGTCGGCCTCCGGTTTCGCTTTTTCCTGCCGGCTGGTTGCTACGCAACGGCTTTGTTGCGGGAGTTCATGAAGGTGCCGCTGGAGTGACTCCGTGGCCGCTCCCTCGGTCTGGCCGGCTCACCGGCGCGGGGACGGCGTGTGTCGAGTGTCGAACGGGGCGCCGTCGGAACGACCGGGGTCGACGACACTCTGTCGGAACGACTGGGCTCGACGAGAGCCGCAAGCCCGAACGGCCACCCGGCCGGCGGCGTGGGCGCCGCGCCGGGGCGAGCGAGGACCGAGGCGAAACGGTTCT
>CAYSAG010000260.1:0-7437 GCA_964428935.1 uncultured Planctomycetaceae bacterium | reverse complement strand
AACCCACGGTCCCCAAAAAGGGGACACCGGTTTTCGAGACCGGCCCGTTCGGCCGCTCCGGCACCTCTCCGTTCGTCTTGTCTTGTGCAAAGGACCTGCTCGGGCGGTTTCGTGCCGCTGGACGCTTCAGGTGGTTGGTCGGGCCGGCGAACCTGTGTGAGCAACACGGTCGGCTCGCTCGCCGCCGCGCTCTCCGGTCAGCCTCCTCCAATGCTTCCACTGCGCCAGTTTGCCGTGCGGCGTCTCCGACCGGCGCGTGGTACGGCGTGAAATAATAGCGTGCCGGGGGCGGCGTCTTCAAGGGTCGATTGGCTGACTCGCGGCGTGTGTGTCTGCGTTCCTGCTAAGGTGCACAGCAGTGCGTAGCAGAGGGAGGCGTGGCGGTTCGGACAAGGGCTGGGGGACGGGAGACGGCCGTCGGCCGGAAAAGCAGGCCGCGGCGGCGAAGGGGGGCTCCGCGCCGGCCGGCCGCTCGACCGGAAAACTTTGCGCAGTCGTCAAGAGCGGCCCGACGGGAGCGGTGGGTGGCGGCGGGAGAGGTTTTGGACGAAGCGAGGGGGCGGGCTGGGCCGACAACGGGACGGGTCCGGGCCGAGGCGTACCGGCGGGTGCGTCACCGGCTGAACGGACGGCAAAGGTGTCAAATCCGAATTAAAGCGACGGCGTTGGGGGCGAGGGAGTGATTCTGGTGTCTGGGATTCGAGGTTTGGGGGGTGCTGGCCGAAAAACCAAGTAGCGAAACTGTCGGGTTCCGTGTTCTAGGCACAGGACTCCCGTTCGACTCGAAGGGCGAGTGGCCCGAGCGTAGTCCGGAGTTACGTCACCCCGATTTGAGAGGCGACTTTAGAGACCCAAAGCGAGGAGAAGTCTGGAATGAAGTGGATGTCACTGACCGCAGCGTTGATGTTTGTCGGCATGGCAGCCAATCCTGCCAGTGCCGGCCTGTTCGACTTCATGAAGCACGACGACTGTTGCGCGCCGAAGCCGACGTGTGCGGCACCGGCTCCCAAGTGCTGTGTGCCGGCTCCAAAACCCACCTGCGCGGCTCCGGCTCCCAAGCAGTGCGTGCCGGCGAAGCCCTGCCCGCAGCCCTGTGAGCAGCACGTGTGCTGCCGGCCGAAGCTGCGTCTGCCGAAGCTGTGCTTGCCGAAGATCCGTCTGCCGAAGATCAGTCTGTGCGGCGCGGCGAAGTGCTGCGTTGAGCGGGCGAAGTGCTGTGTGCCGAAGCCGACCTGTGCAGCTCCGGCTCCCAAGTGCTGTGTGCCGGCTCCCAAGCCGACCTGTGCAGCTCCGGCTCCGAAGTGCGCCGTGCCGGCTCCGAAGCCGACCTGCGCGGCACCGGCTCCGAAGTGCGCCGTGCCGGCTCCGAAGCCGACCTGTGCAGCTCCGGCTCCGAAGCCGACCTGCGCGGCACCGGCGCCTGCTTGCTGCAAGTAATCGGCGACCCGGCGCGACCGGCGATTGCGGGGCAGTTGGGTGAGTGTCCGGAGAGCCAGTCGGGCTAGGCCTTTTGGCGCGGCATCGGCAACTTGAGCTGACAACTCGGCAGCTCCTTCGAGCGAGCGAGTCCCGGAAGGGGGAGTCAGGCTCCTCCCAAACGAACTCTCTCGGACCACAGGCGCGCAACGGTCTTCCAACGCAGTAAATCGGACTGGACCACGAAAGGCGGTCGTTCCTCTGAGGGCGGTCGCCTTTTTCTTGCGCGCAGACGCAACTACACGGCCGGCAACCGCGAGACCAGTCAGCCGCGCCACCCCTTTTTCGCAGGCTCGCTTGAAAGCAGACGCGCGACTCGGCATGCTTCGAAAGGCCCGTCGACGGGTCGTTCCGTGTCGGAAAAGGGAACTGGCGGCAGGCGGACCGGGGCGCTTGACGGCGCGCGGTCGCCTGGTGCTGTGAGTTGTCTGGCAAGCGAGGAGCACGACACGCAATGGGCACGCACCGAGTCTTGTGGCAGGCGGTTGGTTTGGTGTTGCTGACGGCAGGGCTGGTCCGCGCCGACGGGCCGCTGACCGTACCGGCGGACCCGTTGGCTGGTCTGCGCGCGGAGCACCCGCGGTTGCTCTTCACGAAGGAAGACGCTCGCCGCGTCCGCTCCCTCGCTCAGCGCGAGCCCCTGTTGGCTCGGCTGATTGAACTGAATCGGCTGAACGCCGAGAAAATGCTGGGCGAGCGGCCGGTGCGGTACGAGATTCCCGACGGCAAACGTCTGCTGGCTCAAAGCCGCTACTGCCTGCAGCGCGTTGCAGCCATGGCCATGGCCTACCGCCTGACGGGCGACCGAAAGTTCGTGGACGGCGCGTTGAAAGACATGACCATTGCCGCCGGCTTCAAGGACTGGAACCCGCGTCACTTTCTCGACACGGCCGAAATGACCACGGCTTTGGCCATTGGCTACGACTGGCTGTTCGACGCGCTGACGGAAGAGCAAAAGCAAACCATTCGCGGAGCAATCGTCAGGCTGGGGCTGAGGGAAGGGCTGAAGGTTTACTCGAGAAACCGCTGGTGGGCCCGCAGCACGACCAACTGGAACCAGGTGTGCAACGGCGGAATGGTTCTGGGAGCTTTGGCCATTGCCGAAAGCGAGCCGGAACTGGCTCGACAGGTGCTGCGGGCGGCGCTGAAAAGCATTCCCCACGGCGTCAGCGTTTACGCCGACAGCGGTGCGTACCCGGAAGGACCGGGCTACTGGCAGTACGGGACGTCGTACACGGCGGTCACCCTGAGCGCCTTCCAGACGGCTTTGGGTCAGGACTTTGGGCTTCGCAAGACACCCGGTCTGGACCGAACGGGTTACTTTCGGATTCACACGGTTGGGCCGGCGGGGCTGCTGTTCAACTACGCCGACTGTGGAATGGGCTCACGTCCCGCTTCGACCATGTTCCTGTTGTCGCGCACGTACGAGAACCCGGTCTTCGCGTGGTGGCACCGTCAACGGTTGGAGGAGGCAGTGCCCAAGCCGCTCCGGCCGCGGTACATTGACCGCTTCTTCCCGCTGGAAATTGCTTGGTACGACCCGAGCGGCCGCCGACCGTCGCCGCGGCAGCTGCCGCTGGACGCGCTGTTCCGTAGTCGGCAGGACGTGGTGTGCATGCGGAGCAGTTGGAGCGACCGCAACGCCGTCTACGTGGGTTTCAAGGCGGGCGACAACCGAACGAATCACGGTCACCTGGACATTGGCTCGTTCGTGCTCGACGCTCTCGGCGTCCGCTGGGCGCTGGACCTCGGCTCCGACAACTACAACCTGCCCGGCTACTTCGGCCGTCAGCGGTGGCAGTACTACCGTTTGACCAACCACAGTCACAACACGCTGGTCATTGGCGACGCCATTCAAGAGCCGTCGGCGCGGTGTGAGGTCACGGCCTTTCGGGCGACGCCGTCTCGAGTTCAGGCCGTCGTGGACATGACGGCCGCCTACAAAGGACAGGCCCGTTCGGTTCGTCGCGGCGTGGAGCTGGTGGGACGGCGCGTGGTGCAGGTGCGTGACGAAGTGGTCGGAGCGGCCGACGTGGTTCGCTGGGGCCTGGTCACGGCCGCGCGGCTGGAATTGCACGGCGACCGGGCCGTCTTGCACCAGGACGGCCGAGTGCTGGAGGCAGTGCTCCTGTCGCCGCGGGGAGCTCGGTTCGAAGAACTGCCGACCAAACCGCCGACGGCTCGAGAAAAGCAGAACAAGGGCACGCGCATGCTGGCCGTTCGGGTCCGGCCGCACGGAGACCAGGCGGTGGTCATTCGCGTGGTTCTGGTGCCCGGCGGCAACGCCAGTCGCAGGACGTTGGCGGCCGTGTCGGAGCGGCCTCTGTCGAGTTGGGCCGGGTCGGAGGGGCGTTCGAGCCGTTGAGCGGCTGGGAGCTGGACGACGTAGGACGCCGCCGCGGCCAGCGCTCGTCTGGCCGAGCGGTCTTGGGGGGGTCGAGCGCGACGACGACCGCCAGCACAGCAGCGTGGACCACAACAACGAGAAGGCATCTGGCTCGGGAGGAACGAACATGAAGCGAAGGACTGTCGTAATGGCCGTCGTGTGGAGCGTGGTGTGTGGGCTTCCGTTCTCGGTGCGGGCTCAGCGGTCTTCCGGTCCGCTGCGAATTGGAATCATTGGGCTGGACACCTCGCACGCCGTCGCCTTCACCAAACTGTTCAACGACCCGAAGGCAACGGGGGACTTGGCTGACATGAAAGTGGTTGCCGGCTACCCGGGAGGCAGCCCCGACTTGCCGGCCAGTTACCAGCGGGTCGAGAAGTACACGAAGACGCTGCGGGAACAGTTCGGCCTCGAAATTGTCGACTCCATTCCGAAGCTGCTCGAAAAAGTCGACGTGGTGTTGCTGGAGAGCGTCGACGGTCGGCCTCACCTGAAACAGGTCAAACCCGTCTTCGCAGCGAAGAAGCCGGTCTTCATTGACAAGCCCGTGGCCGGCAGCTTGGTCGACGCCATTGAAATTTTCGAGCGGGCGAAGCGGGCCGGGGTGCCGTGTTTTTCCAGTTCGTCGTTGCGTTTCAACCCGGGCTTCCAGGAGCTGCTGAACAACCCGAAGGTGGGGCGGGTCGTCGGCTGCGACGCGTACAGCCCGTGTCCGATTGAAGAGCACCACCCGGACTTGTTCTGGTACGGAGTGCACGGCGTTGAGTCGCTCTACACGCTCATGGGAACCGGGTGCGTGACGGTGACGCGGGCGTACACGGAGGGAACCGACTTTGTGGTCGGAGTTTGGAAGGACGGCCGAATCGGCACGTTCCGCGGCATTCGCCAAGGGCCGCACCGCTACGGCGTCAAAGTCTTCGGAGAGAAGGCCATTGTTTCGGTCGACAAGTTCGAGGGGTACGCGCCGCTGGTTCAGCAAATCGCCCGGTTTTTCAAGACGGGGAAGCCGCCGGTTCGCGCCGAAGAGACAATCGAAATCTTCGCTTTCATGCAGGCGGCCGACGTGAGCAAAGAGCGAGGCGGCGTGCCCGTCTCGTTGCCCGAGGTGCTGGAGAAGGCTCGAGCCGAAGCGCTGAAACGGCTGAATGCCGAGTGAACGGCTGGGGCCGGGGCTGCGGCGACCGAGAGCGCCGGCGCAACAACCGGTCGCAGCGTGCGCTGGCCGCAGCCGGGACCACGGTCCGTCGGCTGTCTGTGTCGCGGAAAGACGGCGCGTGCTGAAAGCCAGCGTTCAGCGCGTCGGTGGGCCTGGGTGTGCAGCGTGGGCCCCAAAAGACGCGCCGCTTGTGGAGCCCGCGCGGGAAAGGGGTCGCAAGTCTCCACGTCGACAGACAACCGAGCCGACAGGAGGAACTGAAATGTTGGACGCCGTTCTTCGCATTTACGACTACAACCTGCAGCAGCTTCGGAAGTTGGTCCAAGACATTCCGGACGACCAAATGTGTTCCTTCGCCGGACCGCTGGTCAACCACCCCGCTTGGGTCTTGGGGCACCTGTGTCAGACGGCCGACCTGGCTGGCGTGCTGCTGGGGTTGGAGCCGACGTTGCCCGACGGCTGGGCCGAACGTTACGGCCGCGGCTCGACGCCGGCCGAAGACCCGTCGCGTTACGAAAGCAAGACGGAGCTGTTGGACCGGCTGCAGACGCTTCACGAGCGTGTGGCTGGCGCGCTTCGAGACAGAGACGCCGCCAGTCTGGACGTGCCGACGCCCCATGAACGACTGAAAACGCGGTTCCCGACGCTGGCCGAGGCGTTGGTGTTCATTCTGATTGGCCACGAGTCGATTCACTTGGGGCAGTTGACCGCGTGGCGTCGCGCGAAAGGCTTGCCGTCGGCTTCGTGAAGGCGAGTCGAACGTGTCCGGGAGGAGAGCCCCGCCCGCCGGAGGGCCACGCTCTGTCGTGGCCGCAGTTCGGAATTCGGATCTCGTTCGGGACGCGTCCCGTGGACGCGAGGGACCGCGTCCCTTGGCGCCGGAGGGCCACGCTCCGTCGTGGCCGGAACCGGTCCGGAATTCGGGCTTCGGCATTCGGAATTCGCGACGCGAGGCGGACGCGAGAGACCGCGTCTCTCTCTTCACATCGCAGGGCCACGCTCCGTCGTGGACGCCGCGCCGGAGGGCCACGCTCGGTTGTGGCCGCTGGAGCGCTCGAAGGGCGAAAAAACGCCGCCGGGCGGTCTCGCCGGCCGGTCAGAGGTGAATGACCTTCTCTTCCCGGACAATGCGGGCCGGAATTTCGTTGATTTTGAGCCCGAACTTTTCGCCGATTTTGACGGCCTCGCCGCGGCACAGCAGCTGGTTGTTGACGTACAGGTCCAGCAGCTCGTCGCACGACTTGTCGAACATGAGCAGCGAGCCGGGAGCGAGGTCGACCAGTTGGGAGACGGGCATTTTCTTTTCCGCCAGCCGGACAATGACCTGGACCGGCAGTTTTTTGACTTCGTCCAAGTGGTCGGCCATGGCCGCCGGTTCGGCCGACGCGCCGGTCTTACTGCCGTCAGACGACCCACGGCCCGCTCCGGGCTCGGCCGGAAACCGCCGCAACGGCCACACGAGGTACACGGAGGCCGAGACCGGCGGCTCGAGCTCGCCACCGGCTCGAGCTTGGTCGGCGGTTGGACCGGGCGACGGCGCGTCGGAAGAAGGAGCGGGTGAGTCGTCTCCGGACAAGGCGGGAGCGCCCGAAGAGGCGACGTTTTTCGGGGGGGTGCCGGTGGCGTTGGTCGGCGGAGTTTGTGGAGCTGCCGGCTCGTTCGGTTCGGCGGCCTGCGACGCGTCAGCGCCGGTTGTGCCCGCGTCCCCAGCGTCCGCTTTGGTGCCGGCGTCGTCCGGAGCCGGCGTTTGAAGGCCAGACGGACCGGTGCCGCCGGCGGAGCTGACCTCCACCTCCAACACCACTGCGTCCGGCTCCGGCTGCCCGTGCCGCAGCGCGTTGGCCAGGTCGTCGACGGCCGTGGCCTGGACGCGGCCGACGGCCACGTCTTCGGGCAGCAATTGGTCGGCCAGCTCAGCCGCCAGGCTCTGCCACCGCTGGTCGTTCTCGACGGCCTCTCCTTTCCAGGCCTCCGCCAACACGCTGTTGGGAATGAGCACGGCCAGGCTGCGTCCGCCAGCTTCCACGCCCATGACGACGCCGGGCGTGTGCAGCGCTTGCTTCAAGTCGAGCGGCCGCAGCGGGGCACACCGAAGTTGAGCCTGCGGCGGCAGACACCGGTGCAGGCCACGCTGTCTGACTTGCACGGCCTGGCGACACCGGTCGGCAATCAAGTTGGCGTTGTGGCTGGAAAGGCCGCTCATTGTCTTCGTGCCGTGTCGGAGTTCGAAATTTGCCGTGGCGGTGCCCGCCGAAGTGCGAGTTTACAGAGGCCGGGTACGCTTGCTACACCCTTCCGAGTCCCTTGCTGACGCGGCGGGTGGGTGTGTCACTTTGTCGCGTCCAGTGGGCCTGGTCACTCACCCCAGGAAATCTGAAGACGAGCTCTGACCGCTGCCCCCTGGCTCGGTCCCTGGTTC
>CAYSAG010000259.1:0-7455 GCA_964428935.1 uncultured Planctomycetaceae bacterium | reverse complement strand
CAACTCAGACCGGCGGCCGCTCAACCGTTCGAAACACGCGACCACGTGTCGCGGAGTCGGTGTCGGAGATTTCCGGCGGTCCGGTCCTTGCCAGTGTGGGCCGGGACGGCGGAGAAAGCCTACAGGAAGGAACAATGCCCATGGCCAACGACACAGGAAGTGGACCGAACGCGGAAGACAAGAGAGCGGCCTGGCGGCGTCAGCGGGAGCAGCGGCCGGTCACGCAGGAAGAGGTTTTGCGGCGGAACTACGTTGAACGAATCAAGCACGAAAAGCTGCCGTACTCCCTCGAGCCCGAACTGCCGGTGCTCGCTCAGACCAGCTACGAACAGATTTCCGAAGAGGACATCAAACGTCTGCAGTGGTTTGGTCTGTACCACGACAAGCCCAAGGTCGGGAACTTCATGTTGCGAATCAAAGTTCCCGGCGGACGTCTTCAGCCGGCTCAGGTGCGAGCCATTGGCGAGCTGGCTCGCCGCTACGCGCAGAACCAAGCCGAACCGACGACCCGTCAAGACGTGCAGCTCCACTGGGTCCGACTGCAGTACCTGCCGCAGATTTTGGAGGAGCTGCAGCGGGTGGGGTTGTCCACGAAGGGCGCCTGTGGCGACGTGCTGCGCAACGTCACCGCCTGCCCCGTCGCGGGCATTGACGCCGAGGAGCTGTTCGACGTCACACCCGTGCTCGAAGAAGCCCACCGACGCTTCTCCGGCCAGCCGGATTACCAAAACCTGCCGCGCAAATTGAAGTGGAGCGTTTCGGCCTGTCCGTACCACTGCAACGCGCCAGAGCTGAACGACGTGGCCCTGGTGGGGACGGTCCAGGACGGCCAGCCCGGCTTTGCCATTTGGGTGGGCGGCGGGCAGTCGACCACGCCGCGGATTGCCCGGTCGCTGGGAGTGTTCGTGACGCCGGAAGAAGCGTTGGACGTCCCGAAGGCCCTCATGGAAATCTGGTCGTCGGACTTGCGGTACCGAATGTCGCGAGCGAAGGCCCGCTTCAAGTTCCTGGTCGACGACTACGGCGTGGAGCGGCTTCGGGAGCTGGTCGAGGAGCGGCTGGGACGCCGGCTGACCGACCTGAAACAGAACCCGGTTTCGGCCGGACGGGCCGACCACATGGGCGTCCACGCTCAACGTCAGCCCGGTCTGTCGTACGTCGGCTTTCCCCTCTTCCCCGCTCGACTGACCGGCGACCAGCTGGTGCGAGTGGCCGACATTGTGGAAGCCGTCGGCGGCGACGTCCGGCTCAGCCGCGACCAGAACCTGGTGGTGGGCAACGTGCCGAACGAGCGGGTCGACGAGTTGGTGGAGCGAATGCGCGACGAAGCTCAGTTGCGGTTCGACGTCAACCGGCTTCGAGCGCACAGCATTGCCTGCACTGGCGACCCGCACTGCAACTTCGCCGTCGGGCCGACGAAGCCGAAGTTGGTTGAGATTGTCGAGCACTTGGAGTCGGTCTTTGGTGAGGCCGTCGCCGACTTGCGGATTCACCTGGACGGCTGCCCGCACGCCTGTGCCCAGCACTGGGTGGCGGACATTGGCCTGCAAGGCACGACCAAGACAACGCCGGAGGGCAAGGTGGTCGCCTACGACGTGTTGCTGCGCGGCGGCCTGGGGGCGAACGTCGGCATTGCCAAGGCCGTGCTGCGGCGTGTCCCGGCGGACGAAGTGAAGTTCCACCTGGAGCGGCTGCTGCGAGCGTACTTGCAGAACCGACAGGACGGGGAACCGCTGCAAGCGTTCCTGTCGCGGTTCTCCGACGAACAGCTGGCAGCACTGCTGACCGGCTCGGACAACGGCGACGGCGGCTAACGGACCGACGCACCGCCGCCCAGCCGGGGACCTTCGCTGGGGCGTTGAGCTTCGGCGACCGTCTGGACGCTAGGCCGAAGCGCGGGTCACTCGGTCGTTCCAACAGGAGTCAAGGTCTGGTGGACGGTGGCGTCGAAAACCGACGCCGAGCAACAGCGAGCAGGGCAACGCCGAGCGCGGGAGCTGGCTCGGGCCAGAGGTCGGCCCACCGAGCTCCCGCAGACCGGCCGTTGGAATGGGAGGTGTGCAAGAAATGGCTACGGTTCCGAACACAGTCGAAGCCAAGAAAGCAAAGGCAGAGGGGGAACACGTCGCTGAGCCAGCTCCGGCGGAGCCGCAAGTGGCTGAATCGGTCCAGGCCCAACCGACCGAATCGCCCGCGGCCGAGCAGGACGTCCAGCGCGACGTGCTGGACGACTACGAAGCGGGTGAGCTGGCGACGTACTTCGACGACAAAGAGCCGGAAGAGCTGCTGAAGTGGGCGTTCGAACGCTTTCACCCGCGAATGGCCATTGTCACCAGCTTCCAAGTCGACACGCTGGTGTTGCTCGACATGGCCGTCCACATTAACAAGGACGTCCGGGTCATTACCGTCGACACGGGCCGGCTGCCGCAGGAGACGTACGAACTGATTGACCAGGTGCGGGAACGCTACGGCATTGAGGTGGAGGTGTTGTTTCCGGAGGCTCAGCACGTCGAACTCATGGTTCGTCGCAACGGCGTCAACCTCTTTCGCAAAAGCGTCGAAATGCGGCTGTTGTGCTGCCACATTCGGAAAGTCTTGCCGCTGACGCGGGCCTTGAAGCACCTGGACGCCTGGGTGACCGGCCTTCGTCGCGACCAGTGGGCAACGCGGTCGGACATTCGCAAGGTCGAAATCGACCACGACCACGGTGGAATTGTGAAGCTGAACCCGCTGGCGGACTGGACCGCTCAGGACGTGTGGGACTACGTGCGTCACTTCGACGTGCCGTACAACAAGCTGTACGACAAAGGCTACAAGAGCATTGGTTGCGCTTGCTGCACGCGGCCGGTCCGACCCGACGAAGACGCCCGCGCCGGCCGCTGGTGGTGGGAGACCAACGCGCCGAAGGAATGCGGCATTCACTGCCCAATCGAAACCGGCGGTTTCGAACACGAGGTCGAAGCCATTCTGGGCGAGCAAGCTCACATTCAAGGCTCGGGCATTTGACCGTCCGCCGCTCCGCCGCCTGTCCGGCCTCTGCCGCGCGGACACGGCGGCGGTTCTTGTCTCTGGGGAGGGAGGACGTCCATGCGTTTGGAACCGAGCGAGCAGGAATTCTTGGCGGCCGAGGTCGGTGCGTTCGCGGAGCGGGCTCGCACGGCCGAGGCTCGTGCCGGGTACTTGGAGCTGCTCCAGCAAGTTCGGGCCGGCCAAGTCGACGAGCCGTGGCTGGAGCTGCTCGGGCGAGTCCTGGGAGCCAGCCTCGAAAGCGGCCGGTTGCGAGCGCTCCACGGACCGCACGCCGAAATGCAAGCCAACCGCCTGTACGCTCAGACCCCTCAAGGACGAGCCGTGCGCGCCACCGTCGACGCAACGAATGAAGCTCTCCAAGTGCTGAAAGGGCAACAACTGGAAACCGTGGCGTTCGCGGTTCGAGGTCCCGGCGCGTTTCGGCTAACGCTGACCACCGAGCAGTGCAGCCTCCAACTGGTCGTCGACCGCTTGGGCGTGCGCGTCCACAGCGTCGAGACCGGCGGCTGACCGGAACGCTTCTCGGCCTGCGGACCGCGGCGTGACGTCACGTCCGACCGCCGGAGCCGTTTCGTCCGCCGAAGCCGTTTCGTTTCGAGCCGTCCCTGCCCGCTCTTCTTCCGGCCACTCGAGCCCGTTCGTCGCAGTCCCCCTTTCGACCCGTCTTGGCTTGGCCGCGGACGCTCTTGTTCGACTTCTCTCACGCTGTCTCCTCTGCGCGGCAAACGTGCGCACCGCGACGCGGCCGGACGCTGGCAACTGGTCGGCCGGGTGGGTACGCTGAGTCAGCAACGGGTCGAACGGCAGCGCGGTCGCTGCGCACGAGCGTGCTCGGCCAAGAGACGGTTCTCAACGGAGAGGCTGCATGAGTGAAGTCCGGCCAACAAGCACGACCAGCAGCACGGGCAGCGTGGTCTACCTGGTTGGGGTCTGTCTGGTCGCGACGCTGGGAGGTCTGCTTTTCGGGTACGACACGGCTGTCATTAGCGGAGCGATTGGGTTTCTGCGAACGCACTTCGAGCTGAGCCCGGCGGCGGAGGGGTGGGCCACGTCCAGCGCGCTGGTGGGCTGCATTGTGGGTGTCGCCGCGGCCGGCACGTTGAACGACCACTTCGGTCGCCGCAATGTGCTCGTGCTGTCGGCCGTGCTGTTCATTGTCTCGGCTTTGGGAACGGCGCTGCCTCGAACGCTGTGGCAGTTCGTCGTTTTCCGACTCGTGGGTGGAATTGGCGTCGGTGCGGCCTCCATGACCAGCCCGCTCTACATTGCCGAAATCACTCCGGCTCGAATTCGCGGCCGAATGGTGTCACTGAACCAGCTGGCCATTGTTTTGGGCATGCTGGTGGTCTACTTCGTCAACTATTGGATTGCCGGACTGGGCGACGAAGCCTGGAACGTGGCTCGCGGCTGGCGCTGGATGTTTGCCTCGGAACTGATTCCGGCCGCCCTGCTGCTGGTGTTGTTGCTGGTCGTCCCAGAGAGTCCGCGCTGGTTGGTCAAGCAGGGGCTGGTGGACCGGGCGCGGGCCGTGCTGGCTCGAATCGGAGGCGAGCGGCACGCGCAGGCCGAGCTGAACGAAATCCAGGAGGCCGTGCAACAGGAGTCGGAGTCGTTGGCGCAACTGCTGCGTCCCGGCCTGCGGCGAGCGCTGCTCATCGGAATCGTCCTGGCGGTCCTGCAACAGGTCACCGGCATCAACGTCTTCTTGTACTACGGCCCGGAGATTTTCAAAGGCTTGGCCGGTTCACGCATGGACGCCGCTCTGCTGCAAACGGCCGTCGTGGGTTCCGTCAACTTGCTGTTTACCGTGGTAGCCATTTGGACGGTCGACCGTCTGGGCCGCAAGCCGCTGATGATTGTCGGTTCGACGGGAATGGGGCTGTCGCTGGTTGGCCTGGGTTTGGCCGCTTACTGGGGTCGCGCCGAAGCCTGGACGCTGATTTTCATTCTGGGGTACATCGCTTGCTTCGCACTGGCCGTCGGACCGGTCACCTGGGTCATTCTGTCGGAAATCTACCCGACGCGGTTGCGAGGCCGGGCCATGTCGGTGGCCACGGTGTGCCTGTGGGGAGCGAACTTCGTTGTCTCGCAGACCTTCCCCATGCTCGACCGAAACGCGTGGTTGGTCCGGCATTTCCACCACGCGTTTCCGTTCTGGTTGTACGCAGCGTTTTGTGTCGTGTCGGTGTTGTTCGTGTGGTTGGTCGTGCCCGAGACGAAAGGGAAGTCGCTGGAGCAGATTGAGCGACTGTGGCTGGAGCCTGCCGCCGGGACGGCGTGAGGCTGCGTCGACGGTCCCCGAGCCGAGACTCGCGACGCCGCCGGGACGGCGGGCGCGGTGGGACGGCACCGGTTCGGTGGTTCGGCGTTCCCGGAACGGTTCGAGAGCGAGGAGCGGGTCAGGTGAAGCATCGGAACCACAGTGCGACTGTGTGGCGACGGGTCGGGCTGGTCGTCTGGTTGGCTGCGGGAGCCTGGTCGGCCGCCTTGGCCGGCCGGCCGACCGTGGTCGTGCGGTCGGAAGAGGCGGACCGGTTGGTGCGACTGGCCGCTCGCGAAGTGGTCCGCTACGTCTACCTTCGGACCGGTCAGTTGCTGCCGGTCGTGACGTCGGTCCCGGAGGACGCCGACGCGGTCGTCGTGCGGACCGATCCGGTCACACTGAAACCCCAGCACTTTCGGCTGCGGACCACTCGGCAAGGCGACGCGGTGCGGCTGGAAGTGGCCGGCGGCGACGGACTGGGGACGTTGTACGCGGCCTACCGGTTGGCCGAGCACTTGGGCGTGCGGTTTTACCTGCACGGCGACGTCGTGCCGGACGACCGGGTCCCGTGGCGCGTGCCCGAGTTGAACGAGCGGGCCGGTCCGCTGTTCGAACTGCGCGGCATTCAGCCGTTCCACGACTTTCCCGAAGGCCCGGACTGGTGGAACGCCGACGACTACAAGGCCATTCTGTCGCAACTGGCCAAGCTCCGAATGAACTTCCTGGGACTGCACACGTACCCGGAAGGCGGGGTCGGGCCGGAGCCGCTGGTGTGGATTGGGCTGCCGCAGGACGTCGGGCCGGACGGCTCCGTTCGCTTCAGCTACCCCGCTCGACACTTCACCACGGCCAACGTCACCGGTGCCTGGGGCTACCGCCCCATGAAGACCAGCGACTACGCCTTCGGTGCCGCTCAATTGTTCGACCGCGACGACTTCGGCGCCGACTACATGCGGGGCATGAACCCGTTTCCGCAGCAAACGACGGAGCAGTCCAACGAGCTGTTCAACCGAGTCGGCCGTCTGTTGCGAGACGTTTTTTCGTACGCTCACTTGTTGGGAATTCGCACGTGCGTGGGCTTGGAAACGCCACTGACCGTGCCGACCAAGGTGAAAGAGCGACTGCAAGAGTTGGGCAAAGACCCGAACGACCCCGCGGTCGTCCAAGAGCTTTACGAGGGCACCTTCCGTCGAATTCTGGCCACTCACCCGCTGGACTACTTCTGGTTCTGGACGCCCGAAGGTTGGACGTGGCGAGGAACCACTCGTCAGCAGGCCGAGCGAACCGTTCAGGACCTGAAGCTGGCACTGGCGGCTGCCGAGCGTGTCGGAGCTCCCTTTGCCATTGGAACGTGCGGCTGGGTTTTGGGCCCGCAGTTTGACCGTGCGCTGTTCGACCGGTTCTTGCCGAAGCTCTCGCCCGTCAGCTGCATTAATCGGAACGTCGGCTTCAGTCCGGTCGAGCCGGGATTTGCTCACGTGTCCGACCGGCCCAAGTGGGCCATTCCGTGGCTGGAGGACGACCCGGCTTTAATCATTCCTCAGCTTTGGGTCGGCCGGCTGCGTCGCGACGCGGCCGACGCGCTCAGCTACAGCTGCACGGGGCTGATGGGCATTCACTGGCGAACCCGAATCCTGGGACCGAACGTCTTGGCGCTCAGCCGCGCCGCCTGGGACCAGCGGAAGTGGAACCCCGAGTTCGGTCAGACCGTTTCGCCGCCGAAACCGGAAATGCAAGAAGGTCGCCTCGGCGGACGGCAGGCCTCGTTCCCAACGCACGCCATTGCCGACACCGAACTGGACGCGGTCTACCGAACCGTGCGCTACGACGTCGACGGCTACCGCCTTCGACTACCCAACGGCCGCTACCGCGTGACGCTGCAGTTCTGCGAGCCGCACTACCGCGAGAAGGGCCGACGGGTGTTCGGCGTCGAGCTGCAGGGGAAGCGAGTCATTGACCGGTTGGACATTTTCGCCACAGCCGGTGCCGACCGAGCGCTGGACTACACCTTCGCCACCACCGTTTCGGACGGCTGGCTGCGAATCGACTTTGTGCGCGTGGTGGAGTTCCCACTGGTTGCCGGAATTGTCGTCGAGCGGTTGGACGCGGCGGGCCAGACGACGACGGTTCGAAGAATCAATTGCGGCGGTCCGGCCTGGCGC
>CAYSAG010000258.1:0-7467 GCA_964428935.1 uncultured Planctomycetaceae bacterium | reverse complement strand
GTGGCGAGAAGAAGGCCTGCGTGAGGGCCAACAGAAAGGCCAAGCGGAGCTGTTCCTGCGGCTGTTGCAGCGGAAGTTTGGTCCGCTGAGCGAAGAGGTACGTCGGCGGGTGGAAAAGGCGGACACCGAGCAGCTGCTTCGGTGGGGCGAACGGCTGCTGACCGCCGAACGACTGGACGAGGTTTTCGATTAGACAGGCTTTTTCGCTGGGTACAACCGGCCGTACTTGTCAGGCCCGCGGCAGAGACGTCGGTCCGCCACCTCGAAGCATTTTCCAACCTTCCGCCTTCTTGGTCCGGAGCGGCTTCCCTTGCGCTTCGACGTCTCCGCTCGTTGTCGGAGCCTCGCAGCGTCGGAGTCGACTTCGTCCTTCCCGGCTCCTTGGAGGTGCGCTGCAGGGGCGCCACGGGCATTTCTCTGCAGGAAGCGGAATTGCCCTTGGCCGGCGGTTTGCTTGCCGGACGGGCCGGGAGGGAACGCGGTTGCCTGCTGTCCGCTCAGGTTCAGACTGGTGAGACCGACACGGTGCCCTGCCCCGCTTCGGGTAACGCAGGACTGGGGAACTCCTGCAGCCACAGGCTCATGTCGTAGTGGTACTCCGTTGCCAAGTCGCTCAGGACCAACTGTCGGTGAAAGCTGGCTGCTCCACCGTCGGTCAGGTCGGCGGCATTGGCGGTGGGAAAGCGCTCCGACGGGTCCGGGTCGATGAGCCGTCGAATGAGCGAGACCAGCAGTTCGTTTCGCACGACCTCGGGTGGCAACAATTTGTTCAGACGACCCGGCAAAGTCTGTTTGGCTCGACAAAGCTCCCGGTAGTCCGTGATGCCAGCGAAGGGCGGCACGCCAGCCAGCATTTCGATCAGTACGTAACCCAAGCTGGCCAAGTCCGACTGGTTCGTGTACTCCCCCCGTTGCAGCAGCTCCAGCGGTGCGTACTGGGGTGTCCACGCCCAACGCCGCGGCAACTCGCCCACCTGGAACGAAGAGCCGAAGTCGATCAGCTTGGTGCGTCCCGTTCGTTTCAGCATGATGTTCGACGGCTTGATGTCGCCGTGCATGATTCCCGCTCGGTACATGGAGTCGAGTGCGGCCAGGCAGTCTCGCAGAATGGCGATTGCCACGCCCGGTTTGAAACGGAGCGACACTTGGCCGTCGGTGACAATGACGTCGGTAATGTACTCGAACCGTTTGGGAGGCACTCGCTGCCGGATTTCTTCCAGCCGTTCCGGAGCCATGAGGTAGCGCAGGTCGAATCCATCGACCCATTCCGTCACCATGATTTGTACGCCGTTACACTGGACAAAGTTGTGGACGTCCAGCAGGTGGTCCTGTTGAATCTCGGCGATTCGCATGGCCACGCGGGCCAGACGGGACATTTCCTCCAGGTAAGTCGCCTCGTCCGGGTAGTTCTCCGGTGAGAACATTTTCAACGCCACTCGCAGGGTCAGGTTGTGCGAGCCCATTCGTTCGGCCAGAAAGACGACACCTTGCCCACCGGCGCCCAGACGTCCCAGCAGGCGGTAGTGTGTCGTCCAGCTCACCGAGTCGCCGCGAATCAGTTCCTCGTAGCGCCGGCGCAACGTCGCTGTGTCTTCCGGCGACACCGGCACGACCGGCTGCGGAACCGTGGTGCTCAAGGAGGCCGAATCGTCCATGAGACTTCTCGTTTCTTCCCTTCGTTCGTGTGCCTTCGAGGTCATTCCTCGGTTCACCCCTTCCGCCATTCGGCCGACAACGTGTTGACTTTTGGAAACGGAGCGCTGGCAGCCTGTATCGCTTCGGCCACACTGACGTGCGGAGCTGGGCCACTGCGCGCGGTCTGGCGTCGGACGAATCGTACGCAGTGACGCGGGTCGGCAACAGGCCGACCCGCTGTTCCCGGGCGATTTCGTCCACTTCGGCGTCCGCTCCGCCCCGCTGGACACAGTTCTCGTGCCTCTCTGGCCCGCAACAGGCGTGCCGCCGCGGACGCGACGAAATCCGGAACGTTCCCGTGCCGGCGAGAACCTTCCGGCCGCGCCGAACAACTCGTTCCGTCGTCCGACGCCGTCACGTTTCGCTCAGACCGGTCCGAGTCGCCCCCTTTCCCGCAGACCGCCAAGCCACGCAGTGCGACGCAAAATGTTTCAGCGCGCCGCTCTTGACCACAATGGCTTCCGGTCGAAGGACCGTCGCGTACATTTGGAGCAAACAAATGGCGTCCAGCAGCGAGCGGTAGCCGGAGAGCCCAGAAATGTCGACGTAGATTTTCGTGAACTGCTTCCCCAGAGCGAGCACTTCGCGGACGTCGAAAGCGTCGAGCACTTCGAAACGAATGTCGGGGTGTCGCTGTCTGGCTCGCTCAATGCACTCCGCGCTAATGTCCGTTCCAATGACCTCTTTGCACCGCTGAGCGATTAAGGCCGTGGTCGTTCCCCATTCGCAACCGACTTCCAGAACCACGTCGTCCGCGTGAACCCACTCGTCAATCGTCTCGCGGTACTCCCGGACGCCACGAGTGCACACGAACATGGTTTTGGGTTTGAACTGCTTTTCGTTTGCCATGGTTGCCCGGTCCTTCCAACGAACAAGCTCGAGACTTGCGTTTCGTCCGCGCCCCCTCTTGCACAAGCGAACCTCACTGGTGCTGTCCTGCCGCCTGGCCGGCGCGAGCGGCCAAGCGCAGAGCCAGCGCCAAGCGCGAGTCGTCGTCGGGCAAGACGCTTCGCAAGTCCAACAGCACTTGGTCCTCACGGACACGCGGGAAAACGGGAATGGTTCCGCACCGCAACGCCTGAGCCAAATGCTGAGCCGACCGCCGCGGGTCTTTGACGCAAATGACGGCCGTCGGCAGCTCGACGCCTGGCAGCGTGCCTCCGCCAGCCAGAGCCGTGTCGGTTTGGATTTGGAGCTGCAGCGGTGAGCAGTCTCCGGCCTCGGCGACGATTTTTTCCGCCCGTCGGCGAAGCTCGTCCAGTGACGCGGTGAGCATTCGCAACACGGGAACTTCGTCCCGGGCCGTGCCACGCAAGTACGAGTCCAACGTGGCGGACAGTGCGGCGAGCGTCAGCTTGTCGACGCGAACGGCGCGGGCCAGCGGGTGGGACCGCAACCGCTCGACCAACTCCGCCCGGCCCGAAATGATTCCACACTGAGGACCGCCGAGCAGCTTGTCGCCGCTGCCGAGCACCAAGTCGGCCCCGGCCGCCAGGCTCCGGGCAAACGACGGCTCTTCCGGCAAGCCCCACTGAGTCACGTCGACCACGGCTCCACTGCCAATGTCGTCGACGACCAGCAACTGGTGACGCCGTCCCAGTCGCACCAAATCCTCCACCGGGACCGACTGACAAAAACCCACAATTCGGTAGTTGGACGTGTGGACGTGAAGAATGGCCGCCGTCTCGGGACCGACCGCCCGTTCGTAGTCCGACAGGCGAGTCCGGTTCGTCGTGCCCACTTCCCGCAACACCGCTCCGCTCAGCTCGAAAATTTCTGGCAGACGAAACGAGCCCCCAATTTCAATCAGCTGGCCTCGCGAAATCAGCACTTCGCGCCCGGCGCACAGCACCTGCAAGGTCAGCAGAGTGGCGGCCGCGTTGTTGTTGACCACCAGCACGTCCTCGGCCCCCGTCAAAACTTGCCAGGCCGCCCGGAGCTGGTAACCGCGGTACTTCCGCTCGCCCGTCTCCAAGTCGACCTCCACGTTGCACGCCCCGGCCAGTTCGGCCAGCGCGGAGCGAGCGGCCGCGGACAGAGACGCTCGCCCCAGTCCGGTGTGGAGCACAACGCCCGTCGCGTTCACCACGCCCACCAGCCGCCGACGCTTTTCCCGAGCCGCTCGCTGGTGCAGCCGCCGCAACGTTTCCTCCAGCAGCTCGTCCCGCTCGACCCCTGCAGGGTCTGGGTTCTGTTCGAGCAAACGGCGGCGGACCGCTTCCAACTCCTCCCGCACCCACCCGACCACCACTCGACGCCCCGCCTCGTCCACCAGCGGTTGCACGTCCGGCTGTTGCAGCACCTGGTTGACCGACGGCACCAGCCGAAGCAGCTCACTGTCCCGACGCGGCTGGTCGTGCTGTGGATTGGAGTCGACGTTGTCCACCACGGTCCGTTCCTCCCTTGTGCTTGGACGTGACGACGAATTCGACGACGTCGAGTCCACGCCGGCAGGCTCCAGCCTGGCCGTCGGGCCTTGAGCGGCCACGGTGGGGTGCCCGAGGTCCGCCTCCAGCTCGCCGCCGTCGCTTGCTCGCTGCAGCCCACCAGCCACGCGCTGCTCGGCCCGTCTCCCTGCGGCCGTCTCAGACCAACGGCTGGTGCAGGTTGGGACCGGCTACGCGGACGTCTCCTTTTCGAACCGTCACCTGCAGTTTGTCGAAGTACTCGCACACGGGAACCGAGAACTTCCGACTGACACCCCACGCCTCGCGCAGTTGCGAGACGGTCAGTTCGGGCTGGCGGGCGAACAGTTGCTCGCAGACCTGCCGAGCCCGTTCCAGGGACTCCGGCGTGAAGTACAGTCCCTCGCCGACACGCACCAACAGTCCTTCTTCGGCGGCCAGTTGCTGCAAGGCCTGCACGTCCTGCAGTTTGACGTTGAGTTGAGCCGCCAGTTCCTTGGTGGTGGGCGGTGCCAGTCCTCCGGCTGCCGTACGTTCCAAAATCTCTTGCAACAACGCCGACTGCTGCCGCGTCAGCCGGACCTGCGCGTCGGCCGGACCCAAGTTCTGGCCGACCCGCACGAGCTGCTTCTCCGCCACCAGCTTCTCGAACACGGCTTCCAGCAAGGGCAGTGGAGCCAGCTCGCGGCAGGCCGTCAAAAGGGTGGCTTTGGGCAGCGAACGGCGAGGCTGGTGGCGAGCCACTTCGTCTCGGACGGTTCTCAAGACGGCCGCCGACAGCGCCTGCAGCCGCTCACGGTGGACCAGCAAGGGACGGTCCGCGTCGCCCACCAACAGCAGCTCGCCCTGACGCCGAAGCCGTTCCACCAATTCGCCGTACTGCGAAGGGGAGACACCAACGCGTCTGGCCGCTTCCAACGGCTCGTCGGGCACGGCGTCCTTTTCCTTCAGCAAAGCAGCCAGCCGACGCTGCGGGTCGGGGTGACCGAAGGCTTCGGCGTAACCCGTCAAGTCTTTGATTCGACGGCGTGGTGGGGCACACGGGTCGAGCACTCGGCCACCGGCCACGGTCAGCGGCGGCGACGGCCTTCTCAGAATGAAACGTTGGCCGTGCACCGCCACCACCGGCCGGTGCGTGCGCAACTCCGCGTGGCCGCTCTCGCCCGGTTTCAACGCACGTCCCTTCGTCACCAGGCGAGCCAACACTTCAGCCGTCCCAATGTGAAGGCTCAGCTCCATGCGGTCCTTCAGCGGGCTGGGCGAGCTGCTCAAGCACTGGACGTGCACCACCAGTCGCCGGCTGGGCACCAGGAAACCGGGCGTGGCCACTTCCATGCCCCGCTCGACTTCCTCCTGACGCACGCCCGCCAGGTTAATGGCCGTGCGGCGTCCGGGGCCTGAAAGTTCGGTCGACACACCGTAATTTTGGACGCTGCGCACCCGCACCGTCCGCTGCGCCGGCAAGAGCTCGAGCGTGTCGCCGGCCTGCACTTGACCGCTCACAACCGAGCCGGTCACAACCGTGCCGTGTCCCGGAATGGACAACGAGCGGTCAATGGGCATGCGAAACAGCTCCAACGGCCTCGACCGCTCGATTTGCCGGGCCACCTGCAGCAGGGCCGCCTTCAGCCGGTCGAACCCTTCGCCCGTGTGAGACGAGACGCGGACCACCGGGCAGCCTTCCAGAAACGTTCCCTTCGTCAGTTCGCGAACCTCGTCCTCCACCAGCTCCACGTACTCCGGTTCCACCAGGTCGATTTTCGTAATGGCGACCAAGCCGGCCCGGAGGCCGAGCAACTGCATGATGTCCAGGTGCTCGCGAGTCTGCGGCATGACGCCGTCGTCGGCCGCGACGACCAGCAAGGCCATGTCCACGCCGCTGGCTCCAGCCACCATGTTCTTGATGAACCGTTCGTGCCCCGGCACGTCGACAATGCCGAACCGAAAGCCCTCGGCCTGCCAGTGGGCGAACCCCAGGTCAATGGAAATGCCGCGTGCTTTCTCTTCCGGCAGACGGTCGGTGTCGATGCCGGTCAGCCGGCGCACGAGCTGAGTCTTGCCGTGGTCGATGTGTCCGGCCGTGCCAATCAGAATGTCCTGGAGTGGCTCGTTGGTCATGGGCGTCTGTGTCTGGTCAGAGAAGAGTACTCACGCGTCCCGAACGACGCACCAGGCCACTGCCGTCCGCGGCGTTTCCTGCTGTCGCTGGCTTCTGACTCGGTGCTTTGGTACGAAACAATAGCAAAAACGCTCGGTGGCCGCGCGGCTGACGGTCGGTGACGCAGCGACGTCGCGGCGCCCCACGTGGGCCGCGGCAGCAGAGGCGCCACTCCGACACGTCTGCGGCCCTCCAGGCCCGAGAGGCCTCGGCGGCCGGAGCGTCCAGTCGGTGCGGTCTTTTCCGCTTGCCGTCGCCTTTGTTCAAAGCCGTCGCTTTTGCTCAAAGAAGGAGGGCATGGAACATGAAACGTCACCCGTTCCTGGTGGCTTTGGCGACCGGCTGGCTGGTCGTTGCGGCTGGAGCCGCTCGGGCGGCCGACGCACGCAACCTCCGGCTGGGACACCGCATTCCCGACGAAGGCTACTGCGACCAGCCGTACGTCGTCGTTCTGGACGACGGAAGTTGGTTGTGTGTGCTGACGACCGGGCCGGGACGCGAAGGTCAGAAAGGCCAACACGTCGTCTCGACCGTCAGCCGCGACCAGGGTCGCACCTGGTCGCCATTGGTCGACATTGAGCCGTCGGCTGGTCCGGAAGCGTCGTGGGCGGTGCCGCTGAAAACGTCGTTCGGACGCGTGTACGCCTTCTACACGTACAACGGCGACCGAGTGCACTTGGGACGCGACGACACCCACGGCTGGTACGTCTACAAGTTTACCGACGACGGCGGACGAACGTGGTCCCAGCGACGCGTGCGTCTGCCCTTGCGGCGCACAGCCTGCGACCGGCTGGTCCGCGACGGCCGACTGGTCCAAATGTTTTGGGGCATTGACAAGCCGAAGTCCGAGCAGGGTCGGGTCTACTTCGCCTTCACGAAGCTCGGCCAGTACTTCTTGAAAGACAGCGAAGGCTGGCTGTTCACCAGCGACAACGTGCTGACCGAGCGGGACGTGGACAAAGTGCGGTGGGAAATGCGACCGGTCGGCGAGCACGGCATTCGCAACCCGAAGTTCGGGACGGTCCAAGAGGAACACAACCTGGTGCCGCTGGGCGGCGAGCGGCTCTTCTGCGTCTACCGCACGACGCTGGGCTTCCCCTGTCAGACCTACAGCCAGGACGGCGGACGAACGTGGAGCACTCCCGAGCCCATGATCTACACGCCGGGCGGCCGCGTCGTGAAACAACCGCGAGCTTGCCCCAAGCTGTG
>CAYSAG010000257.1:0-7486 GCA_964428935.1 uncultured Planctomycetaceae bacterium | reverse complement strand
TGACAGGCGAGGCGATGGGCCGTCGTCAAGTCAAACAACCCATGCTCCGCAAAGAGATCGCCCAACGGCGGTAAACAAGTACTGGAAAATGACGCGGTCAAAGCACGACAGAACGGCTACAATGAGGGACGAGAACCGTTGGAAGAAGCGTGGAGCGAATGTCATGGCGTTCATCCTCCTGTGGGCCTTTCATGGGACTTTCCCATGACGCCCATTGTGACGGATGAACGCCGCTTTTCGTATGGCAGTTCGGCGCGTACGGCACTTCGGCGTGAGCCCCCCTCCTTGGCTGCGGCCGAGCCCCGCGAGGCCGCGTTGGGAGAGATTGAACACAGACTCGGGCTGGTGAAGAAGGTCAACCCGGATGAGGTCGTTCTTGCCGGTGACACATGTAAATCATCCGAGTGGTCCGTCACGCCGTCAGCATCATCGTCATCCCCATTTCGCCGAATTTCGGCGCCCGGGTCCTCTTCCCCGCGGCGAAGCCGTGTGGGAGAGGTAGCTGCGCGGGCCGTGACACACCAGCGCGCCGTTCTCGACCTTCCAACTGGAAGCGTTCTCGCTGGCTTTCCAGCCCGTCATTGTCTTGCCGTCGAACAGGCTCACCCAGCCCTCGTTCTGGCAGGTCTTGTCGGCTCGAGCGGCCAGGCCGACGCACAGAACAACCAACAGTCCAGTCAGCAGCGTGACGTGTCGTTTCATGGGTGCGTTCTCCTCCGGTTGGGAAGACGTCTGAACCGAGTCAGCACGAGTTCGCCTGCGAGCCGGTGCGTTCGGCACCGACGGCCGTGAGAGTTCAGTTTGCGCGCCAGCGGCGAGCGTTGCACGCGTCGCGCGAGGAAGCCAACACGCTCACTCACCGAACCGTTCGGCAATCAACCGGTCCAGCTCCTCTTTCAGCCGGTCCAGAATTTCGTCGTACGAGAAGGCTCCCAGGTGCCGGCTGCCTCGCTTCAAGTTGACGAACCGTGGTCCGCACCACAGTCCCAGGTCGGCGTCGTCGGTCTCGCCCGGTCCGTTGACGCGGCAACCCATGACGGCAATGGTCAGCTTGTGGTGAGCGGCGTAGCGAGTCAGCTCGCGTACCTTCTGGGCCAGCTCAATGAACGCTTCGTTCTCGACGCGCGAGCAACTGGGGCAGCTAATGATGTTCAGGCCGTCCGACTGGTCGTCGACGTCCGAGCGCACTCGCCCGGCGGCAATGTCGGCCAGAATTTGCCGGGCCGCTTCGATTTCTTCGTGTTTGCGGCTGTTCGGGACGGTCAGCGACACCCGGACCGTGTCGCCAATGCCTCGGCCAATGAGCTGCTCGAACGCAATTCGGGTTTTGACGATTCCGTCCGGCGGCATGCCCGCTTCGGTCACTCCCAGGTGCAGCGGAACGTCCGGACGTCGCGCCGCAAACCGTCGGTTGGCCTCGACGACCTTCTGCGGGTCGGAGTCTTTCAGCGAAACGCAGTAACGGTGGAAGCCAATCGAGTCGAGAAAGTCGCAGTGCTCCAACGCACTCTCGACCATTGGGGAGACCGAATCTCCGGGTGCGTACTTCGACCGCTTTTCTGGGTCGACCGAACCGCAGTTGACGCCCACGCGCAGCGCGCAGTCGTTGTCCGACGCCACGGCGGCCAGGTACCGAACCTTCTCCTTCCACGACTTGTGCCGCTCGTGGTGGTACAGGTGACCCGGGTTGTAGCGCAGTTTGTCGACGTGCGGAGCGACCAGCTCGGCCAGCCGGTAGTTTTCCTGCAGGTCGACAGCCAGGTTGGCCGTGGTCTGCCGTCGAATTTCGGCCACGGCCTGCGCGTCGCGCACGCTGTCGACAGCAATTCGCACGACGTCCGCTCCGTGCTCGGCCAACCGGTTGACCAACTCGACCGTCGCGTCAACGTCCTGCGTTTTCGTGGCGGTCATGCTTTGCACGGCAATCGGGTGGCCGGCACCGATTGTCACCGAGCCGATTCGCACCGGGCGAGTTGGATTCCGTTTGATTTCCACCATGGCTTGCAGAACGAGGGACTTTGCCGCAACGGGTGAAGGTCGCCTGCTTGAACGGCCGCGCGAGCGGACCGACGGGCACACGCCCGGCGGGCCGGTCTCTTCGTCAGGGGTTTGCCGCACAGACTGCTCTTGGAACCCGAGCAGCTTGCGGCCGGCGTCGCGCAGTCCGCGCGAGTCGGCTCAGCGGAGCGAAAGGCAGCGGAACGGAGCTACGGGCCGGCTTCTGCTGTCCGTCGAGCACGTCGGCCGGCGGGGCGACGCGTCGAGCTGCCCTGCCGCCTCGCCGCACCGTTCATTCTACGCAGCGTGCAGGCATTGCACGACTGAGCCCGCGGCCGAAAAGAGACGCGGGACTGTGGGGCAGAGAGGACGGGCGAGCGCGTGCCGTCACGGGGTCTGGCCGCCGCGCTTGGGACCGTCGGGCTTGGAGCCGGCCGCCGGAGTGGTCTTGGAAGGCTTGGCGGGGTTGGACGCGGGTGCGGGCGTCGCCTTCTTGGACGGACCGGGTGTCGTTTGCTTGGTTGCCGGGACGGGTTTGGCTTGTTCGGGGGTCGGCATTTCGCCCGGCCGAGTCGGCTCAGGTGAGCCTTGAGCCTTCGAGGCCTGAAGCTCGGGAATTTCCGCCAGTTCGCACCCGACCACTCGTTCCAGCGAAGCCATGGTTTGGTACAGACTGGCCTGCAGCCGAGCCTCTTGCAGTTGGAAGGCCAGCAGGTCGGTCCAGTTGTCCAAGACTTGTTCGAAGTCGACGCGTCCGACTCGGTAGTCGGCGGCCGAGACGCGCAGTGCCTGTTCGGACCGCGGAATGATGTTGTGTCGGAACAAGTCCAATTGTTCTTCCAGCGCTTTCGCTTGGACGACCAGTCGGCGAATGAGCCGGAACGTGTCGTCTTTGGTGAATTCGTACTGCTGAGCGGTCTGCATGAGTCGGTAGTCGCTTTCACGGACGGCGGCGTTCAGCCGGTCGTACCAAATGGGCAGGTTGATTCCGATTCCGAAAATGACGTTGTCGTCTCCGTTGGCGACTGGCGAGACGGCGTGCGAGTCGTCGGTAATGGCCTGCCAGCCCACTCCCAGCGTGGCGTCCGGGAAGTACTGCAGTCGAGCCAGCTCTTGGGCTCGCTGAGCGGCAATGATTGCGTGCAGTTGTTCTTGCAGCTCGGGCCGACACCGAATGGCCGCCTGGTACAGCGCGTCCAGCTGCTCCGGAACCGACTCCGTTCCCACCTCTTTGGCCCGCAGGTCGGCTTCCGGCGACGTGTGGAGAAGTGCGGCCAGGTCGGCCTGAGCCTGCTTGAGCTGTCGCCGCAGCTGAATGAGCCGGTCGTCCAACCGGTCCACCTCGACTTGAGCTCGCAGGACGTCCTGCTGACTGGTTTGGCCGGCGCGGTAGCGAGCGTCGGCGAACTGGAGCAGGTCCTCCAGCAGCTCCCGGCTGTGCTCGGTAATGGCAATGGCTTCCTGGTTGAACCAGACTTCCGCGTAGGCCAGTCGTACCTGCTCGGTCACTTTCAATTGAGTCTGCACCAGACGGGTCAGCGCAATTTGAGCTTCCTGCTCGGCAATTTGGCCGCGCAGTCGGAGCTTTCCGAACCAGGGGAAACGTTGGGAGAGAGCCACCAGGTTGGGAGCGCGTCCGGCGGCCGTCTGCAGACTGGCGTCCGGAAGGGGTTGGAACGAGTCGGTCAGGACCGGGTCGTCCAACGCCACCGCCTGCGGAATTCGCTGCGCTGCGGCTGCGGCCGCGTGTTCGGCGGCCTGAATCTCTGGATTTCGTTCAAGAGCTTGCTGGACGTAGAAATCGGCGTCGTGTTCGCCTTCCAGTCCGGGGTCGACCACCACCTCGACCGGCTCGCCAGGTTCCAGGCCCTGCAATTGAACCGCCTCGGGCTGCGGCGGTTCGTACCCAATGACCGCTTCGGGAGTCTGGCAGCCGGCCACCGCCAACAGCAACACGGACAGACCAGCAACCACGTCTCGGCTGGCGCCGTCCCAGAGACGTCGTTGACCGACGGAGCGAGCGGCCGTGGCAGCCCAGTCCCGCCGTTTGTCGCCGTCAGCCACGCTCGCTGTCTGACCGAACCAAGGACCGAAGCAGTGAGAGACAACTCGAGCGAGCTTCCCCGTTTCCTTCATGTGGCGTGTCCTCCGTGACCGAGTCGCTGGCGGGAGACGGTGCGACACGACGTCGCGCAAGCAGCGAGCCGTTGCAACTGGTCGCTCGGCTGCCAACGACCACGCGCGGTCTCGACCGTGCGCCGCCGGCCGTCCTCCAGCACGGCGGCCGTTTCGCTTCGCCGCGGCGGGCCCGGACGTCTCGGTAGAGAACCGCCGCAGGTTGCGCTCGGTCGGTCTTCGGCGTGCCTCGACTCACCAACCCGAACAATTTCCCCGTAGATTCTGGTTCTGAGGGAAGTATCGGTTACACGGGCTCGGCTGCTTGAATCCAACTGGCTTTGCGGCCGACAGCAGTCGACCACCCAACGCCCGCGGCGCAGACGCGGCCGTACGAGCGCAGAGGCCGCTCGGCCGAACGGGACGGCTTCGTTCCGAACCGGAACGCTCGCCGCCCGGGCCCGCCAGAGCCGTCCGACCGCGGTCTGGCCAGGGGCGCTTTGTGGCTGCGCGGCCGTAAGTGCTGCTACGACAGAGGGTTGCATTCAGCGGCGGGCTTGACTTCGTGACGTGCGTGCCGGGTCGTCTTGTCGGGCGCTCCGTCTGAGGAGGGCCGTCCCGCACCGCCGACTCGTTCCGGCAGGCACGTCCGCAGCTCGGAGTGCCGACAAGGTCTGACGTCGCTCGGACCCGGAACAGCTCGGACACACGAAGGTCCAAACTAATGTCCAGAACCGCCGGCCCCCAAGAACTGCTCGCAAACCGAACAAACAGTGATCCGTTTTGTTGCAATCGCTACTGGGGGTCGGGTATGCTGTGGTTCGGTGACACGGGTCGGGGGGTTCGACGGTTTCCGGCTCGCTCCGAATTGCGGTCACGGACGGAAAACGGCCGGCCTTGACCGGGCCGGTCCCTTCCACGAGCGGCCGCAGAACGTCCTGCAGGAACAAGACTCGCCTCGAACACTCGCCACGCAGCGCATTCCATGCCACCCCGCGTCTGGACCGTGCAGGCACCGCTTGGGGTTGAATGTTCGAGAGGTCGGTGGTCGGGACGGGCCTGCGCGGGAAGCCGGGTTCGGTCGGAGGAGGCTACGGCATGAGAGGGCCGGTTCGCGCACGATTCATTGCGGTTGGGGTGCTGGTTTGTTCGACTGGCCTGTTGGTTGGCGGGGTGGAGTCGGCGTCTGGCGGGTGGCGGCCCGGACCGTTGCTCAAGAAAATGCTGGCCGGTCCGCTGAAGGACGTCGAAGAAATTGTCTTCGCCGTGCGGGTGTCCGGGCGGGACCACTGGTACGTCAACTTCGGCTACTACAGTTGCGACTACGGTCAGGGCCCGGAGCGAGCGTTCGGAATGTACCCGGACGGCCAGGTCCTGCGTGGCTACGACGACGGCGGAAAGCTTTGCCGCCTGAACCTGCGGACCGGTCGGCTGACGGTGTTGCTGGACGACCCCCGAGGCGGCGTGCGCGACCCTCAGGTCCACTACAGCGGCAAGAAAATTCTCTTCTCGTACCGCAAAGGGGGCACGGCTGCGTACCACCTTTACGAAATCAACGTCGACGGCACCGGACTGCGACAGCTGACCGACGGCCCGGACGACGACATTGAACCGACCTACCTACCCGACGGCGGAATCATGTTTTGTTCCAGCCGTTGCCGCCGGTTCGTCAACTGCTGGTACACCCGCGTGGCCACGCTGTACCGCTGCGACGGAGACGGCCGGCACATTCGAATGATTTCCAGCAACAACGACCACGACAACACGCCGTGGGTGCTGCCGGACGGCCGGGTCATGTACATGCGGTGGGAGTACGTCGACCGCAGCCAGGTTCACTTTCACCACCTTTGGACCGTCAACCCGGACGGCACGAACCAAATGGTGTTGTTCGGCAACGAAATTGGCGGGACGGCCATGTTGGACGCCAAACCCATTCCCGGGACCAACAAGGTCGTGGCGTCGTTCTCGCCGGGACACGGTCGTCCGGAGCACCAAGGGTACGTCACGGTCGTCGACTTGGACGCCGGGCCCGACGTGCTGGCCGCGGCCAAAAGAATCAGCAAAGGTCCGCCGGTCTACCGAGACCCGTACGCAGTCACCGAAGACTGTTTCCTGGTGGCTCGACGCAAGGAAATTCTCGTCATGGACGGCCAGGGCAACACGGAGGTCATTTACCGGTTGCCGCCGGAAGAGAAGCGGCTGGAGTGCCACGAGCCGCGGCCGATTCGACCGCGTCCGCGTGAGCCGGTCATTCCGCCACGCGTGGACTTGTCCAAGGCGACTGGCGAGCTCGTTCTGGCCGACGTCTACCGCGGTCGAAACATGGACGGCGTCCGAAGGGGCGAAATCAAGAAGCTGCTGGTGTTGGAGCAGTTGCCCGAGCCGGTCCATTTCTCGGGCGGAATGGAGCCCATTTCGATTGGCGGCACGTTCACGCTGGCTCGCATTCTGGGTACCGTGCCCGTCGAGCCGGACGGGTCGGCGTACTTCGAAGTGCCCGCGCTGCGCTCGCTGTTCTTCGTCGCTCTGGACGAGAACGGCCTGTCGGTGAAGCGAATGCAGAGCTTTGTTACGGTGCAGCCGGGCGAGCGGACCGGGTGTGCGGGGTGTCACGAACGACGCGTCGAAGCGGGGGCTTTCACGGGCGGACTGCAGGCCTTGACTCGACCACCGAGCCGAATCGAACCGATTCGCGACGTGCCCGACGTGTTCGACTTTCCGCGCGACATTCAGCCAATCTTCGACCGGCACTGCGTCCAGTGCCACAACCCAGACCAGTACGCTGGCCGGCTCGACCTGAGCGGCGACCACACGCCTCGGTACTCCGCGGCCTATTGGTCCATGGTGACGCACCGGTTGGTCGCCGACGGTCGGAACCAGCCGTACGGCAACCGTCCGCCTCGAACCATCGGCAGCTCGGCCAGTCGGCTGCTGCAGTTTCTCGAACCGTCGCACTACGACGTGCGCGTCTCGGAACACGAGAAAAAAATGATTCGTCTGTGGATCGACAGCAGCGCTCCCTACCCGGGCACGTACGCGGCTTTGGGGTGCGGAATGTACCCAGCTCCACTGCCGGGCGTCGTTCTGGGTCGACGTTGTGCGTCGTGCCATTTGAAGCCGGCGACAGACCGCTACGGCAAGCCGACCAAAGCCTGGCGCTTTGGCTTGGCGACTAGCCCTCAGTCGCTGTGCAATTTGGACCGGCCGGAGAAGTCGCTCTTGCTGCGAGCCCCGTTGTCAACGAAGGCGGGCGGTTTGGGGCTGTGCCGGCCGGCCGTGTTCGCGGACCGAACCGACCCAGATTACCAGAACATTCTGTACAGTTTGTTTACAGGGTGTGCATTGTGCGCGTTGCCTGGGATCGCGTCAGTGG
>CAYSAG010000256.1:0-7546 GCA_964428935.1 uncultured Planctomycetaceae bacterium | reverse complement strand
AAGCGGGCCACCGCGTCGTTCCGTACGGCGTCTTGTGGGGCAGCGCTCACTACGACACGTCGCGCACCAGCCCGGGCGCGTACACGCTGTTCGTCGAGTCGGGAGACCGGGAGGGCGAGCCAGCGTTCGAAATCGACACCCGTCGGACGCGCGTCGGGTTGAACGTGGAGTGTCCTCGGGTGAGCGTCTTCGGCGGCACTCGACTGTCCGGGCGGCTGGAAATCGACTTTCACGGCTCGTTCGTCGTCGAGAACAAGCCCGGCGTGCTGCTGCGGCACGCCTACGGCCGGTTGTCCGGCGACGGGTGGAGCCTGCTGGCCGGGCAGACGACCGACGTCATTTCCCCTTTGCTGCCCCACTCGCTGAACTACTCGGTCGGTTGGGGGGCCGGCAACATTGGCTACCGACGCATGCAGGTGCGGTGGGAACAGCAGCTCGCGGTGACCGAAGACGTGCAGGCGCTGGTCCAGTTGGCCGTGGCTCAAAACATTGTCAGCGACTTTCGTGCGGCGAAGGGAGTGGAGCCGGAGTCGTCGTCGTGGCCCATGCTTCAGGGTCGAGTGGCCTTTTCGTGGCCGTCGCCGTTCGACTCGGAGCGGACCGTCGTGGTTGGACTGTCCGGACACGTGGGACAGCAAGGGTTCGACTTCACCGAGCCGGGTCCGCCGCCGCTGCGCGTGCCTCCTGAAGACGACGCTCGCCTGCTGACCTACTCGTTCAACCTGGACGCCGAAGTCCCGCTCAGCTCACAGGCCGGCGTGCGCGGCGAGTTTTTCGTGGGGCAGGACCTGAGCACCTTTCTGGGCGGAATTGTGCAGGGCGTCAACCCCGTGACGCGGCGTCCCATTCGGGCCCGTGGCGGCTGGATTGAACTCTACTACCACTGGACGCCGCGCTGGCACAGCTACTGCGGGTGGTCGGTCGACGACCCGGACGCCCGCTTCCCCGGCGGCCGCACGCTGAACCAGTACCTGTACGTGAACACGTCGCACGACTTCACCGAGCGGCTGAACTTGGGCTTCGAGGTGCGCTGGTGGTCGACTCACTACTTCGACCAGTCTTCCGGCGAGGCCGTGCAGTTCGAGTTCGCCGGCGAGTACAAGTTCTGACGGGAGTGTTCCGACAGAGGCCGGACGGCAGCCGGAAAGGCGGCCTTCCACTGGTCCGGCTGGACGTTGCTTCGACGCGGTCCGGCCGCCGGGCCCAAGCCGACGCGTGCCGTCCGCGCCGAAGCGAGGCCGTGGCTTTGGACCCCGCGGCGAGAAGCTCAACGCGCGGCGAGGCGCTGCCAGCGTCGCGACGCGTCCAGCACGCGCGGCCCCACGCACCGAGGCTGCTCCAGCACCGCGGCACCTCACCCCCTGCCCTGCCCGCTCAACCAACGGTCGAAGAACGCAAAGGCCACCTCCTGCATGGACCGGTCGAACTGGTGCGGCCCGGGGAAGAACCGGCCCAGGTAGCGGTCGGAGGCGTCGGCCGAAGCGTAAAGCTCGCGCAGCACTCGGTCGGCGCGTCGCATTTCGGACAGCGTAAACAGCTCGTCGTCGCGGCAGTAGAGCACGGCGACGGGCTTCGGCAGCATGAGCCCCAGCAGCTCCGGGTAGTCCACTTCCCGTGCCAGCCCCGGCACGTAAATCATCCACGTGTGGGTGTACGACTTGTGGAGCAGGAAGTCGCGCCACGTGGTCATCATTCCCACGCAGCAGCAGCAGGCAATGCGGTCGTCGAGAGCCGAAAGGTAGACGGTGCGAAGGCCGCCGCCCGACAGTCCGCAGCACCCGACCCGAGACGGGTCCACTTCGGGGCGGGAGCAGAGGTAGTCCAAGGCCCGCTGGTCCTCGTACGTCCACACGCCCGGCCAGGTCGTCCCGGCGCAGAACAAGCTCTTGGCCACCACGTGTTCGTGCTGAGCGGCGAACGAGTCGTACCGCCGGGTCTGGCGGCTGGCGTGACGGTCGACGTGCAGCAGTGAGCCGGCTCCCAACCGACGCCGGAGCTCCTCAGGCAGGTCGGACAACCGAATTCGTCGGCTGCCGAAGGGGAAGACGTCGGGCACCAGCACGACGTAGCCGCGCCGAGCCAGCTCGTTCGCCCACGCTCGCCCGCCGTAGTACTGCCGCTGGTGACGGAGCATGCGGGGAGAAACGTCCGAGCCGAACCGGGCAATCTTTTCCCAACCGAAGAACTTGACCGCTCCGTGGTCGTGAAGAGCCAACACGGCCGGCAGCCGCCCTTCCGCTCGTTCGGGCTTGAGCAACACGGCCTGTGTGGGCGGACCGTAAGGCAGTTGCCACTGGAGCAGCTCGGCTTCGACGCCGTCCGCGCAGGCACGGTCCAGCACGTCAGCTTCTGGGACAAAGGGCCGTTCGGGCTGAAGCAACAATTCGCCGAACCGAGCTCGAGCCGCCTCCCGCCACGCGTCTCGGTCCGACCACTCCGCACGACGTGGCGACAGACGGCCCGGCCCGTCGCCGACCAGCCCGGCCGCCCAGTTTCCGTACGCGCCCAGCAGGTTTGGTTTCACGGCCGTGTCTCCCCCCAAAGGCCACGTCACCCGCCAGCCGACGCGGGCCGACTGGACCACCGGAGCGGCTCGGACGGCCCAGCGTGCCGCCCGCTTCCGCGGTCAGCGTGAGCCCGCCCGCGTGACGTCTCGGCGTCGCTCGGCCGGGTCGACGCTGTTCGGCCAACTCAACGCTGCTCGGCCGGGGCAACGTTGCTTCGCCAGCTCAACGTCGCTTGGCCAAGTCAAGGTCCGTGGCGCAGGTCGACGTGCCCGACCAAGTTCACGTTGCGAGGCTCCGGGGAACTGGTTCGCTTTTCGGCAGGCGTTCGCGAGCCTTGAGTGACTGAGCGTGCCTGTCGGAGCCGGCGTCGGAGTACACACCGTCAACGGCCACGACGGAGCGTGGCCCTCCACAATTCCCAGAGCCCATCGGTTAATTCCTTCTCCAACTCAACGTCGCTCGGTCAAGTGAACGCTGCTCGGCCGGGGCGACGTTGCTTCGCCAGCTCAACGTCGCTTGGCCAGTCGCCGGAGCACCTCGACGCCTTGCTGCAACGTTTCGTCCGGCGCGGCGTACGAGATTCGAAAATGCGTGTCCCGCTCGCTGAAGACGTTTCCCGGAATGACCAGCAGGTTGTTCCGAATGGCCTCCGCGACAAACTCCGTCCCCGTGCCCCACGGGGCTTTCACGAACAGGTAGAACGCCCCTTCGGCCGGCCCCACCTCGAAGTCTTCCGACAACTCGCGGACCAAGAAGTCGCGTTTCCGACGGTACTCGGCGACGCGGTCCGACACGTCGTACTCCCACGCCACCAGCCCCGCCCACTGGACCGGCTGCGGAGCACAGACGAACGAGAACTGCTGCAGCTTGATCATTTCCTGAATGACCCGCCGCGGTCCGTGGGCGAACCCCAGTCGCCAGCCGGTCATGGAGTGAGACTTGCTGAAGCCGTCAATGACAATGGTTTCCGGGTTGAACTGAGCCGGGCTGACCAGCGGTCGGTCGTAGCTGTAAACGCGGTAGATTTCGTCACTGATCAGTGCCACGTCGCGTTCCAAAGCCAGTTCGGCCAGCGCACGCACTTCGTCCTCGGTTGCCACACGACCCGTCGGGTTGCACGGGCTGTTGAACAGAATGACTTTGGTCCGGTCGGTCAGAGCGGCTCGCACTTTGTCCACGTCAATGCGAAAGTCGGGGTAGGTGTCGACGAGCACCGGCCGGCCGCCGGCCAACGCCGTCAGGTGCTTGTACATGACAAAGTACGGGTCGAAAATGATGACCTCGTCGCCCGGGTTCACCAGCACGCACAACGCCAGCAACAGGCCCCCGCTGGTGCCGCTGGTAATGAACAGCTCGCGGTCGTCGTGTCCGTAGGTTTCGTCCACCCACGCTTGCAGTTTTTCGCGAAGAGGGGCAATGCCTTGCGTCTGGCTGTAGCCGTTCTTTCCGTCGGCCACGGCGTGGTAAAGGGCCTGTTTGATTGGCTCGGGCGTGTCGAAATGCGGCTGGCCAATGCTCAAGTTGATGGGCGACTTCAAGTCGGCCGCCAAGTCGAAGACCTTGCGAATGCCCGAAGCGTCAATCAGACGCATGCGTTCGGCAATCCAGTCGTCTTTCATTGGAGTTCGGCTCCTGTTGGTGTTCGTTTAGGAATTTGGGCTTTCGGACGCCGGGGGCCGCGTCGCCCGGTTGCCCTGCCCTTGCGGTCGCCCGAATGGCCCTTCTGGTCGCTCCGTTGCCAGTCGCGTCAGTCTTCCGAACGCAGCGGTCGGGTCATGAGCGAGTCGGTGGCTTGCTCGGGCGGCTTGCCCTCGAACAGCACCCGGTAAACTTCGGCCGTAATGGGCATTTCGACGCCGACCTTCTGGGCCAAGTGGTGGACGGCCTTGGCCGTCGGCACGCCTTCGGCCACCGACTCGGTGCTCGCCAAAATTTGCTGCAGCGTTTCGCCCCGTCCCAGACGTTCTCCCACGCGGCGGTTCCGACCGTAAGGACTGATGCACGTGGTAATGAGGTCGCCCACGCCGGCCAGTCCGGCGAAGGTTTGTGGACGAGCTCCCAGGGCGACGCCCAGTCGCCGGATTTCGGCCAGTCCGCGAGTCATGAGAGCGGACTTGGCGTTGTCTCCGTAACCCAAGCCGTCGCAAATTCCCGCGGCAATGGCAATGACGTTCTTCAGAGCGCCGGCCAGCTCCGTGCCGACCAGGTCGGGGTTGGTGTAGACGCGGAACCGCCGGGTGGTGAAGGTCGTTTGCACCAGAGCGGCCAGTCGTTCGTCCTCGCTGGCCCCGACCACGCTGGCCGGCAGGCGTCGAGCCACCTCTTCGGCGTGACACGGTCCGCTCAGCACGGCCACCCGCCGGCAGCCCAGAACTTGACGAATGATTTCGCTGGGTCGGAGGAACGTGTCAACCTCAATGCCCTTGACAACGCTAACGGTCGGGCAGTCCGGGTCGATTCGTCCGGCAAAACGGGTCAGGGTGTTGCGTAGAAACGCGGACGGAATGGCCACCACGCACAATTCCGGGTCCGCAGCGGCCGTCGCCTCGTCGGCCGTCACTTCGACCACGTCGGGCAGCGGCACGCCGGGCAAGAAGCGCCGGTTTTCGCGGTGCCGGTCGATTTCGGCGGCCAAGGCTGCTTCGTGAGCCCACAAGACGACCCGCTCGGCCCCCTTTTCGGCCAGAATAACCGAGCAGGCCGTCGCCATTGCTCCGCTACCCAGAATTGTGATTTTTTTCACCATGTCTGACCGAAAAAGAGTGTTGCGAGCCACTTGCGTCTGACGGTCCGTTTGCGAGGCCGCCGATTGCTGGCCGGCGCAGCGAAAAAAACTTTGCTCCCTCCGAAAACTTGACCTACCTTTCCATTGGCGCGGGAAAGAATTCGCCCGAGCGACAGGTCCGTTTGAGCCGGCCCGGCCTGTGCCGAGCCGGACCGAAAGGAGGGAGCGGCCAACGGGGGTTGGCCCTTGGTCGTTTGGTCCGCGCCCAGTGACAGACGGCTGCAGAAGCAACGGGGTCATCCTAATGGAACAGCTCACCCAACAAAAGCCCATGCCTTTCGTGGACCGCCGGCAGAACCGAGGCGGTGTGCGTCCCGACGGCCCGGAACGACGACAGTTCCGCGACTCGCGAGACGGAATCAGCCACGAAGCACGCGAGCTGGCGGACGCAATCGACCAGTACAAACTGATGCACCGCCGACGGTTCATTACGTACGAGGAACTGTACGAGGTCATTCGCAGCCTGGGCTACCACAAGTGAAGCCGACCCAGCCCAGCGCCGTCGGCGGACGGGCTTGGACGAGCGGGGCTCGCCACCGACCACCGCACCAAAACCGGCCCGGCGGGGAAGCCGTGCCGGTCGACCGCGTGCAGGCCGGACGCTGGTCGAGTGGCCGAGCGCAATTGCTCGAACGCACCTTGAGCGCAGTGGTCAGTGCCGGTCGGCCGGCCCGGGCAGTCCACACGTGAACGCCGTCGGTCGCTCTGCCCGCCCCCTTCGCTTCCCCGGTGGCGGGGCGTAGTCTGAACGGGTCCGCTTGGCGTGCCCGTGCGCGGACGCACGAAATTTTCGCCAACTTGGTGTTGACGCGTTGGCCCACATTTAGACAATCCGCACCGCTACCCTGTCTCCTGAAACTGTCTCGCATTCCCTTCCCAGTCAGTCTCCTTCCACTCGTTCAGCCAGGGACGGTGTCAACATGCACGCTCTGCTCGTTGCCACAGTTTTCGGTTTGTCGCCCCAACTGGTTTCTGTTTCGGCGGCCGACCTGCCCCGGGACCTGTTCGGCGGCACCGGTGTCGACTTCGTCTCGCAGACCGAGCCGCTGACGCCGCTGGCCGGCAGCGAACTGTTCGCCCAACCGACCGTCCGTCTGGTCCGGGCACAGAACCCCGGGTACGACGAGGAACCGGGGCAGCAACCGAGCACCTCGGCCGCTCCGCCCACGTACGCCACCCCGTCGCCGTGGACACCGGGAGCGGCACCGAACCCGTTTGTCCAACCGGCGCCGCAGGACCCGTTCCTGGCCGCTCCGCCGGGCGTCGCGCCGCCGGCCGTCGTTCCTTGGGCCGGGCCGATTTTTGGCATGACCGGTCCGAAGCCCTTCCGCTTCGGCTGGTCCGGCCGCGTGGACGTCGGCTACATTCCCGCTCGGTCCTCGGACGACGCAACCGGCGACTTCGAGGTCTTCGAAACCGACGTCGAGCTGAAGTACACGGCTCCCGTCCTGCCCGGCTTCATTCTGTCGCTGGCTCCCCAGTTCGACTACCGCTCGTGGGACGGACCGACTCGCGTTCCGAACCCCGGTGGCGGCTTCTCCAGCCTACCCGGCAGCGTCTACCGGTTCGGCGTCGACGCCGTCTTGCAAACGCCAGCCAACGCCCCCCTAGCCGCCCTCATTGCCTTCAACCCCTCGCTCAACACCGACTTCAACAACTCCATCGGCGACGACGCCTGGCAGTGGGACGGCCGAGGCATGTTGTTCTGGCGCGTGGTCCCGCAGTGGATGCTGGTCGGCGGGGCCGGCTACCTGGACCGCGTCCACGACCGCGTCATTCCGTACGCCGGCTTCGTGTTCACTCCGAACGACACCTGGGAATTCCGCATTCTGTACCCCGAGTCGAGAATCAGCGTGTTCTTGGGGAACTACTGGGGATGGTCGTACTGGCTGTACGCGAGGGGCGAGTACCACATTGAGGCCTACCAGATTCAGAACGAGCTGACGGGCGTGCGGGACCAGGTTGAGCTGGAAGACTACCGAATCGTCTTCGGACTACGGACCGACGCCTACGGAGTCAGCAGCTACGTGGAGGTCGGTTGGGTCTTGGGCCGAGACATCGACTACGACGTCTCGAAGGCCACGTTCCACCCGGGGACGAGCTTCATTGTCCGCGGCGGACTGCGGTTCTGACGCCGAGACTTCGCCCAAAAGCCTCGACTCTTCGCACGCGAGCCAGCTCGCCCCGCTTGGACCGAACGGCGCACCTGCTGCAGATCGGAACGGGCACCTTTGTCACCACCAAGGTCGCCATC
>CAYSAG010000255.1:0-7565 GCA_964428935.1 uncultured Planctomycetaceae bacterium | reverse complement strand
GAGCATGGCTCAGTGGCGGCAAGGCAAGGCCGTGGAGGCACGCTGCAGCTTCGGCAAAGGGACCGCCCGGCGGAAAGAGCAGTGCCCGGGTAACGTCGAGGCGGCGCGGCTGGAACACGAAGCGGCAGCGCTCCTGGACGAACCGGCCCGAACAAACTGACCTCGGTCACTGGGAAGCCGCCACCCGCCTCGCACCTCCACTCTTTCCGTGACCGCCAGCAGGCAGGCCAACGACCGGAAAGAGCAACGAACGCCTGCCGCCGGCTGGCGAGCCGCCTGCTTCCTCGACGTGGCGGACGAGTCCTGGAGCGGCGACGCTGTCCACCGGCCGCTCGGCCGCCCCAGACGTCTGGCAAGTCTTGCCCTTTTCGCACGCAACGGCGTGTCTGGCTCGCCCGAGTCCTCCCCCCGGCCAGGGACGCGAGCCTCTCGTTTGCTCGCCGCACTCGGCTTTGCTCCGGCAGACCCGCTCGCCGCCGAGAACCTCAGGCTGCTTCCGGTTCACCTACTGCTCAAGTTCCAGTGCCGTGGTGTCGATAAAACCGAAAATGCGACGTGCAGCCGCTGTACGGTCTGTGCGTCCGGCGAGTGTGGCCGGTTGAGCGGAAAAGGCGGCTGGGCCGTCCTGTGCGTCCGACGGTTTCGAAACGGCACTGGCGCGCGGCACCGGTCGGAGGACGCGGTCCCCGGGGCAGTCAGTCAAGGGGGGTGGGGTGAGGGCCAGACTGATTCGCAGCTCGGTCGGTTTTCTGGGCGTTTGTCTGCTTTCAGGCGTTTTGTGTGCTGGCGACTGGGGCCCAGACGGCGGCCTCGGTCCCTGGCCTGTCTCTGACAGTCGCGAGTCGGAGTCGCCGCAGACGGAGCCGGACACGCTGGAAGACCAGACCGGCACGGCGACCGTCCGGCCAGTTTCGCGTTTGCAGCCGCAGCCCATGCTCTTGCCGTCGCCCGACCTCCAGCCGGAGGTGGCGTTGCCGGAGGGAGCCGCTGGGGGGGCGGCCGACCTGTTCGGCTCGCGGCGACCGACGCTCATTCGAACCCGACGGGGCGGCTTGTCGGTCGGGCCGAGCCGGAGTGTGGTTCGTGGAGTGGAGTCGAAGACGCGAGCGGCGACGGACGCGGGCAGCCTGCTCGGCAAGTCGCCCAACGTCGTCGGCATTGGACTGCAGCGGCGCACGCCCATTGTGACCGACCCGCGCGTTCGTGGCAGCCGAGTCGGGCAGCTGGCCGCCTCCGGTTCCTACTGGGTTCCGGCCCGAATCGACTTGGACACGGCGTTGAGCAAAATCGACTCCCGCCTCATTGACGACGTCCTGGTCATCAAAGGGCCGTACGCCGTCCGGTACGGTCCGGGTTTGCAGCACGTCGACGTGCACCTGCTGGGGGCGCCGCGTTTCGTCGACGGCTTCGAAATGCACGAGAGCAGCAGCGTCTACTTTGGGACGAACGGCAAGCAGTGGTACGGGCGTCAGGACGCGTGGGGCGGCTCGGACAATTGGGGCTTCCGGGTCGGCTACGGACACCGCACCGCCAACGACTACCGGACCGGGTCCGGGGTCGGCATTCCGTCCAGCTACAAGTCACGCGAACTGAACGTGGCGCTCGGCGCCGACCTTTCGCCGGTCAGCCACATTGAGTTCCTCTACTTGCGGCTGGACCAGACGGACGTCGAGTTTCCCGGCCAGGCCTTCGACATGGACTACCTGGTCACCGACGGCTACGAACTCCGCTACGCACTCGAAGACCAGGACGCCTTCGACCTGCTCGCCCTCGACGTCTGGTTCAACGAAACGCGGTTCAAGGGCAACAACTTGCGAGCGGGCAAGCGGCGGCAGTTCCCGCTGTTCGACTTCTTCCGCTTCCGCGCCTTCACCGACGTCGACTCGGTCTCCAGCGGCTTCCGACTGGCAGTGACGTGGGGAGAACCGGACGAACCGTCTCTGACGGCGGGCGTCGACCTGCGCTTCCTGAAACAGGAACTGGACGAAATCTCCAGCGGTCGGCACGGTGTGGCCATTTTCACCAACGCCAACTCGCCGCTGCCGAAGTCCGAATGGGTCAACCCGGGCCTGTTCTTGGAGCACACGACGCCGCTCACCGAACGACTGACCGTCACAACCGGCGCTCGGGCCGACCTGGTCTTCACCGACGTGGTCGACCCGGACAGCGAACTGGCTGCACTCGGCACGGGAACACCCCAGTCGTCCCTGGCCGACATTCTGGGCACCGACCGCTGGAACCGGCAGTTCGCGGTCTGGACGGCTTTCGTCACGGCCAACTACGCGCTCACCGACTCCTGGACGCTCTCGGCCGCCTTCGGACACGGCGAACGACCGCCGTCGCTGACCGAGCTGTACGTCGCGCAGTCTTTTCTCTTCCTTCTGCAAAACGGACAGAACACGGCCACCGGCGACCCACGCCTCGACCCAGAACGCTCGTGGCAAATCGACTTGGCCCTGCAGTACGACAGTCCCGCCTTGCGAGCCGGCGTCAATGCGTACCACGCGTGGATTCACGACTACATTACCTTCGAGAACTTGAACGTCTTCTACGGCCCTCCGGCCGGACAACCCGAACAGGTCAGCCTGAAGTACGTCAACACGAAACTGGCGACGCTCGCCGGCGTCGAGCTGTACGGCGAGTACGACGTGGCCGACTTCTTGACGACCTTCGCCACGTTGCAGTACGTCGAGGGCCGAGACCACACACGCAACGGCGAGTTCGCCACGCGACGAGCCGCACCGGGACAACCCAGCACGCGGGTCTACGGGCTGCCCCGAGGGTACTTCAGCGGAATTGTCGGCGGGGCGGAGGAGCCGCTTCCGAACATTGTCCCTCTGGAAAGCCGTCTGGGCGTGCGCCTCCACGACCCGAGCGAAACCAGACGGTGGGGAATCGAGTTGTCGGCCCGAGTCGTCGACAACCAGGACCGCGTCGCTTCCAGCTTGCTCGAAACGCCCACCCCCGGTTTCACTGTCTGGGACGTGAGAAGTTACTGGAGGCCGACCGACCACCTGCTGCTCATTGCCGGCGTCGAAAACTTCACCGACAAGAACTACCGAGAACACTTGGACTACCGCTCCCGCAGCGGCCTGGCCGTCTACCAGCCGGGCGTGAATTTCTACTTCAGCTCCGAGCTGACGTACTGAAGCCACGAGCCCACCCGTCGTGACGCGGAGCTCCACGCCGCCCTCGCCGCGCCACGGGCCGAGCCCGCCCACGGTTTCTGTCCCGCCCTTGCCTCAACCGACACCGACGACGAGAGACCGCGTCCACCCGCGCAGCCTTGCGTTCTGCTGACGCGGCGAGCAAACTCGACGGAGACACCCCGGCCGGCTCGGCCGCCGTGGCGCGTCGCGCGGCCCGGCCACGCGCAACTCCAACTGCGACGCCACGACGGCCGGCCGCAACGTCGTCGAGTTGCCTTCCGCAACCGATTGGGTGCGACAGCACGCAAGGAGCTGAACCATGCGACGACCGACCCACCCCCGCTCGGACTCCGTCTTGTTCCCTCGAACCGGCTGGCGCCCGTTCCGGCCCGGGCTGGTCGGCGTCGGCCTGTTCGTGGCCGTTGCCTTGTTGAGCGGCTCGGCCGCGGCCGAGACCGACTGGCACGAGCTGACCTACCTGTCGGGCGGCGGCTACTGGCGAGCCCGCGTGCGGGTCGTCGTCCAGAACCGTTCGGGCCGTGACTGGGCGGGCGAGCCGGTCGCTTTGACGGTCGGACGTCAAGA
Organism: uncultured Planctomycetaceae bacterium; assembly: GCA_964428935.1. Taxonomy (GTDB): domain Bacteria; phylum Planctomycetota; class Planctomycetia; order Planctomycetales; family Planctomycetaceae; genus JAADHY01. Next base: position 3,831 of record CAYSAG010000255.1, on the reverse strand, counting down.
CGGCCAGGTGGACGTGGTGGGCCAACCGGTGTCGGGCGTTCGTGTGTGCGACGCCGCTGGCCAGGAGGTGCTGTTCAGCGTCACCGACCCGGACGGACGGCCGCGTCGGTCCGGCCCAATTCCTGACGGGGCGACGCTGACGGTTCCCGTCGAGTGCCCGGCCGGTGGCTCGGCCACTTACTGGGTGTACTTTGACAACCCGAAAGCCTGGCCGGTGCCGGACTTCTTGGAGGCGTCGGTCGGCGTGCGGAACGGCGGCGTGGAAGCAGGCGAAGCGGGCACTCCCTTCGGCTGGCGGCACGACGTCGGCGACCGACAGCACCGCACGTTTTGGGTGACCGAGAACCCGCACTCGGGCCGCTGCTGTCTGAAGACCGTCGTCGAGGAAGGAGCCGAGCCGACGTGGATTTCGACTCGACAGACGGGCATTCGCATTCACGGCGGGGCGCGTTACGTGCTGCGAGCGTGGGTGAAGGCACGCAACGTTCACGGCTTCGCCGGCTGGTACGTCCACGTGGGCAACCGCGAGCGGCCCATGCTGTTGGCGCTGACCGTCCGCGCCGGCGGCGGAACGTACGACTGGAAGCAGATCGAGCTGCGCTTCACGGCTCCCCAGGACGCCACCTTGGCCAGTCTGGGCACCGTGCTCCGCGGAACCGGCACGGCTTGGTTCGACGACGTCGAGCTGGTGTGCCTGGACCAGTGGCAGTACGAGGTGAAGGCGTCGCGGCCGGAGCGGCTCCGGCTGACCAAACGGACCCCGCCAGAAAAGTGGTTCGACCCGTCGCCCGCCGACGACGTGGTGTGGGACTACCGCGTTCCGGTCCGCGTTCGGAACCTTTCGAACCGGTCGCTGTCCCGCGTGCTGCTGGCCGTCGACCTGAAACCGACGCTGGTCGTGCTGACGCAGTCGGCCGAGCGGACGGAGCGGCTTTTGGCGACGGCTCGCGTCGTCGGGCCGGACGGACCGGTGGCTCACTACAACCTGCGCGGCCTTCTGCTGATTGACGCGCAACTGCCGGCCCGCAGCGACCAGACGTACCACGTCTACCTGTCCAGCGACCGGCGAGCCGGCTCGGACCAAGGGGGGTTCGCCCAGTTGCTGGCCAGCCCGCTGAACCTGGTGCGGGACGCCAGCTTCGAGGGCTCAACCGAACCGGCGTGGCAAAACAACGCGGTGGGGCGAAAGCCGCGGGGCGTCACGGTGAGCGTGGAGGCGGGCGGGAAGTTTGGCAGCCGCTGCTCGAAAGTCTCGCTGGCACCGGGTCACGCAAACGGCTGGTTCGGCTGGCTTCAGGACGTTCCGGTTCAGCCCGGCACGACGTACCTGTACGCCGGCTGGGTGAAGTCGCGGGACGTAGCCGGCCGCGTCCAACTGCACGCTCACTGGAAAACCGCCTCGGGCCAGCTTTGCCGCTCCGGTGCGTTCACGGGAGCGGGGCCGTCGCTGAGCGGCACGCGCGACTGGACCCTGCTCAGCTCGTTCATTCAAGCACCGCCCGACGCGGCCGTGCTGCAACTTCACCTGACCACCGCCGCGACCGGCACGGTGTGGCACGACGGGGTGGTGCTGGCGGCCGTCGTCCGAGGACACGCGGAAGCTCCTCAGCTTCGCCACGAAAGCCCAGGCGTTGCGGGTCCGCCGACGGTCGGTTCGATGCCGCGTTTGACCGTCTGGCCGGTCAACCCGGTGGTCAAGGTCTTTCGCCAGACGTTGCCGCCCAAGGCGGCTGCGGCGGCACGAGTCGAGCTGGCCCGGAACGAGTACGAACCGTTGCAGTTGGCCGTCCGGAGCCGACAGGCGGTGGAACGGGTCGAGGTGCAGGTCGAGCCGCCCAGGAACTCGCAGGGCGACGTCCTGGACCAGTTCGAGGTGGCCGTCGTCGGCTACGTTCCGATTGACTACCCGACCAACTACTACCGTAGCGAGGCTCCGGAGTGGCACCGCAAGCACCCGACGGGCGGGGCCGGCTGCGACGGCTGGTCCGACTGGTGGCCGGACCCGCTCTTGCCTCAAGCCACGTTCTCACTGAAACCAAACGAAACCCAGCCGGTGTGGGTCACGTTTCACGCACCCAAGAACGTTCGAGCGGGACGTTACGAAGGCCGCGTTCGTTTCGTGTCCGACGGACGAACTTTGGCCTCCGTGCCCGTCACGGTTCACGTGTGGAACTTCACACTGCCCGACTCGACTCGCTTTCGAGCCATTTACGACGTGCGGTTCACGCGCGGTTGGCCGCGTGAGCAGCGGCCGCTGACGGAGTTGTACCGCCAGTTCTGGCGTTTCATGGCCCGCTACCGGCTTTGTCCAGACCGGGTCTACCCGGAACCGGTGTTTCGCTACGAAGGTGGCCGGGTGACGGTGGACTTCACGGACTTCGACCGAGCGGCCTCGTTTTACTTCGACCAGCTGAACCTGCCGCACAGCTACACCCCTCGGCTGTTCTACTCCTTCGGCTGGGGCCACCCGCCGAAGCGGCTGTTCGGCGTCGACCCGTACGAAGGAAGCTACCCGTACGAAGGAGCGGACCGGGCAAAGCTGCGTCCCGAGTACAAGCGGCTGTACCAGCAATGCCTGCGACTGTTCTGGCAGCACGTCAAAGAGAAAGGGTGGGCCGACCGCTTCGTGCTGTACGTTTCCGACGAACCGCACTTCAGACAGCCGGGCATTGTCGAGCAAATGAAGGCGGTTTGCGACATGATCCACGAGGTGGACCCGTCCATTCCCATTTACAGCAGCACGTGGAAGCACGTGCCGGCGTGGGACGGCTACTTGAACGTGTGGGGCATTGGCCACGACGGACGCGTGCCGGTCGAGCTGCAGAAGCAGCTCCGCCGGCAAGGAGCTCGCGTCTGGTACACGACCGACGGCCAAATGTGTACCGACACGCCGTTCTGTGCCATTGAGCGGCTGCTGCCGCACTACTGCTTCCACTACGGCGCCGAAGCGTACGAGTTCTGGGGCATCAACTGGCTGACCTACGACCCGTACCGGTTCGGCTGGCACGCCTACATTCGACAAAGCGACCGGCCCGGCAACGTGTACTGGGTCCGCTACCCGAACGGCGACGGGTACCTGGTCTACCCAGGCCGACGGTTCGGGCTGAACGAGCCGGTGCCGTCGATTCGAGTGGCTCAGGCTCGCGACGGCGTGGAAGACTTCGAGTACCTGCAGTTGCTGCGGACGGCGGTCGAGCGGGCCAAGGCGAAGGGGCGGGACGTTTCGGCAGCCGAGCGGGTGCTGAAAGAAGCGGCCGGTCTGGTGCCCGTGCCCAACGCCGGCGGCCGCTACTCGACGAAAATCCTGCCCAACCCGGAGGCCGTGCTGCAGGTGCGTCGCCGCGTGGCGGAGGCCATTGAGCGACTGGAGTTGGAGTGAGGTCGCCGGCGGGTCACGTCCGTGACGGACCGAGCCGACGCCTGGACAGGAGCCGGACGAGCAGTTCCAACTTCCGTCGTCCACGCCGAAGCTCGACGACCGACGCTCCGTTCGCCGTTCTTGTCGACCCACCGGCCACCCACGCGCGTTTGCTGCAACCGACCGCTGCTTTCGGACAGGTTCAGCAACGGGACGGGGACGGTTTCGCCCGGCCAAGAGGGTGTTCCAAAACCCAGGCGAGCCGTCCGCAGGGACGCACTCGGTTGCGTCCGTTCTTCTGTCCACGAACAGCGGCCACGACGGAGCGTGGCCCTCCAAATTCCCAGACACGCTGGAGTCATTTTGACGTTTTCGCTGGAACCGACCTTTTCAACCGTGAGCCAAGTCGGTAATCTTGCGTTCGGCCAACGGGGGGCTGGCTTTGGAGGTCGCAGCAGGAGGTGGGCGGTTCC
>CAYSAG010000254.1:0-7566 GCA_964428935.1 uncultured Planctomycetaceae bacterium | reverse complement strand
ACACTTCACAAATCACGCGCGCACCACGCGCGCATGCTATGAAGGGAGAGTCTACTGACAGTCTTTCAGCACTTTGATCTTCACGTTCTTGAACCACACCTTGTGGCCGTGGTCCTGGAAACCGATGTAGCCTTCGCGAGCGAAGTCCTTAATGGGCAACCCGCGGCGCGAGAACTTGTGGCGAGTACCGTCCGGCCGCCGGCCGACTTCCGTAAACTCGTCGCAGTTCATTTGACAAATCAGCTCGCCGTTCACCTCGACGGAAATCTTCGGGCCGCAGCAGGTAATGGTCACCGAGTTCCACTGGCCGGCCGGTCGCAGCTTGGGCGGCTTGACGGGACGAGCCAGGTCGTAAATGGCTCCAAAGTCGTGGTAACTGGTGCCCGCGTGGTCGTAAATCTGCACCTCGAACCCAGACTGCACCGGGTCCTTCGGGTCGCTGACTCGGAAAAAGATGCCCGAGTTACAGCCGGGCGACATTTTCACGTCACACTTCAAAATGAAGTCCCGAAACGGCTTCTCGTACATGACCAAGTAGCCGCCGCACCGGTACGGCATGATGGCTCCGTCTTCGATTGGCGACTGAACCGGCTTGCCGTTGTTGCACTTCCAACCGGTGTAGTCTCGGCCGTTGAAGAGCAGTTGCCAGCCTTCGGCCTTTTCTTGGGGTGTGAGCGTGTTGTCTGCAGCCGAAGCCGTGGCGGCCACTGCGAGAAACAACGCCGCAACAGTGAGAACGGTGGGAACTGTGTCGAGCTTCATTCGGTTTCTCCTTGGTCTGGGTTCCGCTGGTGTTGGAAAGTTGTTCTTTCGACGGTGAACGTTGTTCTTTCGACGGCGACTCGTTGCACCCACGCTTGGTTTCGGCAGACAACATGTCAGCAAACCGAGAAAAGGGTGGAACGTCAAGCGAGGCGTTTTTCTTGAAACCGCAGGTGGACGCGGCGGTGGCGGCGCGTCAAGCGGGAGAGGGTCGCTGAGACCGGCGACGGAACGTGCTTCCCAACGCCACACGGCGACGCGCGGCCTGCGCGGCGGCAACCAGGGCGGTCTCCCAGACGGAAGACGCCAAAAAACGCCGTCGAAACCGATCCGGTCAGACGAACGGCTCCGTACCGGTGTCGGGGTCCGAAGATTCGTACGCTTCACATTCGTGGTCGACTGAACCTGTTGCCGAAAGGTTGTTCCCGAGGCGGGAGCGCGTGCAGAATATGAATCGTTCGAGGTCAGGTAACACGTCGCGCGGGGCCGCTTGCGTTCGCAGTTGGACGGCCCGCTCCGACCAGTCTTTGGGGGCTCGGCGTTCGAGCAGGGTCGCCTTTCGGGAGCACAACCGCGGCTGAGGGTGCGCGGGCGTGGGGCACAGCGTGTGAGGAAACAAGGGTTGGTAAGAAAGACGTTGTGGCGTCTGGGTCCACGTCCGCCCGCGGGCGTGTCCACCTCACCGGCCGAGAAGCAGTGTGGGTTGGCACGGCATGAGCTTGTTTCTTTTGATTTCCATTTTGCTGCGAGTGGCTGCGCTGTCGTGGCTGTGTTGGCGCTTGTGGGGACGCTGCGACTGGCGCATTCGGCTGACCGCGGCTGTGCTCGCCCTCATGACCCTTCGGCAGCTGGTGCTGCTGTACGGCGAGCTGGTCTCGGCGGAGCGGTGGAGCGTGACCTTGTTTTGCGAGCCGGGCGAGGTTCCGGCGCTGGCGGCCAGCGTCGGTGCGTTCTTCCTGGCGTTGGCTGCCGACTTGGTTCTGACCGGGCCGTCGACGGAGTCACCGATCGACGCTTCGGTTGGTCGCGTCGGGGAGGTTGCCCGCGTCGGCCGGCGTCTGGGGCGGTCGGGAGTGTGGGCGTCGATGCTGGTCGGCGCGCTGGCCATGGTCTTCTCGGTGCTCATTGGTTACTTCGCCTACAACGACAGCCGGAAGGCCATTGTGAGCGCCGTGGCAACGCGAAACCGAACGGTAGCCTTGACGCTCATTCGACACGTCGAGGCAGAGTTGCCAGGGGTGGACACGCCGGGGGCGGGGCGTCCAGTCAAGTCGAAAGGGCGGGGGGCTCGGGCCAGAAAGCGGGCGGCCGGTTCTTCGGCACCGTCGGGCGGCGACGACGTGGGCTCGTCGGACCTGCGGGACGAAAGCGAACCGGACGAGAACGCGGTTCTGGGCCAACGGGCCTTGCGGCTGCTCGAGCGCCACTGGGAACTGATTTCACGAGACATGCCTTGCAGCCACTTGTGCGTCATTCGCTGGCCCGGCGTGGTCGCGTTGGACACGCGGTACCCCGAACTGGTGGGGAAGGACGTCCGGCGGGTGGTCGTGGGGGGCATTGACGAGGAGCCCACCACGGTGGCCGACCTGCTGCGACTGGAACGGTCGTGGCTCGGCGAGACCTTCGACCTGGGCGGCCACAAACAAATTGCCGCGTACGTTTACATGAAGCCCATTCGGTGTCTGGTCGGGGTGAACGTTCCGGCGTCGGTCGTGGAGCCGCGGATTGAGCGAATGGCCCGTCCGTGGGGCTACGGCATGTTGCTGGTGGTGGGCATTCTGCTGCCGCTGGCCTTCGGGTTGCTCCACTACAGTTACCGGTCTGCCGAGCTGGCCAGCCAGGCGGCTGTGCGGGCGCTGGTCGAGAGCGAGGAACGGACGCGCACGCTGTTGGAGCTGTTGCCAGACGGCGTGCAGCGGTGCGACTTGACCGGCCGAATCACTTACTCCAACGCCGCCCATTCGCTCATGCACGGCTACCAGCCCGGCGAGCTGGTCGGGTGGTACATTTGGGACGTCAAACCGACGGAGGAGGAACGACGGGAGCTGCGGGAGTTTTTCGAGCGGCTGGTGCGGGAGCAGCCGAAGCCGCGCCCGGTCTTCACGCGGGACCGAACCAAAGACGGACGCATCATTCACGTGCAGGTGGACTGGGCGTACGAGCGGGACCGGAACGGCAACTTGACGGGCTTCGTCGCGGTGATTTCGGACATTACGGAGCGGCAGCGGGCCGAAAAGGCGTTGCGGGAAAGCGAGGAGCGGTTCCGGACGTTGTGCGAGTCCGCGCCGGTGGGCATTTTTCTGGCCGACCGGCACTGCCAGTGGGTGTACGTCAACCCGGTGTGCGTGGAGCTGACCGGGCTCAAGCCGGAGCAACTTCTGGGCGAAGGGTGGCTGCAGGCGGTCCACCCGGACGACCGGGCCCGCGTGGCCGAACAGTGGCGTCGGGCCTGCCTGGACGGCCTCGACTACCTGGAAGAAAACCGAGTGCTCTCTCCCGACGGCACCCAAAGGTGGCTCCAGTTCTGGACCATTCCTCGGCGCGACGACGAAGGCCGCGTGGTGGGGTACGTCGGCACGCTCATGGACGTGACCAAGCGACGCGAGGCCGAGCAGACGCTGCAACGGTTGGCCGAGCGTCTGCACGTGCTCTCCCGCCAACTGCTCGAAGCTCAGGAAACGGAACGGCGACGAATCGCCACCGACCTGCACGACCAGATTGGCCAGTCGCTGACCGCGCTGAAGGTCAACCTGCAGTCGCTGCGTCGGTCGCAACCCGGCCAGGCGAACGTGGCCCATTGGACCACGTGTCTGACCCTGCTGGACCAGGTCATTCAGCAGGTTCGAGACTTGTCGCGGAACCTGCGGCCGTCGGTCCTCGACGACCTCGGGCTCATTCCGGCCCTGCAGTGGCTGCTCAAGAGTCAGGTCAACGGTGGGCTGAACGCGTACTTGGAGACGAACCTGGGGCAGGAACGTTTGCCACCGCACATTGAAACAGCCGTGTTCCGAATTGTGCAGGAAGCAGCCAACAACTGTTTGAAGCACGCGGGGGCGTCGCGGTTGGAGGTCCGGATTCGAGCGACTGAGGACACGCTGGTGGTCGACATTGAGGACGACGGGCGTGGGTTCGACGTCGAGCGGGCTCTGCAGCGAGCGGCTCGCGGACACAGCCTGGGACTGCTGGGCATGCAAGAACGTGTGCTGTTGCTGAACGGACAGATTCAAATCGAATCCGAACGAGGAAAGGGCACCCGGATTCATTTGGAGATTCCGCTGAGCAGGGCTCAGGTCTTGACCGAGTGACCCGGACGGCTCGCAACGAAGGCGAACGTGCCGGGCAACCCACCCACCGACGGCTGCAACGAACCGACGGGAGCGACGCCAAAGACGGAATGACGGCTCAGGCAACACACAAACCGATTCGCGTTTTCCTGGCGGACGACCACACGCTGTTTCGTTCCGGCATTCGGGCGTTGCTGGAGCGAATGGAGGGAGTGGAGGTGGTTGGCGAGGCGGCGGACGGACGCGAGTCGCTCAAGCAGATTCTCCGCTTGCGCCCCACGGTCGCCATGCTCGACATTTCCATGCCCGGACTGAACGGCCTGGAAGTGGCGGGACGCGTGGCGCGTCAAGCGCCGGAAGTGCGGGTCATCGTTCTGTCCATGCACAGCACGGAGCAGTACGTGCTGCGGGCGCTGCAGGTGGGAGCGGCCGGCTACTTGCTCAAGGACGCCGACATTGACGAGCTGGAAAAGGCCGTCGTGAAGGTGGCGTCTGGCCAAACCTATTTGGACTCGCGCGTGGCCGGCGTGGTGACGGGCTACGTCCGGGAAACGGTCGGCGAGTCGGAACTGGACCGGCTCACGCCGCGCCAACGCGAAATCCTGCAGCTGATTGCCGAGGGCAAGTCTACTAAGGAAATCGCTGCCGTCTTGAACGTGAGCGTGAAAACGGTGGAAACCCACCGCAGCCAGCTCATGGAACGGCTCGGCATTTTCAACATTCCCGGCTTGGTTCGCTTCGCCATTCGAATGGGGTTGATCGATTTGGAGGACTGAGCGAGGTCAGGGGCGAGCTGCCTGGCGGGTGTCCGCCAAAGCGACGACTGCGGCGCGGAGTTGGAGCAGGTTTGTCCTGCCTCGGCGCGACCGGACACAGACTGCGGTCCGCTGGCCGAGGCTGCGTCGGGTCAGTGGCGGGCCCCCGCCAGACGGGACGAGTAAGGTCGCCGAGGGTAGGCAGCGGCTCGAGCCGACGCGGCCCAGCGGGCTGCGTGGTGGAGGCGAAGAGGACGCGAAAACGGCTGCTTGTGTGTCCCTGTTCCGTCAGGGAATTTTTTTCAAAATTTCGGGCTTTCCCCTAGTGAAATCCGCTTTGGCGACCGGTAAAGTACAGTGCGCCCCACGGCTAATTTCTGGCCACGGCGTTGGCTTGGCTTTGTCCGGTCAACGCCGTTATTTTTTTCGCCGCTCGGCTGAGGCTGTTGACTCGGCCCCAGCCTTCCCGCCGCGGACGTGTCGGCACCGGCTGACCGAAGCCGGGCAGACGCCTCGACGGTTCCGGGCGCGCCGTCGCTTTTCCCGTTCGCCGGCTGGAGCGTCTTGCTCGCCGCCACTTTTCCGAGCTGGCTGGTCTGTTGCGGCGCCGAAGCTTGTCAGGGCCGCACGGCGTCGGCTATTCTGAGCGTCCGGATTTCGACCCGGACATTCGGGCATGGAGCCACCCGGCGGCGTGTCCTTTCTCTGGTCCTTACGCCGCACCGAATGAACCTTTTGGCGTTTGCGCCCGCGACGGCCCACCACGTTCGCTCCGACACACGGGCAGACAGTTCCCGGCCTGCGGCACAGGGGGTGTGGTTTCGGTGATTCGCGTCGAAAACCTTTCTGTACGGTCCGGCACGTTTTCTCTTTCCGGCGTCAGCTTCGAGGTCGGGCAAGGGGAGTACGGCATTTTGATGGGCCGAACTGGCTCGGGAAAAACGACCATTCTGGAGGCCATTTGCGGACTGCGGCCGGTCGTGGCCGGACGAATCGTTCTGATGGGGCGGGACGTGACGCACCTGAAGCCGGCTCAGCGGTGCATTGGCTTCGTGCCGCAGGAGGGAGCTCTGTTTCCCACCATGACCGTACGCGAGCACTTGGCCTTCGGGCCGACCGTCCGAGGGTGGAAGCGTCGAGACATCAACCGGCGGGTTGACGAACTGGCCGAGCTGCTGGACATCAAGCATTTGCTCGACCGCATGCCGGCCGGGTTGAGCGGCGGTGAGCAGCAGCGCGTGGCTCTCGGGCGTGCTCTGGCCGCCCGTCCCGGCGTCCTGTGTCTGGACGAGCCGCTCAGCGCGTTGGACGAGCAAACGCGCGAGCAAATGTACGAGCTGCTGCGAGAGATTCAGCAGGCGACTGGGGTCACCACGCTGCACATTACTCACAGTCGGGCCGAGGCGGAACGGCTGGCCGACCGGCTGTTCTGGCTCCACGACGGCGTCGTGCAATCGGTGCCCGTCCAGCAGCTTCCCAACTTGCGTTTCGACTCGACCACGCCGTCCGACCAAGGGCGAGAGCGCCAACCGGCGCCGGCCGGCGGTGAGCGTCACGTGGGGCAGAAGTAGGCCGAGCCGTCCCGGCGCGCTCAGGCGGAAAAGGACGTCTGGTCCTCCGCACGCGAAGCCGGAGCCTCCTCGGTGGTCTCGGGCGAGCCGTCCCTAGCCGACCGCTCCGGTGGCGAGCAGCACCGGTCGCCGTAGGCGAGCGGACAGTGTCCGCACTCTGAGCGCAACGGGCCGGCACTCCACAGCGCTCGCAGCGTCCGACAGGCTCGCACCCCCAAGAACGCCACGGCCAACCCGACGCACAGCAGGGCCGCAATCAGTTGCCAGTTCAATTGTGCGTGCATTGCTCTGACCTGCGGCTCGTTCCGTCTTTTGCAAAGCCTTCGACCAACCGCGTTCGACGCGGCCGTCGACCAGGCACGTTTCGACTGGGAAAGCGGTCAGGTTACAACGGTCCGGCTCACCTCAAGACCCCGCTACCCAATCCGACTGCCGACTTGGTAGACGAGCCAAGCCGCCAGGACGGCCAACGTGGTCATGTAGGCGAAAGTGAACAGCGGCCAGCGCCAACTGTTGGTTTCGCGCCGAATAATGGCCAACGTCGAAACGCACTGACAGCACAAAGCGAAGAAAACCATGATGGAAAGAGCGACCGGGACGGTGAAGACGGGCCGACCGTCGGGCCAGCGGGCGCGGCGAATGGCTTGCTGCAACGTTTCGCTTTGGCTGTCGGCTTCGCCTCCCAAACTGTAGAGCGTGCTCAGCGTGGCAATGACGACTTCTCGGGCCGGAAACGAAGCCAAGACGCTGACGCCGATTCGCCAGTCCCAGCCCAGAAGCCGTACAGCCGGCTCAATCGCACGACCAGCCCGTCCCAGGTAACTTTCCTCGACCGACTGGCGTCCCAACAACGCTCGCTGTCGCCGCAAGGCCGACACCGTCGCTCCGGGTGGCTCCGGAAGCTGCTCCAACCGTTCCAGTTCGGCCGTCACGCGGTCCAGCCGACTGTGGTCGGCCGGAAAGTAGCCCGCGGCCCACACCAGCACCGTGGCCGCAAAAATCACCGTGCCCGCTCGCGTCACAAACGCCTGACACCGGTCGTAGACCCGGTAAAACACAATCCGAAGCGACGGCCAACGGTAGGTCGGCAGCTCCATGACAAACGGCGGCGTCTCGCCACGGAAGAGCGTTTTCTTCAAGACCCAGGCGACGGGAATCGCCACAACGGCCCCCAGCGACATCATGGCGAACAAC
>CAYSAG010000253.1:0-7568 GCA_964428935.1 uncultured Planctomycetaceae bacterium | reverse complement strand
ACTGGAAAATCGACCTCCACAACCTGCTGCACTTCCTGCAGTTGCGAATGGACATTCACGCCCAAAAGGAAATCCGCGACTACGCGACCACGATTGGCTACAAAATTGTCAAGCCGCTGTTTCCACTGGTGTGGGAGGCTTTCGAGGACTACCGGCTGCACAGCCTGACGCTTTCCCGACTGGACCAGCAGGTCGTTCAACGGCTGCTGCAGCGAGCCGCTCAAACCGGCCAGACCCCGCCTTTTTCCACGGCCGACTTCCTGGAAGCTCAGCACGAGCAGTGGCGGCAGCTGGAGCGGTGCCGCGAGCGAGACGAGTGCCTGGCGAAGCTGACCGCATTGGGTCTGGTCCAGCCGCCGCCTGCTTCGGACTCCCCCGACTGCTGACCGCCTTGGCTCCACGGGCGAGACGGGCCGGCCCGTGCCCGAGCGTTCGACCGCCCAGGCACACGCCCCGGCTCGCCGGCTCTCCGGCCGGTCGGGCGTCCACCGCCGTGTTCCCGCAGACGCCGGAGACTCTTCACTTTCTCTGTCCGTGCGGCCTCGGTCTGCAAAAACTTGCTGCGAGCAAAATTGTTAGACTCATGGCAATCGTCACAACTTGCCGAAAACAAAGACAAGGCCTTTGGACTGTCCGCGCCGAACGGCGGCGCCGAGGCGGCACGGGCTGGCCGAGCGCGGTGGAGCGCGCGGGGAGCGGCAGCGAGTCCACCGGTCGGCGTGGTCCGCACGGCAGCGGCACTCCTTCCCGAAGGCCTGGAACGTCAAGACGTTACTCCTCTTCCACGGACGGATCAGGGTCGAAACATGGGTGGCCAGCAAGGCAGTCAGAGCGGAAGGACGAAGACCGTCCTGCTACGGGTCCGGCGAGGACGGACGGAGCGGCCGGAGCGGGTCGTTCGAACCGACCGGTTCTTGATCGGCTCGGGCGAACGCTGCGACCTGCGTCTGGAAGCGGGCGTTCCACCACTTCACAGCCTCATTTACCGCGACGACGACGGCCTGCACATTGAGGCCGTGGTGAGCTCACCGCCGCTTTTGGTCAACGGACAGATTCGAGCCTCGGCGGCCCTGCAAGACGGCGACTTGATTGAAATCGGCCCCTTCCAGTTCGAGGTCTGCGTTGTGGACCGACCGCCGGCACGGGCGGCTGCCAGCCCGGTGCCGCGGCCGGAAGCCGGCCCGGCCAACCCGGACGAGCGGCCCATTCACGAACTGTCGGCAGCGGAGTTGGTCGAGCGGTTGAAGCGGGAGTCGGAGGAGGTGTCGGCGGTGGAGGCTGGCAAACGCCGCGGTGCCGACGCACTCATGCACGAAATTGCTCGACGAGCAGCCATTGCCTCGCGAACCATTCCTCAAGCTCTGGCGGCCATCGAAGCCACACGCAGCGTGGCCGAACGGGCCCGCAAAGCCGCTCGCTCCGAAACCGTCTACGCCGACGTCACCGGCTTGGCAGCCGACCTGGAGCGGTTGGGGAAACGGTTGCTGGAGTACGAGCGGCAGCTGGAGGAACGAGCCGCTCGGTTGGCGGAGCGAGAGGCTCAATTCGCCGAGGCCGCGGCGGCCTTGACCGCCAGCCAAGAAAAACTCACGCAGTACCTGGACCGGCTAATCGAGTTGCTGCAGCAGCGACAAGGCCAAGGCGAACCGTCTCCGTCGGTTTCGCAGCTGCGCAAGGCAGTGTGAGCGGCATGAGGTCGCTCGCAGCGCCGACTGGGAGCTTGCGGCGCCGACTCAGAATCAAAGAAACAGCCACGCGGCTCCGAACGCCGAAACGGTGACGCTCGGAACCGCGTGGCTGTCCTTTTTCGCGTGGTCCGGTCTTCCGTGGGCCTGGACCCCTCCCGCTCGTCCCCCGAACAACCGCGCCTACGACGCTTGCCGGAAACGCAACGCCGGTTTTTCGATGGTGACCACCGTGTTCGGCGGAACGCTCTTGGTCAACGACACGCTGGCGCCAATGACCGAGTGGTGTCCAATGACCGTGTCGCCGCCCAGAATGGTCGCGTTAGCGTAAATGACCACCCCTTCTTCGATTGTCGGATGGCGTTTCTTTCCGCGAATGAGCTTGCCTTCTGCGTCTTTCGGGAAGCTCAAGGCCCCCAACGTCACGCCCTGGTACAACTTGACGTCGTCGGCGATTTCGGTCGTCTCGCCAATGACGACTCCGGTCCCGTGGTCAATGAAAAACGACTTGCCGATTCGAGCGCCCGGGTGAATGTCGATGCCGGTTCGGCTGTGAGCCCACTCGGTCAGCATTCGAGGGATGAGCGGCACTCCGAGTTCGTGCAAGGCGTGAGCGATTCGGTAGACGGTCACCGCTTCCAAGCCCGGGTAGCAGAAAATGATTTCGTCGAAATTCTTGGCGGCCGGGTCTCCGTCGTAGGCGGCCTGCACGTCCAGAGCGAGCATTTGCCGAATCTCGGGCAGTTGCTCCAAGAACGCGAACGTCTTCTCTTGGGCAATCGCCTCGAAGTCGGCAATCTTGCTGCGGCTGTCCGCCTCTTCACGCCGCATGCGGGCTTCGTGACGGAGCGCTCGAGCAATCTGCTCGGTCAGCCGGTCGTGAAGACTGTCAATCAAGTCGCCTACGTGGTACACGACGTTGGCCATGTGCAGGTTCTGGCGACGCTGGTAGCCCGGGTAGATGACTTCCTTGAGGTCTTGAGCGATTTCAATGACCGCTTCGCTACTGGGCAGCGGGCAATGTCCCAGGTGGTTGATCGTTCCGATTTCTGCGTAGGAAGCCACAATGCGGTCGGTGATCTCGGGCAAACGCTCCTTCAAACGAACGTCGGTGGCCATTGGTTGACTCCCCGTGTTCTTTCAGGGCAAAGCGACTCAGCTGAACGAAAAGTGGTCTCGGGAAAAGCAAGCAAAACAGCCCAGCGCAGCGGACTGGTCAGACGAGACCACTGGACGGCGAGACCCGAAGTCCGGCTTGACCGGAACGCGGCCGCAGGCTCCACGTCCGGCTACGCCGGACGATTACAGCCGCAGGTGATCGGCAGCTGAATGAAGCGGTGAGCAGCTTGTTGGAGGACGCGTGACATGAGTACTGGCTGCTCCGTTCGTGTCGCCGTCTTCAGAAACGACCGGGGAGGCTTTCGGCCCGGTCCGCCGCAAGTCACGCCTGCGTCACTACCACGGACCGGCCTCAAACACCGCTCATTCTACTACCCCGCAATTCCCCGTCAAGCAGTAAAGTTTCCCGCCCCAGCCGCTCGCACTCCGGCCGAAAGGCCGAGCAACGACGGCCGTCGCCGACGCCCGTCCGCTAGCTTGCAATCGGCGCAGAACCACTGCGACTTGAACGACACGTCGCACCGTCAGCCTTGTCACAGGCCGCACTTCCGGCTGAACCGATTCTGCGGAAACGGTGGATTCTGCGGCGTCGGCTAGGCTCGTTGCGTCAACACCAAGAACGGACGGACGTCCCCGTGGGCTGCGTTCCGCAGCAGCCCGCGTTCCGCGGCGCCGAACGGTAAGCGGGGCGGTCCGTGGCTGCCGAAGCCGCCGCGCGTCGCCTTTCGCAACGTACGGCGCAAAGAGGCGGCGCGGAGCGTCTGCGAGTCCAGCCAATGGCAGACGTCTGCCGATTAAGAGTTTCAGAAGGTCTGCGCCGACGGAACGAACCGCGGCTCGCCGCGGCCCCGCAGCAGTGCGTCTTGCAAAAGGACGCTGGCCAGACGCGTCGACGCGGACCGGCTCTCGCCAACCGGGCCGCGTGCCGCTTCGGAACCACAACCGCAACCGCCAAGAGAAACGGCGCTGTTGGGCATGGCCGCAGACAGTTTTCTGCTGGTACCGACCGCTTCTCGCACCAGTCGCGACTACTGGCACCAGTCCAAGCAGCCGCTGACGTGCCTGGTCTTCGTCCTGCCGTTGCTGATTGGCTACGAGGTGGGCGTTTGGCTGTTGGGCGGAGCCCACAGCGAGGCGCTCCGCAACGGAGCCGACTTCTGGCTGCGCGACCTGTTGCGAAGCTTCGGCGCGGACCAGCCGTTCCTTCTGCCCTTGTTGCTGGTCGGGTCGTTGCTGGCCTGGCACCTGCTCGGCAAGTTTCCCTGGCGAGTCTCGGCCGAGACGCTGGTGGGCATGGCCGCCGAGTGCGTGGTGTTCGCCTTCGGACTGGTCGTGCTGGCTCAAGTGCAAGACGTCGCGTTCCGCTGGTGGACGACGCACGGCCACACGCTCGTCCCCGGACAGATTCTTTTCGGACAACCGGACCCGGTTTCGTTGCGGTGGCTTCGAGCGGCTCAGGTTGTGGCCTTCCTTGGGGCGGGCATTTACGAGGAAGTCTTGTTTCGGCTGTTGCTGTTGCCGTTGTGCTACTTCGCCTTCCGACTGCTGCTCCTGCCCGGAAAGTGGGCCGCTCCGCTGGCCATTCTGAGCACCAGCCTTCTGTTCGCGGCCGCTCACTACGTCGGAGCGAGCGGCGAACCGTTCGTGTGGTCGACGTTCGCGTTTCGAACCCTGGCCGGCGCGTTCTTCGCTGTGTTGTTCGTCAGCCGAGGCTTTGGAGTGACGGTGGGCACGCACGCTTTGTACGACCTGCTGGTCGGGGTCGTCCTGGTCGGCACCGTTTGAGCTCCACGCGTCCGAACGGCCGACGGCTCGCTTCCGCTCGCGTCCACAGACGTTCCTGCTGGCTCGCCCCCGTGCAATCTCCGCTTCGGCTCGCCTTCGACTGGCGACTCGTCACGACGCGACCTGCCTCTGCCGTCGACGACCGCCCAGCTCGTTTCTGCTTCACAGCCCGCTTTCGACACACAACAGCCTCTGCCCAACTCGCCCACTTCCTGCACCTTCAACGCCATTCCGGACGCGACGAGGAAAGAATTTCAAGACGCGTTGCTGGCTCGACCAGTTGCTCCGCTCGGGTAAGCCACAACATGTCGTAGCTGGTCCAGGCGAGAACACAAAATGTGCCAATTTCTGGACAACGGGTTTTGCCGTTTGTAATATTTTCGCCGCTTGGAAATCTGACACTGGCCGCGTTGGAAATTGGTGGTCTGCTGGGGTGAGTTCTGCGGCCGGTGGTCGAGCGGCAGCGTGAGCCGCTCGAAGTGGCGGGGCATCGGTCTGGTGGCGCCGCCGAACAGGACCGACGGATCGGTTCCGGAAGAAGCGAATGGATTCGACGTCGCTTTCCAAGCCGCTGAGGAAAGGCAGGACGACGCTGGCGTTTGGGTCCTGCTGGCGACCACAGGGCTGCCGGGCTGTGGTCGAGGCGTGCGGTGGTCAGCGGCTGAAGCTTGTCGGTCGTTTCTCCCGTCCCGTTCTGTTCGGACGGCCGCTTTTCCAGACGCGACCGGTTTCCGGTTGCGCTCCGCACAGGAAGTGCGTTGGGGTCACGTTCGGCGAAAGCAGGAGGGATCCGAATGGGCGCGAAACCGATCATTGGCATCAACGGCGACTACCGTCCGGAGCGGAAGGACTGTGTGGCTTTGACGTGGTGCAACGCCGGCTACTACGACAAGGTCATGCAGGCTCAGCCCGGCGGCATTCCGGTCATTCTTCCGCCAATCGACAACGACGAGGACCTTCGTGAGCTGCTCAGCCAGCTGGACGGTCTCGTCCTGACCGGCTCCAATCTCGACTTGGACCCAGTGCGTCAAGGAATGGAAAAGCACCCGGCCACGCGCCCCATGCCGGCACGTCGTGAAGACTTCGACCGCCGCCTGTGCCGGCTGGCCGTCGAAATGCGGCTGCCCATTCTGGCCATTGGCGTGGGAATGCAGACGTTGAACGTGGTTTGCGGCGGCACGCTGATTCAACACATTCCAGAGGACGTGCCCAAGGCCCTGCTGCACCGGGACCACGTGGAACGGCGGCTGCGTCACGTCATCAACATTGTTCCGGGCACGCGTGTCGACCAGATTTACGGGCCGGGCGAAATTCGCGTGAACAGCCAGCACCACTGGGCAGTCGACCGGGTCGCGCCGCTGTTCCGCGTCTCGGCGAAGACGCTGGACGGCGTGGTCGAAGCGTTCGAGTCGATCGACGAAGACTGGTTCTGCCTGGGCATTCAGTGGCACCCGGAAAATGACACGGCGTCGGCTCTCGACATTCAAGTCTTCGAGGCGTTCTTGCAGGCGTGTGCGCGTCGAGCTGAACCGGTCATTCTGCCAATGAGACGCAAGGCTGCGTAGGCCAGACGCGGGCCGTTCCGAACCCGGGCGAGCTTCGCGGACGTCGCGTGAGCCTCCACGAACGGAACGGCCGCGGCGCCCGCCCACGACCAGCTTGCAAAGACAGTCCACCCGCAGCTCGGCGGGCCGTCCGTTCGCTTCGTGCAGAGTGTCCAGGAGCGAACGGGCGGCCCGCGTCTTTTTCGTCGCCCTGCTCTTCTCCAAAAAAGGGTTTTCGAGCACCGCTCCGACACGGCCCGCCACCGCTCGTCCGTCGCTCGGCGTTGGCCGTTTTCTGCAGACCGGGCCGTTGGCGTGCACAGCCACGGCGGTTGCGGTAGCATGGTGCGGACGAGCCGAAGCAGCACGACCACGCAGACCACAGCGGCGCAGAGCCCACTGGGTTTCGCTGCCCACGCCACAGGCGTCTGCGGTCCGCTTCTTCTTCAGCGGGCAGGCCACTGGGAGGTGAGCTCGCGGCCGGCCGGCGTGCGAGCAAGTAAACCGCGGCGGGGCAAACGCGCCGCCTTCAACCGACACGAAAAAAACGAACCGTTCTGTGAGGGCTCTTTGTCACAGTTGACGTGACCGTTGGTCACACAATGAGACAGAAAGAAAGGAGAGGTCGATGAGCGACAGCGCAGGCCGAAAACGGAAACCGACCAGACGCCAGTTCTTGGAGACAGCGGCGGCTACGGTCGGTTGGGCGGGAGCCAGCCTGTACGCGGCGGGGGCTTCAGCCAGACCCGGGCCGAACGACACCATTAATCTGGCGTTGATTGGCTGCGGCGCCCGAGGCGCCAACCAGTTGATGCCCAGTTTCCAGCGGCTGCCGGGGGTGCGGTTCATTGCCGTTTGCGACGTCAACTCCAAGCGGCTGGCGCAGGCCAGGCAGAAAGCGGGCGGGAACCGAGTGGCGGCGTACCACGACTTTCGAAAGCTGCTGGAAGACAAGAACATTGACGCCGTCATTGTCGCCACCCAGGCCCACTGGCACGTGCTCATTACCATTGCCGCCTGCCAAGCGGACAAAGACGTGTACGTCGAAAAGCCGTTGGGCAACTGCATTGGAGAAGGCAAGTACGCCATTGAGGCGGCGAAGAAGTACAACCGCATTGTCCAAATTGGAACTCAGCAACGAAGCCAGGAACACTACCGCAAGGCGGTCGAAATCATTCAGTCGGGCAAGCTGGGTGAGATTTCCGAAGTGAAGGTTTGGGACTACGAGAACTGGTGGCCGGGCCGCGGCTTTCCGCCCGACTGCGACCCGCCGCCCGAACTGGACTGGGACTTCTACGTTGGTCCCGCACCCTACCGGCGCTACAACCCGAACATTTACTACGACTACGGGTACGACTGGTTCAAGCTGTCGGGCGCCGGCCACCAGGTGGCATGGGGTGTCCACCACTTCGACATTGTCCTGTGGGCCATGGGG
>CAYSAG010000252.1:0-7589 GCA_964428935.1 uncultured Planctomycetaceae bacterium | reverse complement strand
CTCCCACTACGTCGGCTCGAAAGCCGAAGGTGGCTCCGGTCCGGTCTTCCCATTCGTCGAACGGCGGCAAGTAGACACGCACCACCACGTTGGGGTACCAGCTTGTGGGAATCGCTCCCACCACCGAGCTCATTCGCATGATCAAATCGTCTTGCGCCGGACGGTAGCTGACCCGGTTCGGAACGCCGGTGAAGAGCGATCGCATCAAGAGAGCTCCCTTGCTGCCGGGCAGTCCGCCTTCCGGGGTCGGGACGCGTCGAACCACGTCCGGTTCTCCGCGTTTCGCGCTTTCAATCCACAAGTTGTTGTTCGAGTAACCCAGCGGTCGTCGCTCTTGAAAGTCGTTCTCGCGGCTGCTTTTGGGAAAGTTCGGAATGAACTGCCAGTTCTCGTCCTCGAAGTCGTCCCAAGCAATCCGCTCGCCCGTTCCGGGAACGATGATTTGGCCTTGAGCTGGGGCCGCCCAAAGACCAACGGCAGCCAAAATGGCGAACCACAGGGTTCCGCCGGTCGTCCACTTGATCCCGCTCATGTTCGTCCCCCTGACGTAGCCTCGCCAGCCAAGCCGGCGTTGGTGACAAGAAACCCACGGCTGGTGCGGGCGCGGGCGCTGAAGCGGCTCGTCGCGCACGCGCAACCGAACGCATCTTCACAGCTCGTCGCGGCGGAAGAGGACAAAGGTGTGGAGAGAGTTCACAGCGGGGCGGCCGCCCACTCGCTCCGCGGTTGCCTCGGCACCGCCCCAAACGCTCCGGTGCTTAGTTATCGACCGGGGTTTTTCGGTTTGAGTACGCGAAGTCGGAAGCTGCCGGTGGGTCGGTCTGGACGGG
Source organism: uncultured Planctomycetaceae bacterium (assembly GCA_964428935.1). Taxonomy (GTDB): domain Bacteria; phylum Planctomycetota; class Planctomycetia; order Planctomycetales; family Planctomycetaceae; genus JAADHY01. The sequence goes on along the minus strand of CAYSAG010000252.1, from coordinate 6,759 downwards.
TACGGGTTGTTCGACTTGCGGAAAATGCGCTGCGCCAGGCGGCGCGGATGTGAAGTGAGACGCTGCCAAGGAGCCGCCGGCTTCGCAACAAAACTGCTCGAAAAACAAGGGGTTGCGTCGCGTCGGGCCGGACCGGCCAACTTGGAAGACATGGCGCCGCGGGCCCAAAGCCAGAAAGTGGCCGGCGCAAAAGAAAAGGTCGGGACGACAGGATTCGAACCTGCGACTTCCGGCTCCCAAAGCCGGCGCTCTAGCCAGACTGAGCTACGTCCCGACACACCGAATTCCGGCAAGGCCTTGCCACAGCTCACCCTGCCGGACCAACCGCTCTTTGTCCAAAAAAGAGTCTAGAATCGACCCAGCGACCCGTCAACGGTCGTTGCGGCCGCAGTCTTGCGGCCGCCGGACTCGACGACAGCCGCGCCAGCCGGCCCGTCAAGCGGCCCGACGAATCGTCCGCACAATTCGCTCGAACTCGTCGCTCGACCCGAACGGAATGACAATCTTCCCCGACTCGGCCGTCTTCAACTGAATTTGCACCTTCACGCCCAACAGGTCGCGCAGCATTTGCTCGAGCGACAGAACGTGGTTGGTGGGCGTCGGCTTTTCCCGACGGCCGGGGAACGGCACCGTCTGGCCGCGGTTCAACAGCGAGCGCACGGCGGCTTCGGTCTTTCGGACCGACAGCGACTCCTTCTGAATGCGCTCGCACAGAGCCACCTGCTGCTCGGGTGGCAGGGGCAGCAGGGCCCGAGCGTGGCCGCTGGTAATTCGCTCCTGGCGCAGAGCCTCCTTGACCGGCTCGGCCAGCTCGAGCAGTCGGAGCATGTTGCTGACGGTGGAGCGGTCCAGGCTGAGCCGTTGCGCCAGCTCTTCGATCGTCCCGCCGAACCGCTGCAAGTAGTCCTTGAAAGCCTGAGCCTTTTCGAGGACGTTCAAGTCTTTCCGTTTCAGGTTTTCTTCAATGGCGACCTCGAACACCTGCCGGTCTTCCAGCTCCAACACCCGACAGGGGACGGTCTCCAGTCCGGCCTTCTTGGCCGCCGCCCACCGCCGCTCACCGGCCACCAACTGAAACACCTCGCCCACGCGACGCACCAACAGCGGCTGCAAGACACCGTGCTGCTGCACGCTTTGAGCCAGCTCCTCCAAGGCAGCGTCGTCGACCTGCTGCCGCGGCTGGAAAGGGTTCGGCTGAATGGCGTCCACGCGAACCTCGACCAGTTGTCCTTCCGGAGCCTGGTCCGGGTCGAACGCCTGAGCCGGCCCGCCAATCAGTGAGTCCAACCCTCGACCAAGTCGTCGTTTCATCACAGCTCGACCTCGCCCTGTTTTCGAACGGTTCCTGGTTCACACGCACGTTGCCGACAAGGCACGACGGTCAGACGGAAGTCGTGCAGAAGGGGCCCGTGGAAGGCGGCGGATTCTACGCGCGAGGTCGAGACGACCGCAAGACGGATTCCGACACGCAGGCCGTGCCGCGGCGCGGCCGTCCGGGCGAGGTCACGACAAAACGAGCGTCGTGCCTTCGCCTGCTCGCCGCGTTTACCGGGCGGTCGTTTCACGTGCAACGTCGGACGGACCAACCGGCCGCAGCCAGTACAGCCGAATTTCTTCCTCGCGCGGACCGGTCAACTGGCGAGCGTCGTAGTTGTTGAGCAGCACCAGCTTGCTGGGCCGGTACGCGAAGCGAGCGACCAGCTGAAACCGCTGTCGGTAGTGGCTCAGCTGCTCGGCAAACCGCTGGCTCCGCAAAGCGTGCGGGCCGGCAACCAGGTAGACCGGCACTGGCAGCGGCTCCACGGAAGGCGAGGCGAAGTCGAGGTCGCTGACCGGCTGAGCCACCACGTTCAGCACCGACAAGTGGAAGAACAAAGCCGGCTCCGCGTAGACGTAGAACACAAACTCCACCGCCGCGTCACCGACCGCTCCCGGCGCAACGGCCCGTCGGCGGAACCGCCGAGCCCGCTCGACGACCTGCTGAGCCAACTGCCTGTACTGCGTGCGGTCCTGCCAAGCCGCGACGCCGTGCGCGTTCAAGCGGGGAGCGGCCGTGGCCAGCAACAGCACCGAGGCGACCAACAGGCCGCCCGCCGGCGCCGGCCGGCCGAGCCAACTCCGGAGTTGCGTCCACGACGACCCGCCCTTCACGCGACCCGCCACCGACGACGCAGCCGCTCCCGCCGCCAACCACGAAGCCAGCAGCCACGGCAGCGACAGCCGCGGGTACGGCCGGTAGTACGGTACGGCCAACAGCAGGCCGCCCCACCACGCCGCCAGCAGCCAGCCGGCCAGCCACCGGTCTGCGGCGACGCCCGGGTTTGCGGCTTTTTCTGTCGGCCCGGACGCGGTCCCGGCGTCCGTCGCTCGGTCGCGCGGTCCGCGGTGGTGGGTCGTCAGGCCCGACGCGTCCAGTAGGACCAACAGCAGTCCGGCTGCGGCCAGCACGGCCAGGGTCACCCCGAAGCCGACCCACACGCTCACGGCCGCGGCCAGCGCAGCGGCGGCTGTCGTGTTCAGCACGGAAAGCGGAAGCGGCGAAGCGGCCCGGCCGGGGAACCGAACCGACTCGACGGCCGGCGTCGACGAGGCCTGCTCCGCGCCCGGGGCTTCCGCACTTTGCCTGCCTTGCCCGTTCCACGTGGAACGGCCGCGTCGCCACCCGACCGCCAGACCGGTCGCCAGTGCGAAGCCGGTTGCCGTCAGCCAGCCGCTGAGGTACTCGTGAGCTGCCCACTGGCGAGCTAGCGACGGCCACCAGCCAGCCAGGCCGACCACGTACTGTTTGTGGTTGGCCGCAACGGCCGCGTAGCCTCCGTGCGGTTGCAGGCCTCGCAGCACCGGCAGCCAAACCAAGAAGGCGACGCCACCCAGACCGGCCCAAACGGCCAGACCGCGAGCGACCGACTGCGGCAGCCGAGGTGCGTCGGGACCGCCCGGCGGCGGGCCAATCGCGTCGACGGCTTTTCCGACCGAGCCGGTCCGGCGTCGAACCGTCTTTCGAACCACCGCGGCCGCCAGTGTCGCCGCCGTCCAACCGCTCAACCCGACGGCCAACGGCAGCCAGCCGGTGTACTTCGTCGCCCACGCCACCCCGGTGGCCAGTCCGGCCAGTCCGGCCCAGAGGAAGCTGCCCCGACGAAAAGCCTCCCACGTCAGAAAGACGGCCAACACCAACCAGAACCCGACCGGGACGTCGGTCAGCGCCGTCCGGCTGTAGAGAACGTGGACGTCGGAGAAAGCGGCCAGGGAAGCGGCCACCAGTCCCGCCTCGACGCCGAACCACGTCCGGCCCACCCACCAGAGCAACGGGACGGTGGCCACACCGGTCGCCAGCGAAACGCTCATGCACGCCCAGCCTCGCTCGCCGAACAGCACGAGGGCCCACTCAATGAGCCACGGCACCAGAGGCGGAGCGTAAAGGTGGGCGTCGGGGTAGCGGAAGCCGCTGTCGGCGAACCACAGGTTCGACGCGTACACGCCCTCGTCGAAATGCTCGACGGCCATTCGCGACGGAAAAGCCAGCCGCAGCGCGGCGGCGACCAGCGTCAGGACAACCACTGCCAGCCATTCCGACGACGTCGGCACAGCCGGCCAGCGGGTCGGCTCCAGCACCGGCGCAGCAGGCGAGCGCCCGGGGTCCGACCGTGAGCCCGTGCTGCGTTGTTTTCGTTTTGTCTTTCGAGAGCGTGCCATTTTTCGTGAACCAGTGGAGCCGACGTCACGGCGCGGCGGCGTGCCGTGCGAATTCGAGCGTTGTCTGTTGGTAGAACCGCCCTTGCCCCGGACGGCCGATTTTGACAACATTCGCCGCCCGCAGCCAAGGGACCAAGGACTCGGGCGGGCGCGGGCGGTGCCAACCGAACGGCTGCGGCGTCTTCCAGCTCAGCGGCGACCGGCGGCCCGTCGACTCGGCGGCACGGCCCGCGTCGACAGCATTCCGGCTGCGGCCACCGGTTCGTCTTCTCCCGCGGCACTCCTTTTTTCGGCAAGGACGGCTGCCCAATGAGTCGGCTGACGGCCATTCTGCTCGGAATGATTTTGGGCGGAGCCGGCGTCTACGTGGGCTTCACCTACCACGTGGTCCGAGTCGGTGACAAACAGTTCTTGTTCGTTCCGAAGCTGAGGGCCGAGCTGAAAGACGTGTACGTAGACGTCCGCCAGTGGGACGCCGCGGAGTGGCAGAAGCACCCGGAGCTGGCCGAGGCTCTTCGGCGCGACGGCCGAGCGGACTTGGTGCCGCAACCGGCCCGCGGCTGGCTCCGCGACTGGTGGAATTCCTGGCGAGGGGCGGGGTCGTCGGACGGCCGTGGGGTTTTCCCGTGACACTGGTGCCCGGCTGGCCGTCCGTGGCTTCGGTGCGTGCCGGCCGCTCCGGCTGACCGAGCGCGGCGACGCGCCGAGGGAGCAAGACGACGGGCTCGAGTCCCGACCGGGGACCGACCCGCGCCGCACGGCTGCCGAACCCAGCCTTGCCGTGGGGAGCTCCGGACGGAGTCGCCCCGCCGTCGAAAACGGACGAGGCCGGCCGGGAAGAAGTGGCTGTTTCGCAACCGGCCGCCGAGCCGTCGGCCGTCAACCCGACAACCAGCGGAACCGACTGCTGCGACGAATGACGACCACCACAGCACGCTCAGCGAGACGCTCGGCCGTGAGCGGGCCGCCCGGCCAGACCGGTCTTCAGCGGCATGCCTTCCCGCTTCGACGCTCCGTCCGACCGACTCTTCTGGCCGTCGCCCTGCTGGTGGGCTGCCGGACTCCCGAGCCCGACTTTGCCGTGCCGTCTCGCCACTCCGTCCGCTCCGACAACCTGCTCATTCTGAGCAACTTCCGCTTGGGCCGCGAACACCCGCTGGTTCAGGACCTGCTGGAGCTCCAGCGCGAAATTACCACCACGCTGGCCCTTCCGGCTCCCAACCGCGAAGTGGTGCTTTACCTTTTCTCGAACGAGCGGCAGTACCAACGGTTCATGAAGCACCATTTTCCCGACCTGCCGGCTCGGCGAGCCTACTTCGTGGCCACGCCGGAAGAGCTGTCGGTTTACACGTTTTGGGGCAGCCGAGTGCAGGAGGACTTGCGGCACGAATTCACGCACGGCTTGCTGCACGCCACGTTGAAGTCGGTCCCGCTGTGGCTGGACGAGGGGTTGGCTGAGTACTTCGAGGTCACGGGCGTCCCGCCTGACAACGTCCACGCCGACTACGCTCGCAACCTGCAAGCGGCCATTCAAAACGGCTGGCGTCCCAACCTGCCTCGACTGGAAAGCCTGCTTCTGGTGCAAGACATGACCCGCTCGGACTACGAAGAGGCTTGGGGCTGGGTTCAGCTCATGCTGCACACACCGCTGCTGAAAGAGGTGCTGCTGGAGTACGTCGACGAGCTGCGTACGAACCCGTCGCCGGCGCCGCTCAGCGGACGAGTCTTCTCGGTCATGCCGGACGTCGTGGACCGCTACGTGTCGTACGTCAATTCGCTGACGCCCGCCTCACTGGCCCGCCACTGGCCGCCTCGGACGGTCGTGCGCTGACCGAGCTGTTTCGTTTCGAGCTCACTGAGGGTGTCCGGGAATTGGAGGGCCACGCTCCGTCGTGGCCGCCACGAGCATCTGTCTCGAGGCGAGGCTAGCGGGGCACACTCCAGTACCTTCTCAAGACGCCCAAGTGCCGAGAAAACGCGGACCGAATTCCCGGACACGTTCAGTTCGCTTTGAGCGAAAGGAGCTGTCTGCCCAGCGAGCGGCCGGACGCGAAAAAACGCCCGGCCGCGTCGCGACCGGGCGTCTGGGGGAGGGGCAGTCGTCCGTTTCCGCCTAACGGTCCGAGACGAACCGAAGGACGCAGCAGACGCCTTCGTGACGCGCCGCCCAAACCGACGGCCGTCTGGGCAGCGGCGCTACTCGTTCGCCTCAATGACCACGAACCGCGTTCCGTGCTCGTTGCGGACAATCAGCACAATGCCTTGCTCGAGCGAAGCCTGCTTCAGCGCCTGGCGGAAGTCCTCGACGCTCCGAATTCGCTGGCGTCCGACCTTTTGAATGACGTCGCCCGGTTGCAGGCCGGCCAGCTCGGCGGGACTGCCGCTCTCGACCTCCACCACCAGCACGCCGTCGTTGCGGCTGATGCCGAGCGACCGAGCCACGTCGGACGGAATGGCCTGCACGCGAACGCCCAGCTTCTCGAACGTGGTACCGGGACGTGGAGCGGCACCGCCCAGCATGCTGGCCGTCGTCAGGTCCTCCGGCATTTCCGCCGGTACGAACGTCAGCTCTTTCTTCTTCCCGTCCCGCAGAATGGTCAGTTTGTACGGCTTGCCAATTTGCAGCCGCTCGACAATGCCTTGCAGGCTGAGCGGCCCGGAAACCTTCTGGCCCGCGCACTCCAGAATGACGTCCCCTGGCTGCAGCCCGGCCTTGGCCGCTGGGGAGTCGGGCGTGACCAGGTAGACCACGGCTCCCTGTCCGACCGGCGTGTGGAACTGTCGGGCAATGTCGGCCGTCACCGCTCGAATGCCCACGCCCAAGTAGGCACGCCGCACCTTGCCCTTCTTAATGAGCTGCTCGGCGACCCACTTGGCCATGTTAATGGGAATGGCGAACCCGACGCCGTCGTAGCCGCCACTGCGACTGCTAATGGCCGTGTTGATTCCAATGACTTCGCCGTTCAGGTTGACGAGCGGTCCGCCGCTGTTGCCCGGGTTAATGGCCGCGTCCGTTTGCAAGAAGTCCTCGCGCTCCTCAATGCCCGGCCCACGTCCCTTGCC
>CAYSAG010000251.1:0-7686 GCA_964428935.1 uncultured Planctomycetaceae bacterium | reverse complement strand
ACTACCGGCTGAGTGTCTTTCAGATTGAGTTGCCTCCGCTGAGGGAACGCCGGGAAGACATTCCGCTACTGGCCGAGTACTTTCTGCAGCAACTGGCTGGCGGGCCGGGCCGAACGCGCGGGACGTCCGGCCGGTCTGCGTCGGCGGCCTCGGCGGTGCCCGACGGTCCGAGTGGTCCCGGGCTGCCCGCTCGGCGCTTCACCGACGCGGCGCTGCGTGAACTCATGGCTCGCCCTTGGTACGGCAACGTCCGCGAGTTACGGAACGCTGTCGAGCACGCGGCCGTGGTGTCTCGAACGACCGAAATCGGTCCCGAAGCTCTGCCCAAACCGTTGCAGTTGAGACCCGGGCCGCGTGAGTCGCTGGAACAAACGCTGCGCCGCTGCACCGAGGCGTGGACATGGAAGGCCGCCGAACGGGCCAGTGGCAGGTCCGGCGGCGAGCTGCACCGGCAGTTTCTGCAAGTGGTCGAGCCGGTTCTGCTGAAAACGGCGCTGAAGGCCTGCAGTGGGAACCGAGCGGCGGCCGCCCGACTGCTCGGCATTCACCGCGCCACGCTTCGCGAAAAACTCAGACAGTACGGGGTGACCGTCGACGAGTAACAGAGCCAACGAGCTCGCCTCGGAGGAACGCGGCTGCGTCGCAAACGAGCGGCGGTCGCCTTTCTTGAAAGCCGCCGCGGCACCCGGTAACCTTGCTGCACGTCTTGCCGCTTCCACGGCCGACCTCGGCTGCACTAAACAGAACCACGCGGGGACCGAAGCGCCTCGGGCGGCGAAACGACGCTGCTCGCTGAGGCTTCGGGTTAGTGTGGTGCTACGCTCGCAGCGAGGACCTATTTAGGCCGTGTCACGACCAGCGGGCAAACTTCTTGTTGTCGGGGGCGACCAGCATGGTGACCAGAGAGCACTACGTGCCCAACATTCGCGAGTACGTTCGGGAAATTCTGAAGCCCGAAATTCACGACTTCGAGCTGCGGCTGCAAGAAGTCGAAAAGAACTGCTCGGTTCAACGAGAAGCCATTCACCTGTTGTTGAGCCTGTTGCTCAGTCTCCAGGCAGACCGCGAAACTGTGCAACAACGCCTGCGCGAAGTACCCAACCCGTACTCCGAATTCGACATTAAGAACGGCCACTTCGAGAAGGCTCGCGAGCTGCTGGCGGAACAGCTGGAGCAGTTGAACCAGACGTAGTGCCTGCCGCGCAGTCCGCAGGCTGAGAGCGAGGCCGCCGCCCAGCACGTTCGCGCCAGTCAGCTTCGCGCAGAGAAGCCGTCGCTACTGCTGCGGCGTCGGGCGGTCGGCTGCCTTCGACTGGGCTTCCTCTTCCACCTTCACCTGAACCGTGCCAGGCCGTCCCAGAAGCCGCGTCACTTGCTGAGCAAAGCCCCACGGTTGGCCTTTCGGCGGCGAGCGGTACTCCAGTTCCAGCACCTCGACCCGTTCGGCCGCCAGGGCCAGAGCCTCGGGAATGTCCAGGAACCGGAGCACGTTCAGGAAAATGGGGCCGTCTCGGTGCGTGGCCGGAAGGTTTGTCAGTCTCAATCGACTCGGCGCCGGACCGAACACCGAGGCGTACAAGGCGACGCCCGCCGTGACCCCCTGCGCTTCGACGGTCAGCGGTTTGCCCTTCAGGCCGGGAATTTTTTCGAGGGCTTGCAGAGCGCGGAGCACGTCCCACACACGCATGCCGTCCAGCGTTTGGCCCAGAAGAATGAAGCGTCGGCGAATGTGGGTCTGCTTGCGCTCGTCGCCGGTCCACGCGGTGGGGCCGACGCCCCGCGGAGCCACGAAGCAAAGCACCGTCGACTTCGACCGAACCAGGTTGACCCAACGGTCTGCCTGCCGCTTCGCCGACTCGGCGTCCGGCTCTTTCGGCCCACCCGGTGGCAACGGCAAGCTGGGCCGCAATTCAGGGAAGAGCCGGACGGCGGCTCGAGCAAAACGGTTCCAACCGGCCTCGTCCAACACCTTCAGAACGACCCGCTGTGGCTCGGTGGACTCCGAGGCCGACCTCAGCACGTACAACGGCAATCGGTAAGGCCGCTGGCTGTTGTACGAGTAGACGGACAGCCGAAGGTCCTTCGAGCGTTGTTCTTGTTGCAACGTGGGCCAAGCCGGACCGAGGGCCCGTGAGTCGTCCGGCCAGCCACGAAACGACTTGGTCTTGAGCCGGTCGACCAGGCGAGCCGCCAGAGCGTGCCAAGCCTCGACCGTCTTGGGCACTTGCGGCGGCGGAGCCTTCGGCACGAACAGCTCGTCAATGCGCGTGTTGATTTCGTCCTCGGGCAACTTGTCGAACACTTTCAGTTCCTTGCGGTCGAAAAGCGGCACGGCCGTCTGTTCAATCAGCGGGTCTTCTCCCTTCAGCCACCGATTGAACCAGTGGAACGCCCCCACGCGCAGCTCTTGCGTGTCTCGGTGAGGGCCTTCCGTAATTTGCAGCCCGACGTGGTCCAGCTGCCCGAGCAGCTCGTAAACGCGGCGCACGCGAAAGTACAGGTCGACCACGCCGTCCAGCGGAAAGATTCGGTCTTTGTCGCTGTTTTCAATCAGGAGCGGCCGGGGAGCGACCAAGGCCGCGACTTGCGGGTAGTCCCACCGGTAGGTGTTGAGCACGTACATGCAGTCGCAGTGACCCTCGACGCAACCGTCCACCACGTGGTTCTTCAGCGTGGTCATTCCCGCCACCGGGACGGCCACTTTAATGCGGTCGTCCAACGCGGCAATCCACCAACTGTAAGCTCCGCCCCCCGACCGACCGGTCACACCAATCCGGTCCGGGTCCACTTCTTTGCGTGACTGCAAGTAGTCCAGCGCGCGAATGCAGTTCCAGGCTTCCACGCCGGCCGGCGTGTAGCCTCGAGCCACCCACCACCAGCGGCCGTAGCGGTACAGCCCGTGGTGAATGCCCTCAATTTCCCCCAACTGCAACGTGTCCATGACCAGACACACGTAACCGTTCCTCGCAAACCACGCTCCGTGGTGCTGGTAGTGAGTCTTGTTGCCGTAACTGACGTTTCCTTCCCGCTCCGGCCCGTGACCGCAAACGTAAAGGACGGCCGGAGCCGGACCGGTCAGGTTCTTGGGGACGTACAGGTTCGCCGTTACGTAAAGGTGCGGCCGCGACTGAAAGTGCAGTTTCTCGACGTAAAACGTGTCCCGCTCCACACGCCCCGTTACGACCGGCTTCAACGGCGTCCGTTCCGGCAACGGGTCCAGTCCGAACATTTCCAGCAGTTGTCGGCGCAACTGCGGACGACGCTTTTCCCAGTCCGCGGCCGAACGGACGTCGGCCAAACAGCGGTCCGCCAGCTTCTTTGTTTCCAGCGCGAAGTACTCGGCCAGCAACCGGTCGCCCGCGGTCGGATTCGACCCGCCGATTGACCAATCTGCGCCCTGGCCGGGTGCCGGCGTCTGACTGGCGACCAACACAGCCACGGTCCACACAAAGCACCACGCACGGAACTTCTTGCTCGCTCGACCCATACTCGCTTCCTCCTCGCCCTTGTGTTCGCTTCACGCAGACCCTTCGAACGGACGTCCTTGTTCGAACCGGTCTCCGCTTGGCCTTTGCGGAGGTCTGGCGGCCAGTGTACCAGCCGCGGTGGGCGTTTGCAGCCGAGCGTTGCAAGGTCACCGCGCGGCCGCGTGGCCGAGCTGCTGCAGCCGGTCTGTTGCGGCCGGTCTGGCTTGAACGCAGCGGGTTGGCGGTCGAACATTGGGGCTGGGGCGAGCGGGCGTGGAGCTCACGGCCGTCGCTCGAACAGAGTCCCGACGCCCAGAGAAACCGAGACGCGTTCATGCCTGGAGCAAGAAACGTCGGAATCGACCCACGCACGTTCCGAAAAATTGCGGACGTCTACCGGCGTCGGCACGGGCTGGAACTGGTCGTGGCCACCCCGGCGGGCCAGGCCGTTCTGTCCGCTCGCGGACGCCGACCCCTCAACACGCGCCCGTGGCGACAGGCTCGCCGTCTGGCGGTCAGCGAAGCCGAGCGGTGGGGTGAGGCGTCGGTCGTCTACGGCCCGGACCACCACTTGGTCTGGGCCGTGCCGCTCATGTGCAACCAGAAAGTGCTGGGTGGTTTGGTCGCCGAGGTCCCGGAAGAGCGGGTGCTGTCGGGACGGGCCGGACCGAACCTGTTCGACTCGCGGCGTGCCTGCACGGACCTCCGTCTGCTGGCCGAAGAGCACAACTTGACCAACGCCGCGTTGCTGGAGCGGCGTCGGGCCGAGTGTCGCCACGAACAGCTCCGAGCCGAAGCCATTCACGACCTCAAACTCGCCTCCAGCTACCAGTTGCGACAGGCGTACTTGAACGACGAGCCAGAGTTGATTGCTGCCATTCGAGCCGGCGACCGCGGTGCGGCCCGAGCCGTCTTGAACCGGTTGCTGGCTGCCATTCACTTCCACACCGGAGAACGGTTCGAGCTGACCAAAACGTTTTTCATGGAATTGGTCGCCACCGCTTGCCGCACGGCGGTCGAAGCCGGGGGCGACCCCGAGCAGTTGCTGGGAACGAACTTCGCCTCGATTTCCGAGCTGGCTCGGGTCAAGACGTTGGAACAACTGGCCCCGTGGCTCCACCAAACGCTGGAGCGAATTCTCGACTGCCTGCAAGCTCACCGTTTCTCCACCGACGCCGTCCTGTTGTCGCGTGCCGTCGAGTACCTGCAGCAACACTTCACCGAACGACTGACTCGGGACCAAGTCGCCCGAGTGGCTCACCTGTCGCCGTCTCACTTCTCCCGCCAGTTTCGACGCTACACCGGCCTGACCTTCACCGAGGCCCTGACGCGCCTGCGGGTTCAACGAGCGGCCGAGCTGCTGGTGCGCACCGACAAGCCGCTGTCGCTGATTGCTTTGGAGTGCGGCTTCTCCGACCAAAGCTACTTCACGAAAGCGTTCCGCCGGGTCATGGGCGAAACGCCCGGACGGTACCGGCGCCGTCAGAGCGAGGTCGGTTGAACCTGGGTCGCAGCGGCCGACGCAGGGCGGGACGCACGCCTGCAGTGCCGGAACGGGTCGAGCACGAAAGTACAAAAACAGGGCCGGAACGTGCCAGACGTCGGCAAAGGGCAGCGGGTAGAGTACTGTCGACGCTCAAGCGCGACGAGGTCGCCGCGGCGGCGAGTCCGAGGGCACTGGCCGCGGTTCTGTGGCAAGACCGAGTGGGCCGCGGCCCGTCGCTGGCTACACAGCCAGACGCTGAAGAGCTGACACCCCAGTCAAACACGGGAGGACAAACCGGTCATGCGTCGCTACTCGTCTTTGGCCATTGCCGACCCAGACGACCTGCTGTTCGGAGTCGCTCCCCACCCACTGCGGACGCGCAGCGGTCTGTCCATTGGTGGCGGACTCGTCCTGCCGGAATTGAACTTCACGCTGCCGCCCATGCTAGTCCAGTCGGAAACCATGCCGGAAATTCGGCAGCAGTACCGGTCAATGGTCCAGGACGCACTGAAGCGGGCGGCGGAACTGGAGGCTCCCGGGCTGGTCGTCGAATTCGAGACCTTGCCGCCCATGACCCAGAACCCGGCGTGGGCCGTCGAAATTACAGAGATTTTGCTGGAGGAAATGGCCGCGGCGGAGAGCCGGTTCGGGCTGAAATCGGTGCTGCGGGTGACGCCGAACGACGTGCGCGAAATGGAGCGTCCGCCACGCATGCGTTCCGGCCCGTTGTGGGAAGCCATGCTGCAGACGTTCGAAGGGTGTGCCAAAGCCGGGGCGGAGCTGCTGAGCATTGAGTCGGTCGGCGGCAAGGAAGTGTGCGACGAAGCCTTGACCTACTGCGACCTGTCCAACGTCCTTTTTGCCCTGTGCGTCCTAGGCGTCCGCGACATGGAGTTTCTTTGGCAACGTTTGAGCGAGCTGGCCGAGGAGCACGGAGCGGTGTGTGCCGGAGACACGGCCTGCGGCTTCGCCAACACGGCCATGGTCTTGGCTGAGCAGCGGTTGATTCCCCGGGTGTTTGCGGCGGTCGTTCGAGCGGTCAGTGCCGTCCGGTCGTTGGTGGCTTACGAGTGCGGCGCGGTCGGACCGGGCAAGGACTGCGGTTACGAGAACATCATTTTGAAGGCCATTACGGGCTACCCAATGGCTCACGAAGGCAAGTCCGCCACCTGCGCGCACCTGTCGCCGTTGGGAAACGTGGCCGCGGCCGCTTGCGACACGTGGTCGAACGAGTCGGTGCAAAACGTCAAGCTGCTGGGCGGAATGGCTCCCACGTGCTTCTTGGAGTCGTTGGTCTACGACTGTCGCTTGTTGAACCAGGCTGCAGCCGAGGGCCCGGAGGCGGCTCGACAACTGCGCAATTGGCTGGTGCGTTCGGACGCGAGTCACGACCCACAGGCTTGGGTGCTGACGCCGGAGTCGGCCGTTCGAATCGCTCGGGCCATTGTTCAAGCGCCCGACCACTACACCGCCGGAAAGGCGGCCGCTCGCACGGCCATTGAGCTGCTGCAGGAGGGCCGGCGCAGCGGCCAGTTGAAAATTGCGGAAAACGAACTGCCGTGGGTGGACTCCATGCTGGCCGAGCTGGACGGAATGCCGGACGACGTCGACCAGTTCATTTCGCGGCAAATGAGCTGCGTGGACCAAACGAAGTTCATTGCCGAAGACTACGGGCTGACCTGTGCGACGACGTCGCACTGACGTCGACCGTCGGGAGGACGGCGAAGAGGGTAACCGCCCTCTTCGCCTTTTTCTTTGCGCGTCGAGAACTCTTTGCCTGGCGAGCCCGACCGCTGCGTGGAAGCTCTTGCGAAGCAGCGGCTCGGCCACCGGACGCCGTGAAAAGACCCCGGTGGCTCAGCGGGCACGCGTCGAGCGACCCAAGCGCCCGTCTTGGGCCCGTGCCGCTGCAGGCCAGCCGGGCCCGACAGCGGCTTCCGCCGAAGCGAACCGGTTGAGCCGCTCGGCTGCTGAGCCTTTTGCCTGGGCCGGAGCGAGGGGAGCGCGGACGAGCCGTTTCGCTCGAACTCGAACAGAAGCGTTTAGCCCTTCTTCGGCAGTGCGACTGAGTAGAGCATGGTCACCGAGCCGACGGACATCAGGCTGAAGGCCACCCAGTCCGGCGGGTCAATGATTCGCTGCTGCTGAGCGTTCACGGCCGTGAACATGCCACGGAAGCCGGCCTCGCGAGTCGGCTCGGCCTTCTTCGTCAACACGACCTTGTCAATGAACAGGAACGACACTCCCCACAGTGCCACGAAAAGCCCAATTGCAAAGAAGGTCGCTCGCAACATGGCCTTCTACCTCTCCCGTCGTTCTGTTCGGTGTGCCTTCGGGACGTGTCCGCTTGCGAAGTGAGACTCTTTTTCAAAGTCCGGCGACGACGTTTGCGCTGGCCAATCCACGCGCCAACCCGTCGGCCACTGCCAGCGCAGCGCGGCCGGCAGCAGGCACAGTCCGAGCGTCCTTGTGCGCAGACCGGACCGCTGTGGGAGTAATCGGGAGCGGGCTGGCGTTGCCTTGACCGGCGAACAGCGTTGGCGGTCCGAACCGGAAAAACCGGCGCCTGGTCTTTCGGTCCGCACAGTCGTGCTGGCACGAAGGGTTGTGGGTGGTGAGCGTGACGCAGCGGTTGTGAGCGTTGCAAGGTAGACCGCTGCCAAGTCCGGGGTGGCAAGTAGTGCTGTGTCACGCCGAAAAGTTGGGACTCAGTCGACTGTGGCGAACTGTCTC
>CAYSAG010000250.1:0-7694 GCA_964428935.1 uncultured Planctomycetaceae bacterium | reverse complement strand
ACCTCACAACCACACCGACCAAGAGGAGGTCTACATTTTCACTCGCGGCCACGGAGCCATCGAAGTCTACGCGGACGAGAAAACCAAGACGTTCGTCTACAGCGTGGGGCCGCTGGACGCCGCGACCATTCCCGTGCTCAACTACCACCCGGTCTTCAGTCAGGAGGAGGAGTTGCACTTCATTTGGTGCCTGGCTGGCGAGCGGTACTGGGTGGGTGACCGTCACAAAGAGTTCATGACTGCGTCGGTCGACCGACTGACCACAGGCGCGTCGGAAGAAGGCGACTAACCTGAAAGCCTTGGGGCCCGCAGGGACGCGGCCACTCGGACGGCAACCACCTCGACCGCCGGTCGCCCAGGCCAAGCCGCCGGCCGCGGGCTGCAACGGCTCGAGTGGGACGAACCGTGGAACACAACGCCCGTTGGAAAACGCTTCCCCGATTTGCCGACGTTCTGGACTGCGTGCTGAAGGCGGAGCAGTCCGAAGGTTGGTTGTCGGTGTGCGAGCAGCGCGGGGTGTTCGTCGCGCTGAACCTCGAGTTCGTGCAGGAATTGGCAGTCTTCTTGCGTCGGTACACCAGCGGTCCGGTGGTTGAGGTCTGCGCCGGCAACGGCGAGCTGGCCCGCGCGTTGACCGAGGCGGGTGTGGAGGTCGTGCCGACGGACGTCCGGCCCACCGAGGCCGCCCAACACGGGCCCGGTCCGCGCGTGCTGGCGATGGACGCCGCAACCGCGCTGGCCCGTTTTCGTCCGAAAACGGTGCTGGCGGTCTTTGTGCCGGTCGACTCGGAGGTGGACCGCCAGGTCCTGTCCTTCCCCAGCGTGTGTCACTACGTCGTGCTGGGAGCCCGTCTGGCCGGCCAGTTCGGCTCGCAGTGGCTTTGGCGCAGCGAGGGCTGGTCGGCCGAGCCGGTCCCGTCGCTCAGTCGCTTTCTCGTCACCCGCCACGACACGGTTGCCGGACTGTCGGGCGCGGTGCTGCAGAAGGGCGAAGTGTGGTGGTTCCGCCGTCGGTCACACGGCGAGGAGTCGCGGCCGGGCGTCGTCGAAGGTTGAAACTCGCACGCGGCGGACTGCGGCTCGAGTCTCGAAACGCGTCCCCCGAAAGCTCGCTTCTGGAACGGTCGCCGCCCGCGCGAGAACACGGCCGTCGAACTCAGCCGTTCAGTTGGAACCAGCCTGACTAATCAGAGCGATTCCAACCAGAGTCAGGCCCAGTCCCAAGAGCAACCAGGTCGACACGGTCTCGCCGAACAGCAAGACTCCCGCAACGGCCGCCAGAGCGACCTGCGTGGTGTTGAGCAGGTTGGCTCGGACCACCGTCGTCAACTGCAGCCCTTTGGTAATGAGCAGAAACCCGACCACGTTGAAGCTGCCGGAAGCGAGCATCCAGCCGAGCTGTTCGAGAGGTGTGTGGAGTAATGCGTTCGGACCCAGGCGCAAAACGCTCAAACTTCCCAAGCTCACCACGCCCGTGGCCGTCACCACGAAGACGACCAACGGCGCCGGCAGCGACGACACCGCGGGGCTGCGGATGGTCGTGCTCAGACCGGCGTAAACCACTCCCCCGACACACGCGGCCAAAACGCCCAGAAAGACCAGCAGCGGACGGACCGACCCGTGCGTGACCGACTGCGAAACGGTCTCGGCTCCGCGGCTCAGAAACACAATCGCCAGGGTAATGAGCACAATGGCGGCCGCTGCCCGCGCGCCAACCCGCTCGCCCAACCACACCCACCCCAGCAGCCCGCTGGCCGTCAACATGACGCCGAAAATCAACGGAACGGTCACCGAAAGGCCGACCACGCCGAAGGCCCACTGCACGCCCACATTGCCAATCAGCTCGGTCGCCAGAGCCACGCCAATGAGCAGCCAGAGCGTGGCGGGAGGTACGGCGAAGCGTTGCCCCTGCGCCCGTCTCCACACCAGCCACGGCCCGACCGTGACTACCGTCACCAGCTCTTTCATGCAAATGGCCCACAGCTCGTCGGCGCCCAACGCGGCCAGTTGCCGCAAGCAAATATTCGCTCCGGTGTAGCACACCGCCGACAGCAAACAGCACACCGTGCCCAGCGCACTGGCGTCCACCCGGCCGCTCGACCGTTCCGCCGCGTCGGCCGCCTTCGCACAAGCCGCGTTGTCCGTTGTGTCCAGACTCATTCGTCCGCTCGTCGAACACAAGTGGCAAAGGACACCAGCCGCCTCGAGCTCGCCGCGGCTCCGACCACTGACAGCGAGTCGTTTGGACAGGCCGCTGGCACCTTTGCTCGCCAGCAGCCGTTTCCACGGCCGGAGTCGACAAGCCTGGCTTTTTTCGACCGCCCTCGCCCTCGTCGGCGTCTACACTTGCAAGCGCTTGATTCGGTCGACCGCCTCCTCGACGTTCTCGCGCGAGTTGAACGCGCTCAGCCGGAAGTAGCCTTCGCCCGCCGAGCCGAACCCGCTGCCCGGCGTGCCGACCAAGTGGGCCTGTTCGAGCAACAGGTCGAAAAAGTCCCAACTGCTCAGCCCGTTGGGGGTCTTCAGCCAGACGTACGGAGCGTTCACACCGCCGTAGACTCGAAAGCCGGCTTGCTGCAACCCCTCACGGAGCAGCCGCGCGTTTTCGAGGTAAAAATCCACCAGTTGCCGGACCTGCCGCTTCCCCTCGGGCGAGTACGCCGCCTCCGCTCCGCGCTGCACAATGTACGCCACTCCGTTGAACTTGGTCGACTGCCGGCGGTTCCACAATCGGTGCAGCTCCACCCGCTCGCCGCTCGACGTTCGGCCCGTCACCGAGCGCGGCACGACCGTGAAGGCGCACCGAGTGCCTGTGAAGCCGACGTTCTTGCTGAAACTGCGAAACTCAATGGCGACGTCGCGAGCCCCTTCGATTTCGTAAATGGAGTGCGGAATGTCCGGCTCGGTAATGTACGCCTCGTAAGCGGCGTCGAACAGAATGACGGCGTCGTGCGAGCGAGCGTAGTCGACCCAGCGCTGCAGCGTCTCGCGCGTGGCCACCGTTCCCGTCGGGTTGTTCGGGTAGCACAGGTAAATCAAATCGACGGGACGGTCCGGCACGGCCGGAACAAATTCGTTCTCTTCCGTAATGGGAACGTAGACCAAGCCCTCGTAACGTCCCGACTCGTCGGCCGGCCCGGTCCGACCAGCCATGACGTTCGTGTCGACGTACACCGGGTAGACCGGGTCAATGACGGCGACGACGTTGTCCAAGCCGAAAATGTCCAAAATGTTGCCGGTGTCGCATTTGGCTCCGTCCGACACGAACACCTCGTCGGGCGAAATGTCCACGCCGCGAGGGCGGAATTCGTTCTCGACAATGGCCGACCGCAGCCACTCGTACCCCTGCTCCGGTCCGTAACCGCGAAACGTTTCCCGCCGAGCCATTTCGTCCACCGCTCGGTGCATGGCTTCGACCACCGCCGGCGGCAGCGGCTCGGTCACGTCGCCAATGCCCAAGCGAATGACCCGGGCGTCGGGGTGAGCGTCACAGAACGCGTTGACCCGCCGAGCAATTTCGGGAAACAAGTAGCCGGCTTTCAGCTTCAAGAAGTGCTCGTTGACCAGTGCCATGGTTTCGTCCACGTTGCAGCTAATGGGTCAGCGACTGAGCCTGAAGGACCTGGACCCAGCGAGGGCCTTCACCGGGCGGCCGTTGAGCCGACCGAACGGCGCTCGGTCCACTGCTCCAAGCGAAAGAGCGACCATTCTGGCGAAAGCCGAACAACGGCGGAAGCCTCCGCTGGGGAAAAGGGCGGTGGTTGGCGACCGAGCTCGTTGAGGGTGTCCGGGAATGGGAGGGCCACGCTTCGTCGTGGCCGCTGACGGTTCGTGTCTTGAGGCCAGCTCAGAAAGACGCGTCCGGTCGCTCCAAAACCCGCGATTCGCTGGAAAAACGCGGATGAATTCCCGGACGCCCTCAGCTCGTTGGGAACGGGACGCGGCTGCCCGGCCGGGCCAACCGTCACCGGCCGCTCGGTTGCCGGCCGCTCGCCCGGGAAGCGGACTTCCGAGCTTCGGTGCCCCGTCGGGCCGAGCCGGCCGCCTTTCGCTTTCGGCCGGCGTGTTGGGGCGGAGCGAGCTGCTTGTAGACCTGCTCCCACTTTGCGGCCATGGCCTGCACCCGTTCGGGGAATCGGTCGGCCAAGTTGTGTGTTTCGCTACGGCCCGGCTCATGTCGTACAGTTCCCACGGGCCGTCCTTCTTCGCGACCAGTTTCCAGTTGCCGACTCGCAGAGCCCGGTTGCCAATGTGTTCCCAAAACAGGAACTCCCGCTGCACCGGCTCGTCCCGCTCGAACGTTCGCAAGAGCGAAACGCCGTGAGGCCGAACCACCGGCTTGCCGTCGACCCGCTCCGGCCACGTCGCTCCGGTCAGTTCGGCAATGGTCGGCACAATGTCAATGACGTGCCCGACGGCGTGACGCAGTCGACCGTGGTCGCGAATTCGAGCCGGGTACCGCACAATGAGCGGCGTGGCGATTCCCCCCTCGTGGACCCACGACTTGTGAAGACGAAACGGTGTGTTGGCGGCCGTGGACCACCCTGGTCCCAGGCACAGGAAGGTCTTGCCGGAGCCGGGCGGGGCGGTTGGGTCGTGTCCGTCGCCGCGAATGATTTGCTCGGCGCTGGCCCCGTTGTCCGACAAGAACAAACACAGCGTGTTGTCCCACTGGCCCATTGACCGAATTTGCTGAATGACTCGACCAATTTCTCGGTCCATTCGGTGAATCATGGCCGCGTGAATGGCCATTTTGATTGACTGAAACCGCTTCTGTTCGTCGGTCAGACTGTCCCAGGCCACTGCGTAGCCCACCTCGCCCGGACCGATTTGCCGTTGCAGTTCTTCCTCGGGAAAGTTCCACGGCGGAATGGTTTTCGGGTCGCGTGGTGACAGGGGACAGTTCACTAGGCCCATTTCCTTTTGCCGCTGGTAGCGGCGCTGCCGGACCACGTCCCAGCCGTCCACGTAGCGGTTGCGGTAGACGTCGATGTCTTGCTGCGGAGCCTGAAGCGGGAAGTGCGGACTGGTGAAGGCCAGGTAGAGGAAGAACGGTCGGTCGGCGTGGTGAGCGGCGTGCTCGCGAAGGTACCGAATGGCGTGCTCGGCAATGTCGGTGGTCAGGTAGTAGCCGCTGCCGGGCGGAACCGGAGGCAAAGGCTGGTCGTCTTCAAACAGTCGCTTGGGGTAGAAGAAACGGTTGTGGTCGGCAATGAGGAACGAGCGGTCGAAGCCTCGGCGGGTGGGCTTGGTTCCGCGCACGTGCCACTTGCCGGAGTGGTAGCAGCGGTAGCCCAAAGGCCGAAGCAGCTCGGGCAACAGTCGAGTCGCCAGGTCGTGACGGCGTCCCATGTGAATCGACTCGGCCAAGTGGTGGTAAAGACCGGTCAACAGCGACACACGCGTCGTCCAGCAGCGGCTGGTGTTGTAAAACTGGGTGTAGCGAAGTCCCTCCGCAGCCAGTTGGTTCAGGTTCGGGGTCGACACGTCGCCCCCGTAGCACTGGGCGTCGGAGAAGCCCATGTCGTCGGCAACAATGATTAAAATGTTCGGTCGTTCGGCGGCCGACGCTGTGCCGCCAGAAAAACTCCCGTCCGAACAGAAGGCCGCCGCTGCGGCAGCCACGACAAAGACGAGCCGAAACGACAAAGCTTTCACTGCACTCGCTCCTGCTACACGACAGACGCCGACCGTTCGTCGCTCGGTCCGCCGGCCCCCCCACGAGCCGGACACCCCTCGACGCAACGCTCTGCGCGACGACGACCAGCCCAGTCCCGCGTCAGTTCCCATTGCCGGCCTTCTCTGTGCCGGTCGAGAAGGCTTCGTCGCCCAAACTACCGCCTTCTGTCAAGCTCCGCAACGAAAGGGACCGACCGACCGTCGGGGGCCGACGCAGCCAGCGTGGACACCGACCGGCGGAACCGAGGAAACCCGACAAGTTTTGACAACTTAAGTCTTTTCCTTGCTTAAACTTGCCGCTGTGGCTTGCAAAACGCTCCGGCCGCTCGCTAACCTGTCGCCCAACGACCTGTGGTTGTCAGGCGTACGCACGTCGAACGCCACTTCGTCAGTCCGTCCGACCGAATTTTCAGCCAGGAATTCACGGTCGATTCAGTCACCGTTTGTTTCGGAAGGGTTGGTGACGGTTCCGAGCGTTTTGTTGGGAGGAGTCGTACGTGCGCTCGGGGCTCTCGGCTGCAAGGCACTGCGTGTGCTCTTGTGGTCCGTTCCTCGCCGTTCCAACCCGCGAGGTTTTCAACAGCAGAAGTGAGAGAAAGAGGAGGCAGCCATGAGTGTGCTCGTAGGGAAAGAAGCTCCCGACTTCACCGCCACAGCCGTCATGCCCGACGGGTCGTTCAAGGAAATCAAGCTCTCCGACTACCGCGGCAAGTACGTGCTGCTGTTCTTCTGGCCGTTGGACTTCACGTTTGTCTGCCCGACGGAAATCATTGCCTTCTCGGACCGGGCTCAGGAGTTCAAAGACCTGAACGTGGAAATTCTGGGCGTGTCGATTGACAGCCAGTACACGCACTTGGCGTGGCGAAACACACCGCGATCGGAAGGCGGAATTGGGAAGGTCGAGTACCCGTTAATCGCCGACTTGACGAAGGAAATTTCCCAGGCCTACGACGTGCTCGCCCCCATGGGCGTGGCCTACCGCGGACTGTTCCTGATTGACAAGGAAGGCGTCGTTCGTCACCAGGTGGTCAACGACCTGCCGCTGGGCCGGAGCGTGGACGAGGCGCTGCGAATGGTCAAGGCGTTGCAGTACTTCGAGCAGCACGGGGAAGTGTGCCCGGCGAACTGGCACGAGGGAGCCCCGACCATTAAGCCCGACCCGGAGCAGGCGAAGGAATTCTTCCAGTCGCAGTACAAGGACTGAGCCGGGGTTTCTGGCTCGTCGAAGGCTGAAGGTCGGGGAGCCGGCTGCGGGGTGCGGACGGTTCCGTCGGCAACGGCTTTCGGTCCGTGGAGAGACTTACGTTTGCGGCGGCCGGCTTGACGGCTGCCGCGTTTTTCTTTTTGCGAGTGAGGGTGTCGAGCTCTTCTGGGCGCGAGAGCGTCGAGCCGTTCGGGGCAAGAACGGGCGAGCCGTCTCTAGAAACAGGGGGCCGGGTGGGTTAGCATGAAAGCTCGGCAGGGAGTGGCTGTCGAGCGGGAAGGAGGGCTGGCGCACGGACGGGCGCGGCTGGCGTGCCGGGTCGGCGCGGCCAGCCAGGAAACACCGCTGCTTCGAGCCGCCAGGACGAACCGACCGCTGGTTTCGGGAGCGGCCGGGTTTTCGCGGCGAAGAGTTCTCGTTTTTTTCCGGCCGGTCGGACAGCAGACGCGGTCTGCGCCGCGGCACGCGCGGCCCTTTCGACGGTCTGCCGACCGACGCCAACCAAGAAGCTCACCCGCACACACGACCTGCAGCTCACCATGCACTACGTTCCGGAGTCGGCGCGTGAATTCCTGCCCGTCGACGTGGAAGCTTCCGCAGGCCCCGCTCCACGTCGCAGCTTCCACTACCAGTCGGCGCCCGTTTACCTGCTGACCGGTCTGGTCGGCCTGCTCCTGCTGGCCGACGTCGTGCTCGGACTGATTGGCGACCCGACTTGGCTGCAGTACCAGACGTTCCTCGGTTTTCGCCTGGCCCTGTGGGCGGCTGTGCTCGGCGGAGCAAGGATTCTGTACCAAACGGTCGAAGGACT
>CAYSAG010000249.1:0-7778 GCA_964428935.1 uncultured Planctomycetaceae bacterium | reverse complement strand
ACCGCACTCCAAAGCGCGTCCTCGTAGGGACAACAAGGGCGGAGCCCTTGGCTAGACCCTTCTTTCTTGTCGGCTGCTTGCTGGCCGCGCCGTTCTTTTGAGACGGCGTGTTGCGTCCGGCGTCTTGAATTTGCGGACGCACCGACCCGCGGACTCAACGCAGCACGCGTCAGTGTGCGTTCCGGTCGCGGAGCGACCGGCTGCCGGTAGCCGGGCGTTTCAACGCCCGGTCGGTCGGCGCCGGCGAGACCCACGCGTCGCGTAGCGACGCGGTGAGCCGCCTGTGCGTTCGGCCGGCGCACGGCGGCCGGGCCCCGTTTAACCGTCGGGCCGGTGCCCCGTCTCACCGTCCGGCCACCGCGCAAGCCCAATTCACCCCGTCGCTACGCGACGGGCAGGCACGGCATTCGGTTCCCTTACCCCGGCAATGAATTGCCGGGCTACCGGCAGGGCGTCGCTACGCGACGCAGGCCCGCTTGCGTTGTTTTCTTTCGTTTTCCGGGCTTTCAGCTTCTGGTTGCCCGTTTGGTTTTTCGTGTGCGTGGTTGCCTGTGCTTGGTTTTGGCCCCTGAGCCGCGGCGGCGCGTGCGTGGCCCTCCAGTGCCGCGGAGCGGCGCGGTCGCTCGCGCGTCCCCGGGCCTTCCACCCGCGCGTCCCGCGCCGGTCAGTCGGCCGCGCCCAAACACACCAGGCGGCCGTTGTCCAGCGCGACGTACAGTCGGCCGCCGGCGGCAATCAAACCGTCGAAGACCGGCGGCCGTTCCAGTTCGTACTCGGCCAACTTTCGGCCGTCGCGTGTCGACACGACCCACAGCCTGGCTCCCAGTCGGCCTTCGAACGCGGCCATGGGGTCGTCTTGGGGCACGACGTCTGGCGGCCCGGCACCGAACAGCAAGTCGCCGGCCAGAACCAGCGCCTTCATTCGGACCGGCACTCGCACAATCCACTTCGGCGGCAGCGACCGGTGGTAGCCGTCGCCCTTTTCGCGTCCGATTTCAGTCGGCGGCAAGACCGGTTCGTTCTCGTTCCAGTCTGCGAACAACTGGTAGCCGTCCCGGCCCGGCCAAAAGCGCGGGGCGTGGCCCTGGCGCGTGTCGAACACGTGCAAGCCGTAGGTCGTGGTTTCGTCGAAGACCAGAATCTGACCGGTTTTCGGAGCGTTGTAGCCGAAGTAGTAGCCCGGCCAGCGTCGGCTGTACATCCAGAAGTTCCGGTCGTACCAGGTGGTGTCCAGGAAGCCCGCGTTGGACATCAAATGCAAGCCGACTTTGCGGTCGCCCAGCTTGGTGATTCGCGGGGCTTCCAAACGGGCCAGACTGGTGTTGAACCGCAGTTGGCCCAGGTAAAGGTCTTGGCCGTCGGTGACGAGCAGGTCCGACTGAGCTCCTTCCATGTCGAAGGGCCGGCCCGGCTGCCGCGTGACGTCCGGCCACGGGCCCTGCAAGTGCGTCTGGTAGAGCACCTCGCCCGTCTCGACGCTCAACCCGTACACCCAAATGCCGCCGTCCAGAAACGACGACCGGCCGGCCGTGGCGTAGACGACGTCGTCCTTGACCAGCACGCTGCCGTGCACCGGCCAAGGCGACTCCAGTTGGTCGAACACGACCACCCGTCGCTCTTGCGGAGCGGCTCGGAACCGCCACACCAACGCTCCGTCGGTGAGACGCAGACAGTACAGCCAGCCGTCGGTCGAGCCGAACAGGACGCGGCCGCGGTGCAAGGTGGGCGAGCTGTCGACGCGAGCTCCCGCCGTGAAGCTCCACACCGTCCGGCCCGTCGCGGCGTCCAGGCACAGGACGGTGTGAGCGTCTTTGTCGGCGACGACCAGCCGCCCCTCAGCGACGACCGGCTGAGTCAGCTGGCCGCCCACGTCTGTTTGCCACAGCCGCTCCAGCCGCACCGGCACTTCACACCCGGCCCGCCCGCTGCGTCGTTCGTCGTGCCGGTACATGGGCCAGTCGTTGGGCGTGGGTTTGTCGGCGGGAGCCGCCTTTTCGCTGAAGTCGCCGAAGGCCGGCCCGCGGACCAAGCGGCCCGTCGGGTCGACCTCAACCGTGCGCTCGGGCCGGTCCGCGTCGCCCGCCAGAGCCAGAAAGCCGCTCAGCAGCACGCCGCGGTAGCAAAAGCAGACGTGCGGCGGCGAGTAGGTCAAGCCGTTGGCCAAGACGAGCCCGTGTCGGCAGGCTGGCCGGAACCAGTTGTTTCGCATGTGTTGGTGGCCGACCAGGTCCACGTACTCCGCTCCCCGCTTCGGCAACACCAGGAACCGGTCCGTGCACTTGGCCGGGTAGCAGCGAATGTGGTGGCCGGGGGTGATCAGGTTCCGCAGCGACAGTTTTTTCTTGAGCTGGCCGGTTCGCGGGTCGAAGCCTTGCACCTCCAGCAGGCCCGGCGTCCACAGGAACGTCCGACCGCCTTCCTCCTGCAGCCGGCTGACCCACACCAACCCGTTGGCACCGAACACGCCCAGCCGCTTGTGGACGGACGGGCCGGTCCAAAGCAGTCGGCCGTCGTCCAGCGCAAACACGCGCAGGCCTCCGCTGGCCGGCACCACCACCGTTCCCCGGTAGAGGAAAAGTGGCCAGACCAATTGCCTGGTCGGCTCCTGCGTCGTCCAAAGCCGCCGGCCGGTCTGGCCGTCCAGACAGACCACGTGCCGTCCGTCGTGGAAGCACACGCGTCCGTCGCTGGCCGCAAGCGACCCGCTGGTCAGGCCGTCGATTTCGGCCGTCCACGCGAGCCGTCCGGTGCGAGCTTCCACGGCGACCAGCTTTCCCGGCGACGGCCTGTCGCCTCGACGTGAGGCCCGGCCCAGACTGCCGCCGACCACGCAGACTAGCAAGCCCCAGTCGGTCAACACGAGCTCGCGGGTTCCGCGGGTGGATTCGAACGTCTGCAGACGCTCGCCCGTCGCCGCGTCCAGCACGACGACCGCTCGTGACGAGTCCACCAAGCCGTAAAGCCGGTCCTGCGACGCCACCAGACCGCGCTGCGGCGGCCGTCGGGGCAGACGCCGTTTCCACAAGAGCACGCCGCTGAACGCGTCCCGAGCGACCAACGTCCAGAGCTCGGGCAGTCCCGCCTGTCCGGTCAGCCCTTCGTCGAGGACGCTAAACAGCCGCCCGCCGGCGGACAACACCAGCACCACAGTGGACGGCACGCCGTTGTGACTCCGGCCCCACAGTGGCTCGGCCTTCCACTGCAAGCGGGTCGGCGGAGCGACCCGCCGGTCGTGCGCGACGGCGTTGTTGTCGGGGCCGTGCATCCAATGAGTCCAGCCGTCCAGGTCGTCCGGCCAGGGCTTGACCACTTTCTTCCAGCCGTCGGCCTGACGCACGTAGGCCACTCCACCCGGCGCCAGCACACGCAGGCATTCGTCCGGCTCGACCGCTTCCGGCTGACTGACCACCAGCAACCGGACCAGGTCGTCGGCGTAGGGCAGCCGACGGCCCGTCAGCAGCTCCACAGACACCGGTCCGTACAGACCGCGGCTCTTGACGTACTGCCGAGCCGGTTCCAGCCGCTTCGGGTCGGTGACCAATCCTTGCACGACGAACGAGTCGGTAGCTCGCAGCGCCGCTGTCAGCCGGCCGTCCACGCACCCGACGTGCACCACCAGCCCGCCTCGGACACCGGTAGCACGCAGAATCTGAACGGCCACCGCTTCGGGCGTCGGTGAGACAGCGGCCCACGCTCCGACGACCAACGAACGGCTCCACAAACAGCCGGTCACAAGACTGGCCAAGACAAAGGTCCGCGTCCTCATGGCCGTGGGTTCCTCGTTTGTGCTTGGTGCTTGGTGCGTCCGCCACCCCGGCCGGACCCGCTCCCCGGGCGTCCACCGGCCGGACGCACCTGCAGCATACTTGGGCAAGACCGACATTGCCAGCGAGCCGGCGGTGGTCGGGCGGCCACGGGTCAGCCAGCCGCCTCCGCGGCGTGAGCCGCCACTGGCGAGGTGGGTTTTGGTCCGAGGCGTGCGAAGAGCCGAACTGTCGGGTAAGATGGAAGGGGTGGGCGTGGAGTGCCCCGGAAGTGTGGGGTCGTCCGGAGGCGGCCCGGCCCTTCTTGCAACCCCGTCAGTTCAGGTCGGACTTCTTCAAAGGCGGAGCTCAATGAGACTGGAGATCAACTCACGCGGTGTGCGGCTGGGGGAGGCCGCTCGGGAAATGATCGAGCGGCGAATCCTGTTCGCACTGGGTCGGTTCGAGTCACGCATTAGCCACGTCGACGCCATGGTCGAAGACGTCAACGGGCCTCGCGGCGGCGTCGACAAACGGTGCAAGATTCTGGTGAAGTTGGACCGGTTGGGCGAGCTGGCGGCCGAGTCGTCTCACGCCGAACTGCTGGGGGCGGTCGCCATTGCCGCGGACCGAATCGGCCGAGCGGTGGCCAAGCGGCTGGACCGGCGGCTGGCGGTCCGCCGACAAAGCGGTCCGGCGCTGGAGGCGGAGTAGCCGCGGTGGTTCGGGACGCGGGACGCTGAGGCGAGGGACACCGCGGGCGGACCGTGTCCGAACCGTAGGAGCGGCCCTTGTGGCCGCCCAAACGCGGTGACAACCAACACGCAGGCACCCACACGGGTTGCCCGTACGGTTTGTCGGTGACGCCAACGCCACCCGTAGGGGCAGGCCTTGTGCCTGCCCCAAACGCCGTGGCATTCACACGGGGGCGACCGCAAGGGGTGCCCCTACGGTTTGCGATGACGTGCGGGACGCGAGGGACCGCTTCCCTCCGACACGGACGCGTCGAAATGCGTTTTCCGTGTGCCGGACGGCCACGCTCCATTGTGGCCGCCGGAGGGCCACGCTCCGTCGTGGGCGCCCGCCGGAGGTTGGTTCGGGATTCGGGGTTCGGAATTCGGAATTCGGGACGCGGGACTCTCCGCGCAGCAGCACGGTGTGACCAGTGGTGACCCTTCCAAAATCGACGTGGTTGCGTCTTGTCGTCGTATTGGTTGGCTGGCACGCTCTCGGCGTCGACGTGGCTCAAACCGCCGACACGGTTCGGGTGCGGGTCGCCGAGGGCGTGCCACAGCTTGTTGTCGACGGCCGTCCGGTGCGGGCTCGCATTTTCTGGGGAGCCCCGGCTCCCGGTCGTGTGCGTGTCGGTCCGGAGGGTCAGCCGCACGTCTTTGAGTTTACCGCGGCCGAAGACGAGCCGACGCAGGCCACAATGCACTTTCGGTTTGGGCACACGGCGGGCGTCGTCTGGCTGGACGAAATCCGCGTGGTCGACCTGACCGACAACCGCGACGTTCTGCCAGTTTGCAGGTTCGAGCGCGGCCGTCGCGACTTCGAAAGCCAGTGGCGCGTGTGGCCGCCGGGCGAACGAAACACCGTGGGGCGGGTCGACGTGGTCGACGGGGCGGGGCAGGGCGGTTCGGCTGCTCTCCGCATTCGAATCAGCCAGCCTGCGGACGGGCAATGGCCCGACTTCCACATTTACCACGTGCCGAACCTGTCGCTGCGGAAAGGACACCGGTACCGGGTCCGTTTTTGGGCTCGGGCCGAGCCGGCTCGGCCCCTGACCGTGGCCTTCTACCGTCCGGGCAAGCGGTTTGTGCTGCTGGGCGGCCCGCCCGGTCACTTCGAATCACAAATCAAGCTGGCCGCTGACGTGGGCGTGAACCTGGTCAGTTTTCCGGTGCCCATGCCTTGGCCCGAGCCGGGAGGGGCAGTCGACTGGTCCGAGGTCGACCGGCGGTGTCGTCAGGTTCTGGAAGCGAACCCGAAGGCGTTGCTGCTCCCTCGCATTCCGATGGACCCGCCGCACTGGTGGCTCGACGCTCACCCCGACGACGTCATGCTCTGGGACCGTCCGGGCCAAACACGCCGTCCGGCCGTCGTGGCCTCGCCGCGCTACCGCCGCGACGCTTCGCAGCGTCTGGAGGCGCTGGTCCGACACCTGGAGCAAACGTTTGGGCCTCACATGGCCGGCTACCACCCCTGCGGCCAAAACACGGGCGAGTGGTTTTACCAAGACACGTGGCGGTCCCCGCTCAACGGCTACTCGAAGGCTTCGGTCGCGGCGTGGCGGCGGTGGTTGGCACAGCAGTACGGTTCGGACTCGGCCCTGCAAGCGGCGTGGAACGACCCGGCGGCTCGGTGTGCGACGGCGGGGGTTCCGTCACCGGAGACGCGGCGAGCGGCTCCGGCCGGCCTGCTGCGCGACCCAGTCCGCGAACGACCGCTCATTGACTTCGCCCGCTTCCAGCAACAGATGATGGCCGACTGCGTCTGCCAGTTCGCTCGGGTGGTGCGCCGAGCTACGAGCGGGAAGAAGCTGGTCGTCTTTTTCTACGGGTACGTGTTCGAATTCGGAGTCATCCGGAACGGACCGGCGACTTCGGGTCACTACGCGTTGCGGCGGGTACTGCAGTCGCCCGACATGGACGTGCTTTGCTCGCCCATTTCCTACTTCGACCGCCAACTCGGCGGCAGCGCGCCGGCCATGACGGCGGCCGAGAGCGTGGCGTTGGCGGGCAAAATGTGGTTGTTTGAAGACGACACCCGCACGTACTTGGCCTCGGGCCGTTTCCCCGGTTGGAACGCCGGTGCCGAGACGCTGGAAGAAACCCGGCAGCTCCTTTTGCGCAACACCGGCCAGTGCGCTCTGCGCAACTTCGGCACGTGGTGGATGGACTTGGGAGCGACCGGCTGGTTCGACGACCCGCGGCTGTGGTCGGTACTGGAACAGCTCAAGCCGCTGGACGAGCGGTTGCTGAAAGCGCCTCGTGCGTTCAGGCCCGAAGTGGCGGCTGTCGTCGACGAGACCAGCCTGCTGCGCGTGGCGGCCGGTGGCGACCGGCTGACGCGTCCGGCGGTGTACGAGGTGCGCAAAGCCTTCGGGCGAATGGGAACTCCGTACGGTCAGTACTTGCAAGACGACGTCGAGTCCGGCCGAGTGCACGCCAGGCTGTACGTGTTCCTGACTGCGTGGTGTTTGTCGCCGCAGCAACGTCGGCGGCTGCTGAAGGCAACCGACGGAGCGGTCAAGGTGTGGTGCTACGCGCCGGGCTACCAAGAGCCAAACGGCGTCTCGTCCGACGGCCCGCACGAACTGACGGGCTTTCGCCTGGAACGCACTCGGCAAGCACAGGCCTGGGCTGAGCCGACCGAGCTGGGCCGTCGGCTGGGGCTGACCGAAGGTTTTGGTGTGAAGGCGCCGGTGGAGCCGCTTTTTGCCGCCGTGGACGCTCGACCCAGCGAGACGCTCGCCACCTACCCGGACGGCTCACCCGCCGTCGCGCTCCGCCACACCCCGACGGGCGACTCACTGTTTGTCGGACCGCCCGGACTGACCAGCCAGCTGCTTCGCTTGGCCGCCCGACGCGCCGGAGTTCACCTATGGACTGAAACGGACTGCAACGTCTACGCGAACGGTCCGTTCGTCGTCCTACACGGCGCTCACGACGGACCAGTGGAGCTTGACGTTCGAGCCGAGCGGCCGGTCGTCGACCTGCAGACCGGGCGAGTGGTGGGCCACGGCCCTCGGATTCGCCTTTTGCTGCGAAGAGGCCAGACTCGCGTCTTGAGGCTGGACCCGGAGCGTCGGCCATGAATCGGTGCGTTGTCCGCTCCCCGTGTGGCGGACCTATTCAGTGGTGTCGCGAATTTGAAGACGAGCTCGGACTACTTCGCGGACCTGAAAACACACGCTCCGCCTTGCCTGGCTTGTCGTTGAAGAATGCGGGTGGTACTGTGGATTTTCGGGTCGAGGGGCTCGGGATTCGGGACGTAGCGGGGACCCCGACCCGTAGGGGCAGGCCTTGTGCC
>CAYSAG010000248.1:0-7792 GCA_964428935.1 uncultured Planctomycetaceae bacterium | reverse complement strand
GTGTACAGATATTTCCGGGTCGACACTGAGCTTCCGCGGGTTGTTTCTGTGTCTCGTGGGAACCGGGAACATCCCTGGTTCAGAGTTTGGTTTAGCGAAGCGGTCGACGCAAGCACGCTAACGACAGCAACTGTTTTCGTGAGCGGTTCACAGACTGGGCGGCATCCAGTGGATCTCAGCTACGACGAAAGGGCGAAAATGCTGGTCGTCCAATCGGAGGGGGAGTTCGCTGAGGAGGAGGCTGCTACGCTCACCATCACGACGGGGGTGACTGATCTTGCTGGGAATGCTCTGGCCGGTCCATTTACCGACGTGTTCGAACGGCCGGTGTTCGTGTATCTCACGGGGCACGCCGGCCCGCACGGGCACGTAAGCCCAGATGGCACCGTGATCGCTAAGAAAGGGACGACAAAAACGTTCACCGCTTACCCGGACGAGGGCTACCGGGTTGCCGTCTGGAAAGTCGACGGTACCCCCGTAAGACAAGGGGGCGAGAGTCTGGCTGTAACGGCTGACGCACGGCACGTGGTCGAGGTAACGTTCGTTCCGAGCACCGCGAAGTTGGTTTTGAACTCTCCGAACGGAGGCGAAGTCTACGGACGCGGCGACTGGCTTCGGGTAAGTTGGACAGCGCGCGACGTCGTAGGCGATTTGCAAATAAGCTTGGTCGACGGCAGCGGGAACTCGGAAAGGGACCTTGCGGTTGTTCCGGCACAGCAGGGCTATTGGTCCTGGAAGATTCCCTCGGATTTTGGCCTGGGTGACAACTTCAAGCTGCGCGTCAGGGCGGTTAGCAGCGGGTTCGCCGACGAATCAGACGGTTACTTCAGCATCGTGGAGAAAACACCGGCTCCTCCGTCAGTGACCTATCTGTCCACCGCGGCAGATCTGGTGAACCTGTCCAGGTATATCGGCACGAAGGCGTGGCCGCGGGATGGGCATTACATACTGACCGCTGACATCGACATGGGCAACGTCAATAACTTCACGCCGATCGGTAGCGGCTACAACACCTATTTCCGCGGCGTGTTCGACGGAAACGGTCATACAATTTACGGCTTGACCATCCAAGCTCCGGATCGCGACAACGTGGGCCTGTTCTCAGTCCTCGACCGGAAAGCGGTCGTTGAGAATCTGGTCGTCGAGTACGACCTTCTGTCGGGGAACGGAAACGTGGGCGGAATTGCCGGAGAGAATGAGGGGCTTATACGCAATTGTACCGTCCGCGTTGACAACATTTGGGCAGGTTACAGGGCAGGCGGAATTGCTGGGACTAACTACGGCAAAGTGTGGAACTCGGCTGCGATGAGGGTCCCGTGGGGAGACGGGGATGTAGAAGCCAAGCGAGGGAGTGGAACCGAACTTGGCGGGCTCGTCGGCCGGAACGCGGGAGAAATAAGCTGGTCGTGGAGCGAGCTGAACGTCGACGGCGATACGAGAGAGGTTGACGGGGGCCACATCGGCGGACTCGCTGGGGAGAATTACGGGCTGATCAGGGAGTCGTTCGTGCGCTCGGACTGGATTGACGGAGAGTACTACGTTGGCGGTCTAGTTGGGTACAACGAAGGTGAGATCGCGGATTCATATTTTGTCGGAGAGGTATCGGGCAGCATTGTCGGGGGTGTGGTAGGTCACCTTGAGGGAAGTGGCTTGGTCACCCGATCTTACGCGATGCCGCGCATGCTGGGAACGCCCGCTGGCGGTGTGGTTGGTGAGAACGGTGGCAAGGGGATACATCGGTCGGTTTGGAGCACCAGCACTGGGCCGGGGCGTGCGGTAGGGAGGGGACAGGGGCCTGTAGAAGAGGTCGTCGGTGTGCCCTCCAGCGATATGGGCGGCGAGAGGCTGTACCAGCAGCTGGGGTGGGATCTCGACGGAGTTTGGATTGCACGAGCTGGGGACACACCCGAGCTGCGGGGAATTGGGGCAAGGCTTCCGGCGCCAAGAAATGTATCGGCGACAGACGGACTTCGTGGCGTAGTTGAGGTCTCTTGGGAAACAGTGCCCTCAGCGGTCGCATACAGAGTTTACCGGAAAAGGAGCGACGGCGGTCCTGTTGTCGCGCTGGGGGACTGGGTGTCCTCTTCGCATTTTTCCGATACCAGCGCAGAGCCGAATGTGAGGTATACCTATTGGGTAACCGCGGCCGCTACAAAGACGGGAGGGCGGGAAAGTGAGTTTTCGCAGGGGAACCAAGGTTACTGTGCACCCGCGCCGCCGCCCGCGCCGCCGTCAAACGTTGAGGCCACTGACGGCCTGCGCGACTCAGTCCAGGTGAAGTGGGCCGAGTCGGCGAACGCTCGCTACTACCGCGTGTACCGGGCCAGAAGCCTTGGTGGGGAAAAGGTGCCGGTTAGCGGATGGATCGCGGAGACGACGTTCGTGGACACTGCTGTTGAGCCGGAAGTCGAGTACTTCTACTGGGTGACTGCTGCTAGCGACGCAAGCGGCGGCGGGGAAAGCGGATACAGTGATCCGGACAAAGGGTGGATCGACGACGTGGCTCCGCTGGTCAGTGTGCAGCTAGATCCTGCAGGCCAGAGTCCCAGCGAGTCCATCAGGGTATCGGTCCGGGCGACCGATGAGTCTGAGTTGCAAGGAACTGCGCTATTTTGGACCGTCGCGTCCGAGACGAACGAACTGGCGTGGGACCCGGAAGGGAAAGTGTTCGAAAAAACCATTGCGATTGGCGAGGCCGAGGCTGGCAAGGCGATTACAGTTTGGGCCGTCGCCACTGACCGGGCTGGCCACCGAACGGAGACACCAGATCTGCT
The DNA here is from genome assembly GCA_964428935.1 of uncultured Planctomycetaceae bacterium. Taxonomy (GTDB): domain Bacteria; phylum Planctomycetota; class Planctomycetia; order Planctomycetales; family Planctomycetaceae; genus JAADHY01. Next base: position 5,018 of record CAYSAG010000248.1, on the reverse strand, counting down.
GATCACTGTGCGTGAGCCGCTGGGGTCCATTGTTGGAGCGGTTTGGGAGGACTCAAATGCCGACGGGATCTGGGGGCCCGGCGAAACAGGTAAGGCAGGTATCTCCGTCTTCTTGGATCAGGACGGCGACGGCGTCAGGGACGAGGGAGAGCCTACAGCCGTGAGCGGGGAGTTGGGGCGGTTTTCCTTCGACGACCTGCCGCTTGGCACCTATGTCGTCCGTGAACTTCTGCCCTTTGGTTGGATGGAGAGCGCTCCGGGTGGCGGGAGTTACACGCTAACGCTAACGAACGAGAACTTACACGCCTCTGCTAACTTTGGGGTCACGCGAGCGGCCGACTTTGGCGACGCCCCGGCTGCCTATGGGACGCTGAGAGAGGACAATGGTGCCCGACACCTTAACGCCGGGCCGATTCTCGGCACAGGGCGTGATGAGGAGCTTGACGGGGCGCCTTCCCTGGGGGGTGACCGAGACGACGCCAACGGTGTTGATGACGAGGACGGCGTCACTTTCGAAAACCTTGGCGTTGGGCAGCAGGCCATAGCGATCGTGGATGTGCAAAACGCTCCGAACGGAGCGAAGCTCGATGCTTGGATCGACTTCAACGGTGACGGCGACTGGAACGACGCGGGCGAACAGATCTTTGACAGCGTTGAGGTGCAAAACGGAGAAAACCGACTGACGTTTTTCGTTCCGTCGTGGCCAGCGGACGGCGACACCTTCGCCCGTTTTCGGATCAGCACCTCGGGGAACCTGGCGCCCACCGGCGAGGCCCCGGACGGAGAAGTGGAAGATTACAAGCTGACGGCCGACAACGGTTTGCAGCCCGCCGAGGTTGTTGGAAGGTATGTTTTTTACAACAACTCACAATGGGATGGTTGGACGGCTGAGGCGAGTCCACTGGACGACCTCGCTATTGCGCACGATAAGAAGCCGCTTTTGCCCGGCCAGAAGGCGACCTACGAGAACTACACGAACTACAGTAAGGGAATCAACGGAATCATGGTCGACATTATCGGACTGGCTGGCAAGCCCACGGCGGACGACTTTGTGTTCCGAGTTGGGAACAGTGGCGATGTGCGCTCGTGGGAGCCTGCACCGCAACCCAAGAGCATCACAGTGCGGGCAGGCGAAGGATTGAACGGTGCGGACCGTGTTGTAATTATTTGGGCGGACAATAACTGGCGAACGGAGGACCCGGAGCCCGGCGCAATTGCCAGAGAGTGGCTCCAGGTTACGGTTCTTGCAACGCCGGAAACCGGCCTACGGTCTCCAGACGTGTTCTATTTTGGGAACGCGATTGGGGACACCGGCGATCGGGCTGAGAATACGATCGTTGACGCAAGCGATGAGATTGCTGCTCGCCATAACCCGCACTATTTTCTGGACCCGGCCCCAATCGACGATGACTACGACTTCAACCGGGATAGAAAAGTGGACGCTACGGACCAGATCATTGCGAGGAAGAATAAAACGTATTTCCTGACGGATTTGGAGTTGATTATCGCCCCGACGGAGCCCCGTCAAAGGCCTGTCAAGGGAGCTGTTGCACACAGCGGTTGGTCTGTCGCGGATCGTGGGGTTGGATCTCTGGAGGCGCTTGGGGGAGTGGCATCGCGGAACGCCGAGTCATTTTTCGGACAGCGTGAGGCTTTGACGCAACTGGCTGGAGTGACGGAGGGCTATCTGCCCAGGGAAGCGCTGTCGACCAGCGCGCCCGTTGACGATGCCGTTTCGCTCGGCAGGCCGCCTCGTGGGTTGGAGAGGCGGCTCGATGAGCATGCACCGTCGGCTGGGAAGGGCGGAGAGGAATCGCCGGAGGATTTGCAACTCGGCTTTCCTTTGGGGTTGCTCGCCGACGCTTTCGTGAAACGGGCCCTTGAGGTGTAGCTCTGGCAGAGCTGTGTCCAGCGGCCAAAGCGTTTCGCGGTTGCAGAGGCGATTGTGACGGAATGCGAAAAAGGCGGTTCTGCTGTTCTTGTGAAGTGAGCAGTGTTGTTCGGCGACCCGCGGTTACCGGTGAAGCTTCTGTGGAGATTGCAAGATGATGAAGCTTAATGGATGGATCAAGAGAGTTGTTGGAACGTGGTCGGGGACGCATGTGAAGTGGAGAGGGTCGAAAAAGCCTTGGGCGTCCGCTGGTCAGCGGCGTACGGCTGCAGAAGTCCTTGAGGAACGAACACTCCTTAGCTCAAACGGCTCGGGCACGGTTATTCTTGAGGTAGGCGAGCATTGGCTTGTGCCCGGGGCAGACAACCAGGAAATAGAGCTGTACGTGCGGGGTGGTGCGAACATAGAAGGAGTCAACTTGAACATACAGGTCGGCGACGGGCAAATAGACGGCCCGAAGGTTCGAGAGCTCGACATCATCAGTGGGACAATATTTGAAGTGAACAACACAGGTACCGTGGATCTCGATGGGGCGTATCCAGACAACGACAAAGCCCCAATGGTAGAAGTTCGCAGCACGACGACGCAGAGCGAGACGGTGAGCGCGGACGGGCTGCTGGCGACAGTCGTCATCGACGCAACGGATTTTCAGGCTGGTGCGTGGGAGTTGAGGGTCGAGAACACGCTGAACGGTGATAGCAGTTTTCCGCCGTTGCCTGCGAGTAGCACGACTCTAGTAAATGGCGTTATTTACGTGGGAGGGGGCATCCGAGGAACGAAGTGGCAGGACCTGGACCGCGACGGCGAGCGGGATGCCGGCGAGCCGGGGTTGGCGGATTGGACGATGTTTCTGGACGACGACGGCGACGGGCAACTGGATTGGGAGGACGCCAACGGGAACGGCCAGTGGGACGCCGGTGAAGGTGAGCGTTGGACGCTGACGCAAGAGGACGACCCACAGACGCCGGAAGACGAAACGGGAACCTATGAGTTCCTCGGGCTGGCGTTCGGAAGCTACACAGTGCGCGAAGTGCTGCAACCGGGATGGCAGCAGACCGCGCCGTCTGGCGGCGAGTATGTTGTTGCTTTGACGGCGGAGCAACCTGTTCAGACCGATCTGGATTTCGGGAACTGGCAGATCGAGAACCATGCACCGGTCCTGGACCCAAGCGGCGACATGACCCTGCCGGCGATCGACGAGGACATCCCCGATGCGGCCAACACCGGCGCGGCGGTGGCGGACATCATCGGCAGCGCGGAGCCGCCCGATCGGATTACCGATACCGACAACGATCCGGAGGGAATTGCGGTCACCGGTGTGGATGACAGCAACGGAACTTGGCAATTTTCAACCGACAACGGCGTAACGTGGACCGCCTTCGGAAACGTCAGCGACGCGTCTGCGGTGGTGCTCGACGGCAATGCTCGAATCCGATATGTCCCAGACGCCGACTGGAACGGAACGGTCGATCCCGGCATCACGTTCCGCGCCTGGGACCAGTCGGACGGAAAGGCAAGCGGCACCAGCGGGGTGGACACCACCGACAACGGCGGCAACACGCCGTTTAGCACGGCGACTGAAACCGCCTCGATCACCGTTAATCCGGTCAATGATCCACCCGATGCCGCTGACGACGTGGCCAACACGGACGAAGACACGCCCGTGGACATCGACGTGCTGCCCAACGACACCGACCCGGACGGCGATCCGCTGACGGTCACCAGCGTCACGCAACCGGCCCACGGCCAAGCCGCCGTCAATCCGGACGGAACGATCCGCTACACACCCAATACGGACTTTAACGGCCAGGACCAGTTCCAGTACACAGTCAGCGATGGCAACGGCGGTGAGGACGCGGCCACGGTGACGGTGACAGTCAATCCGGTCAATGATCCACCGGTGGCGCAGGACGATGTTTGGGCGACCGATGAGAACACGGCGATCGATATCGATGTGCTAGCGAACGACGTGGACGTGGATGGAGATGTACTGAATATCACGAGGGTGACCCAGCCAGCATATGGTCAAGCGGTCATCAACGTGGACGGGACAGTTCGCTACATGCCGGCCGCCGACTTCAACGGTCAGGACACCTTCCAGTACACGGTCAGCGACGGAAAGGGGGGCCAGGATACTGCAATGGTCATGGTGATGGTCAACCCGGTCAACGCTCCGCCAGTGGCCGAGGACGATCTTGCTGTGACCAATGAAGAGGCACCGGTCGACATCGATGTCCTGGCCAACGACGTGGACGCGGATGGCGACCCGTTGAACATCACGAGCGTGACTCAGCCGGCCAATGGCCATGCGGTGATCAACGCGGACGGGACGGTTCGGTACACCCCGAACGCCGACTTCAATGGCCAGGACTCGTTCCAGTACACGGTCAGCGACGGGAACGGCGGCGAGGACACCGGCACCGTGACGGTGACGGTGAATCCAGTCAATGACCGGCCGGTTGCCGACGACGACCAATATGAGACATCAGTGGACACGGTACTGAAGGTGCCGGCGCCAGGTGTACTTGGCAACGACGCCGATGCAGACGGGGATGTATTGGAAGCCGCTTTGGTCACGCCACCGGCCAACGGTACGCTCACGCTGAATGAGGATGGGAGTTTTACCTACACCCCAGACGCAGGCTTCGAAGGGACTGATACCTTTGCTTATGCGGCCAGTGACGGGCGGCTTCGGGACGAGGCAACGGTAACGATCCAGGTCGTTAGAACCGCAATGCGCGGCATCAAATGGAACGACCTGGACGGTGACGGGGTGCGGGATGACGGCGAGCCGGGGTTGGCCGGATGGACTGTCTACCTCGATCTCAACAACAACGGCCAGCTCGACGCCGGCGAGCCGCAGACTGTGACCCGAGCAGACGACCCGAACACGCCCGAGGACGAAGCGGGGACCTACGAGTTCGTCGGCCTGGAGCCGGGGACGTACAGAGTTCGTGAAGTGGTCCAAGCCGGGTGGGCACAGACGTTCCCGGCCGAGGACGTGCAAGTGGTCGGCGTGCTCAACACCGGCTACGACGAAGCAGCCGGCACCAAGCTGCCGACCCTCACACGAGACGACGACTGGACCATCGGTGTCGGCGGCACGGGACATTTCTGGGGGATCACC
>CAYSAG010000247.1:0-7824 GCA_964428935.1 uncultured Planctomycetaceae bacterium | reverse complement strand
GACAGTTCGCCACAGTCGACTGAGTCCCAACTTTTCGGCGTGACACAGCACTAGGTTGGCCGGCAAGTCAAATCCACACCGCCGTGCGGTTGCAGCGCGCGGAGCAGCGCGGCTGGCGGCGCACAGCCCGGAGCGTCTGGGTGGCGCCCGAACAGCCGTCTCCTTTCAAGCCCCAATCCTCGGCTGGTCCGCCTTGTACATCTGGCCGGCCGAGACTACTCTTTCTTCGACTCGCAAGGGCGACCAAGGCCCCCGGCCGGTTTCGGTCGACCGATTGCACGAACTGCTGGCGCGACGGTGCCCAAAGGCCTGAACGAACAGGGCCGGTGGTTGTGCGGGGCCTGTGTGGTGGCGAGAACCACGTTGAGTTGCAGCGGGTGCGTCGTCCTGTCGGAACGAAGGGGGGCGGCCATGTCGGAAGCCATTCGGAAAGAAATCGAGCGGCTGCGGGCAGAGATTGAGCGGCACAACCGGCTCTACTACGTCGAAGCTCGGCCCGAAATCAGCGACTACGAGTACGACCAGCTGGTCAAGCGGCTGCAGGAGCTGGAGCGGAAGTACCCCCAGTACGACTCGCCCGACAGTCCGACTCACAAGGTCGGCGGTGAACCCATTGAGGGCTTCGAGTCCTTTCGGCACCGCGTGCCCATGCTGTCGATCGACAACTGCTACGACGAGAAGGAACTGTTCGACTTCGACGCACGGGTCCGCAAGCTGCTGGGCGACGTCAGGAAGGTCGAGTACACGATTGAGTACAAGGTCGATGGTGTCGCGCTGGCTCTTTGGTACGAGAACGGCCGGTTGACTCGAGGGGTGACGCGCGGCGACGGTCGGGTCGGCGACGACATTACTCACAACGCTCGGACCCTGCGCGGCGTCCCGTTGCGTCTGTACGGCGACCACGTTCCGCCGGTCATTGAAATTCGCGGCGAAGCGTACATGACCAACTCGGACTTCGCTCGGCTGAGGGCGGAGCAGGAGGAGCGGGGCGAGCAGCCGTTTGCGAACCCGCGAAACGCCACGGCCGGCACGCTGAAGCTGCTCGACCCCCGCCTCTGTGCCGCTCGACGCATCCGCTTCCTCGCTCACGGACTCGGCTACACCGAAGGCGTCGAGTTTCGGACGCACATGGAATTCCTGCAGGCGATTCGCGAGCTGGGCATTCCGACCACGCCCGGCGTCCGTCTGGCTTCTTCCATGAAGGAAGCCGTCGAGCTGGCTCACGAAATGATGGAGGCCATTCACACGCTGGACTTCGAGGTCGACGGCCTGGTCTTCAAGGTCAACCGATTCGACTACCGCGAACGGCTGGGGCAAACGACCAAGAGCCCCCGGTGGGTCATTGCCTACAAGTGGGAAAAGTACGAAGCGGTCACGCGCGTGCGGGACGTCACGGTCCAGGTGGGCAAGTCCGGCATGTTGACGCCGGTGGCCCTGCTGGAGCCGGTCGAGATTGCCGGCACGACGGTGTCGCGCGCCAGCCTCCACAACCGCGACGAAATTCGCCGTCTGGGACTGCGAATCGGCGACTGGGTCGTGGTCGAAAAGGCGGGGAAAATCATTCCGCACGTGGTGCGAGTGGAGGTTCACCGGCGCGACGGCTCGGAACGTCCCTTCCGTTTCCCGACCAAGTGCCCGCAGTGCAAGACGCCCGTCGTGCAGGACGAAGGCGGGGTTTACATTCGCTGTCCCAACCCCAACTGCCCGGCTCAGTTTCGCGAGACCGTGCGCTACTTCGCGTCGCGACAGGCCATGGACATTGAAGGGCTGGGCGAAAAGGTCATCGACCAGCTCATTGACGCCGGCTTGCTGAAAGAACTGCCGGACCTGTACCGGCTGAAGGACCACCGCGACGAGTTGATTCAGCTGGAGCGGCTGGGCGAAAAGTCGGTCGACAAGCTGTTGGCGAACATCGAGGCATCGAAAAAGCGGCCGCTGTGGCGGCTTCTGGCCGGACTGGCCATTCGCCACGTCGGAACTCGCACCGCTCAGATTCTCGCCCAGCGTTTCCAAACCATGGAAAACCTGTGTCGGGCGAAGGAGGAAGACTTGGCGGCCGTCGAGGAAGTCGGGCCGGTCATTGCCAAGTCGGTGTACGAGTTCTTGCACTCGGACTACGGCCGCAAGTTGATTCGCGAGTTGGCCGAGTTGGGCGTCAACATGGGCGAGCCGTCGGCGGAGCCGCAGGCTGCCGAGCGAAAGCTGGAAGGCAAGACCATTGTCGTCACCGGAACGCTCAGTCGTCTGACGCGAGACGAAGTCAACGAACTCATTCACCGGCTCGGCGGCAAACCGGCCAGCAGCGTGTCTCGAAAGACCGACTTCGTGGTCGTCGGCGAGAACCCCGGCAGCAAGCTTGACAAGGCCCGCCAACTGGGCGTGCCGACGTTGACCGAAGAAGAGTTTTTCAAGCTGATTGAGCAGTGAGCCGGTGGCGGCGAACGGCGCCCGTCGGCCGTGGCCTCTTGCCTGCCGGTTAGAGGGGCAGGTGTGGTGCGTCGGAGGTGACCGCCAGTTGCGCCAAGCTGCGTGCCCAAGCAGAAAGCGTCGTCAACCATGAGTGGTTCGTCTCGTCGAAGACGCCGAGGTGGCTCGTCCGGTTCCGCCGGTCGCGTGTTCGATTCCCGCACTGAACGTCGGCTGTTGCAGTTGGTCACGGAGCTGATGGCCATTCCCGGGCGGAGCGGCGAGGAGGACCAGGTGCTGGAGTTCGTTCGCCGGCAATTGCGGCAGGCCGGTGTGCCCGACAGCGCCGTCCACCAGGACCGGGCTCACCGACGCAGCCAACACGGCGGGCGCTGCGGCAACTTGATTGTTCGACTTCCAGGCACAATGCGGGGGCCTCGTCGGCTGCTCATGGCTCACGTCGACACGGTGCCGCTGTGTTTGGGCAGCCGGCCCGTCCGGCGGGGAGACCTCATTCGTTCGGCCGACCCCGCGACGGCGCTGGGCGCGGACGACCGAGCCGGCGTGGCCGTGTTGCTCTTTGCACTGACGGAAGTCGTGCAAGGCAAACGGCCGCACCCGCCGTTGACCTTTCTGTTCACGGTGCAAGAAGAAGTGGGACTGCTCGGCGCGCGAAACGTGGCCGTGGGACGTCTGGGACGGCCTCGACTGTGCTTCAACTTCGACGGCGGCGAGCCGTGGCTGGTCACGGTGGGAGCGACGGGCGACTACGCCATTGACGTCGAGGTTCAGGGAGTCGCCAGTCACGCGGGAGCTCACCCGGAAGACGGCGTCAGCGCGACGGCGGTGGCGTCGCTGGCCGTGGCGCGGCTGGTCGAAGAAGGGTGGCACGGGCTGATTGAAAAGGACGGCCACGTGGGCACGGCCAACGTGGGCGTCATTCAGGGCGGACTGGCCACGAACGTGGTGGCCCCCTCGGTGACGATCAAGGCCGAAGCACGCAGTCACGACCCGGCTTTCCGGCGTCGAATCGTCGAGCAGTTCCGACGAGCCTTCGACGACGCAGCTCGGCAAGTGCGAAACGTCCATGGACAGACCGCTCGCGTTTCCTTCCGGGCCACGCTAAAGTACGAGTCGTTCCGGCTGAGCGAGTCTGACCCGAGCGTGGTGGCGGCCAAGAAGGCCATTGAGGCGGCCGGACTGACACCCGAGCTGCGAATTTGCAACGGCGGCCTGGACGCCAACTGGTTGACCGCTCACGGCCTGCCGACCGTGACCCTGGGGGCCGGACAGCACCACATTCACACGGCCGACGAGTGCCTGGTCGTGACGGAGTTCTTGCAGGCTTGCCGCGTCGCTTTGCTGCTGGCGACGGGAGCGGAACAGGCCTGATGTCGGGACGGCCGACCGGGGCTGCAGCTCGGTGGCTGGGAGTGCCGGCCAGCGCGGACGGCGGGTGGTCGGGCTCCGTGCTCGGACCAGCCGAGCTCCGACCGTCGGCGGCTCGAAAAAAAGTCGCCCCGCCGGTCGACCCCGCTCGTGTCTGGCGTGGGTCGGCGTCGCTCGTCCAGTTCCCGGCCGAGCGCAGTCGAGCGGTTCGCGGTTGTTTGTTTCTGGAGGCTGACGTGAAGGCCATTCAGCTGACGGCACCGAAGCAGTTCCGGTTGTTGGACGTGGAGCCACCCGGGCCGCCCGGGCCGGGCGAAGCACTGGTTCGAGTCCACCGAGTGGGTGTGTGCGGCAGCGACGTCAGCGGTTACTTGGGCAAAATGCCGTTCTTCAGCTACCCGCGCATTCCCGGGCACGAGCTGGGCGTCGAAGTGCTCGAGGTGGGCGAGGGCGTGACGAACGTCCGGCCCGGCGACCGGTGTTCGGTCGAGCCGTACATGAATTGCGGTCGGTGTTTTGCCTGCCGCGAAGGGGCCGGAAACTGCTGTCAGAAGCTCCAGGTGTTGGGGGTCCACACGGACGGCGGTTTGCGAGAGCGAATGCTGGTCCGCGCCGACAAACTGCACCCCTCGGACCGGTTGTCCTTCGACCAGTTGGCTCTGGTCGAGACGCTGGCCATTGGCTGCCACTGCGCCGAACGGGCTGCTCCGAAACCCGGCGACGTGGTGCTGGTCATTGGAGCGGGACCGATTGGGCTTTCGGTCATCGAATTCTTGCGGTTGAAACAGGCTTGTGTCTTCGTGGCCGACATCAGCGAACAACGTCTGCGGTTTTGCCGCGAGAAGTGGAGCGACGTGGAGACGGTTCGAGTGGGTGGCTCGGTGAGCGGCTTGGACGTGTTGCGGGAGCGGACCGGCGGCGACTTGGCCAAGGTCGTCGTCGACGCGACCGGCAACTCCGCTTCCATGGCCGCCGCGCTGGACTACGTGGCACACTCCGGCCGACTGGTCTACGTCGGCATTACGACCGACGACATTCGCTTTCCCCACCCGAAGTTTCACGTGCGAGAAACCACGCTGCTGGCTTCACGCAACGCCATGCCTTCCGACTTCCAACTGATTATTCGAGCGATTGAAGAGGGGCGAATCGACACCGACCCGTGGATTACTCACCGGACGACCTTCGAGCGTCTGGCTGACGACTTTCCAACGTACACGCAACGCGACGCCGGCGTGCTCAAGGCCATGATTGAAGTGGACGCGTGAGGCGGCCGCGGGGGCAGCCGGCAGCCGAGCGGCGCGCGAAGGCGGCTGCCCGCACGTGGCTCGCGCCAGCCGAACGGGGGTAGCGGCAATGATTCGGTCGAGCGTGACGGTCAGTCTTGTGCCCGAGGCTCGCGGGGGCCCGTTCGTTTTTTGGGACGACCTGCCGGCCGCGTGTGGCCGGGCCGCCGAGTTGGGCTTCGACGCCGTCGAGCTGTTCGTTCCGGACGCCGACACCGTCGACGCCCGTCGGCTCCGTCGCCTGCTCGACGACCACGGTCTGGCTGTGGCGGCCGTCGGCACGGGGGCCGGGTGGGTGAAGTACGGCCTCAGCCTGACGGCCGAAGACCCGTCCGCTCGCCAGCGTGCGAGGCACTTCGTCCGGTCGATCGTCGACTTCGCTGGCTCGTTCGGGGCTCCAGCCATCATTGGCTCCATGCAAGGGCGGTGGACGAAACGCGTCGACCGACAGACCGCGCTGGGCTACTTGACTGAGGCACTGGTCGAGCTGGCCGAGCAGGCTCGTTCGTACGGCGTGCCGTTGCTTTTCGAGCCGCTCAATCGGTACGAAACCAATCTGGTCAACACGCTGGAAGAGGGGACGCAGCTACTGCAAAGCTCGGGCTGCCAGTCCGTGCGGCTGTTGGCCGACCTGTTCCACATGAGCATCGAGGAACGCGACCTGGCCGAAGCCTTGAAAGCTGCCGGCCGGTGGGTCGGCCACCTGCACTTCGTCGATTCGAATCGTCGCCCGGTTGGCGAGGGACACTTGGCCTTCGGACCGATTGTTTCGGCGCTGGAGCGGATTCATTACGATGGCTACGCGTCGGCCGAGGCTCTGCCGTACCCCGACCCGGACACGGCCGCCCAGACCACCATTCGCGCCTTCCGCCGGCTGTTCGGCGGTCGCTCGGAAGGCCGCTAATCAACCTCGTGGACGGCGCGAACGGCTGGCGTGAGTCGTCGCACCGGCTGACTCTGGCGAGCTTGGCCGGGACGCGGGGCGTGGCCAGAGACCGCGCAACAGCGATCAGCCCGCGAACGTCCCTGGAAGTCGAACTGTCCGAGACGACCGACCATGAACCAAACCGCCTGCACCATCTTGGGACTCGCACCCAGCTTCGGCTTTGGAGACCGAATCGGGACCGCCACACCCGGGCACGTGGCGGCCATGAAAGAAGCCGGCGCTGGCATTGAGCCGATTTTTCCTCAGCAGTCGATTCGCGAAATGACGCGGACCGGCCGAACACCTCAGCAAGTCATGGACGACGCCCTGACCGGCATGCAGCAGGCCGGCTGGACCGGACGCACGGGAGCCGACGCCGACCATTTGAAGACCACCCAAGACGTGGACGTCACCGCGGCAGCCGGCTTCACACTCTTCACCATCGACCCGTCCGAAGAAGTCGACGGCGAAGCCGACACGGACGACGCCGAGACGCTGCGGCAGAAGTTCCGCCGAATCGCCGACCAAGTCGACTGGCTCGACGCCTACAAGGGCCGAACCGTCCGCCTGCCGACGGGCACCCGCGTCGAATTGACCGAAGAGGTCTGTCTTCGAGCGGCCGTGAAGTACGGTCGGGCCATTCGCCGGGCGATCCGAATGGCTCAGCACGTCGAGGCGGTTTGCCGAGCGGCCGGCCGCGACTACGAGATTGAGCTGAGTGTCGACGAGACGGAGCGTCCGACGTCGCTGGCCGAGCATTTCATCATTGCGGACCAGTGCTTGCAGAAAGGCGTCAAGCTGGTCAGCCTGGCCCCTCGTTTCCTGGGTGAATTCGAAAAAGGCGTCGACTACAAAGGCGACCTGGACGCGCTGGCCCGCTCGCTCCGCGACCACGCCGCTCTGGCTGAACTGCTCGGCCCCTACAAGCTCAGCCTGCATTCCGGCTCGGACAAGCTCTCCGTCTACCCCTTGCTGGCTCGGGCCACCAAAGGACGTTGCCACGTCAAGACGGCCGGGACCAGTTACCTCGAGGCGCTTCGAGTTGTCGCGCGGCACGACCCTTCCCTCTTCCGTCGCATTGTGCAGTTCGCTCGGCAACACTACGAAACGGACCGCGCCACGTACCACGTTTCCGCCACGCTCGACCAAGTGCCCGCTCCGGAACAAGTCGACGACGACGTGGAGCTGGAGCGTCTGTACCTGGAGTTGTGGAGCGAAGTTCCGGCCGGTCGCGGCTTCACGGCGCCCGGCCGGCAAATCGTTCACTGCACGTTCGGCTCCGTACTCACCGACCCCGAACTGGGACCGCTGGTCCAAGATTTGGTGCGCCAACACCAGGAGACGTACACTGAGCTGCTGGCCGAGCACTTCACGCGGCACCTGACCGCGCTGAAAGCGGGCCTTTGAAGGGGGGTCGGAAGCGAAACCGTCTGTGCGGCGAAAGGCCGTGGCAAGTCAGGAGTTCAGCCATGCTGAAACACCGTCTGATTCACCCGAAAATCAACGAGGTGTTGGGGCGAGCCGGACACCACGCAAAGGTGCTGATTGCCGACGGGAATTACCCCGCGTCGACGACGCTGGGACCGAACGCCGAGCTGGTCAGCTTGAACCTGGCTCCCGGCCTTGTTACGGTCGCCCAAGTGCTGGAGGTGCTCGTGACGGCCATGCCCATCGAGGAAGTCAACACCATGGGCATTCCGCCGGACGACCCGTACGCGTTGCAGGGGGAGCCGCCGGTGTGGGCCGAGTACCGTCGAATCTTGAACGAGGCCGGCCTGCAGCTCGAGCTGAAACCAATCAGCAAGTGGGACTTCTACGAAG
>CAYSAG010000246.1:0-7903 GCA_964428935.1 uncultured Planctomycetaceae bacterium | reverse complement strand
ATTGGCATTGTGGCCAGCCGGGTGGCCGAGTACTTTGAGCGGCCGGCCGTTTTGTTGGCTTCGTCGGACGAGCGGCTCCTTCACGGCTCCGGCCGAACCTACGGTCACGTCAACCTGTTCGAGGCTCTTTCGCAGTGCCGCGAGCACTTGGTCAGCTTCGGCGGCCACGCGGCCGCTGCCGGCGTGAAGCTGGAGCGGACGCAGTTGGACGCGTTTCGCGAAGCCTTCTGCGAGGTGGTGGAGCGGGCTCGGACCGAACAGGCCGACCGACGCGAGCTCTACATTGACGCCGAAGTTCGCCTGGCCGACCTGACCAAGCGAGCGGTCGACGAACTGGACCGGCTGGGGCCGTTCGGCGAAGGCAACCCGCGGCCGGTCTTTGCGACAACGGCCGTTGAGCTGGTCGAACCGCCTCGTCGAATGGGCGAAGGCGAAAGGCACTTGTCGCTGAAGGTCCACCACTACGGAACCGTCCTGCGGGCCGTCGCCTTCGGACGCGGCGAGTGGGCCGACCAGATTGCTCAGGTCGACGGCCCCATTGCCATTAGCTTCGCCCCGAAGGTCAACTCGTTCAACGGCAGGCACACGGTCGAGCTGTACCTGATTGACTGGCAGCCGACCGAACAACTGCGAGGGCAGACGTCGGCCGACGTCCACAAGGCGGCGGGGTGAGGCTCGAGCCGCTCAGGACGTCGCAGGCTCGGACCTCACAGTGCCGACACAAGAGCCCGCGTGGGACGAACGCGGACGGAAACGGTCGGCCGCGAAACGTGGTCCGGTTGTCGAAGGCTCGTGCGGGACCAAGCGGCCTCGGAAGTCGTCACTACGCGGCTTCGGTCAGACGAGACGCGAACCGCCCCGGCGGCCGCAGACTGTTCAACCCACAGCCCGTCGCAACACTGCTCTCGTAGTCGCCGTAGTCGCTCGCTTGTCGGAACGCTTTGCGTGGAGTGGAGCCAGTGGACAGACACCGCACGGCACCGTCAACGGGAACGGCCGAGCAAGTCGCTCGGGCACAGCGGCGTCTGCGCGAATGTTTGGAGCGCCGCGGCATTCGCGACCGCCGCGTGCTCGACGCCATTGAAAGAACGCGCCGCGACTTGTTCGTCCCGGAGGAACTGAAAGACCAGGCGTACGTCGACGAGGCACTTCCAATTGGACTGGGGCAGACCATTAGTCAACCCTACATTGTGGCCCTCATGACCGAGAGTCTGGGGCTGAAGGGCGACGAAAAGGTGTTGGAGGTTGGCACGGGAAGCGGCTACCAGGCCGCCGTGCTGGCGCAACTTTGCAGCCACGTGGTGACGGTCGAACGTTTGAAGGAGCTCTCGGACAAGGCCGAACAACGGCTCCGGTCGCTTGGGTTCCACAACGTCGATTTCTACGTGGGCGACGGCTCGCTGGGCGTGCCCGAGCAAGCTCCTTACGACGGCATTCTGGTCACCGCAGCTGCGCCGGACGTTCCCGAGCCGCTTCTGGACCAACTGAAGGAAGGCGGCCGGCTGGTCATTCCTGTCGGGTCGGAGGACTTGCAGTCGCTGAAAGTCATTCGCAAGTTGAAGGGACTGCTCGTGACCCGCCACCTCTGCGACTGCCGCTTCGTGAAGCTGATTGGGCAGGCTGCGTGGCCGGACTCGAGCTGAACGGTGGCCGCCGCAGACGACAGGGGGCGAGAACCGGTTGAGCGTGTCGGCCGGCTCCGCGCCGTTCAAGCAGCTCGCCGCGTCGGGAGCACGTCGCGACGTTCGTCACCCCGGGCCGCCGGGCTCGGCTCAGCGCCCACCTCCACGGCCGGCCGGTGACTGGGTTGGACTTTCGGCTGGAACCACTCGAGCAGGCGAGCCAGTCGCGGCCAGAGCAGCGGAGCGTTCTCACGCAGCCACTCCCAGCGGAAGTAGTACCGATTGAAGCACTTTTCGTGCAACCGGCGCACTTGCTCCGCCGTCAGGTACTCGTACCGCAGCACGGGCGTGTAGACGTCGTAGCGAGCGAAGTCGAAGTCGGCCACACGGTGCCGCACCTGCTCGAAAAACTCCGTGCCCGGGTACGGCGTCACCACGTTGAAGTTGGCGAAAGTCGGGTTGAGTTGCCGAGCGTAGCGCAAGACGGCCCGAATGCTGGCTTCGGTGTCGTCGGGAAAGCCAATCAGGAAACCGGCGACGGTTCGAACGCCCAGACGCCGACAGGTTTCAATGAACCGCCGCTGGCGGTCGTCGCGAATGGGCGAGCGTTTGTAACGGCGAAGCACGTCCGCTTCCGGTCGTTCAATGCCGACGGTCACGCTGGTCAAGCCGGCCCGACTCAGTTCCTCCAACACCGGTTCCGGAAGCAAGTTAATGTGGCTTTCGACCGAGAACTGAACCGGCTCGGGCAGTCGCCGAAGCAGCTCGGCCAACCGCAGCACCCGCTGCCGGTCCAGTCCGAACAACGGGTCGCGAAACTTGAAGGACCGGAAGCCGTAGTCGCGGAGGTCGCGGCGAATTTCTTCGACCACGCTTTCCGGCGAGCGAAAGCGGGTCCGATTTTCGACCAAAATGTACGGGCAGTAGTTACACCGGAAGCTGCAGCCGCGGCTCTGCTGGACGAAGGCCGTGGGAAAACGGCTGAAGTCGTAACCGACGCGGAAGCGCCGGTAGTCGAACACGCTCCAGTCGGGAAACGGCAGAGCGTCCAGGTCGGCGACGCTGCCCACGTCCACGACGCCGGGGCCGTGTTGCAGCACCTCGTCCAGCTTCCACCGAAGCTGCTCCGGCTCGCCACGTACCAACGTCACGTCCAGCTCGGCGAACCGCTCGGGCAAGGCGTGAACCAAAGGCCCCACCACCAACACAGGAACGGACGGGTTTTTTTGCCGCAGCCGCCGAATGACCTGCAGCTCGACGTCCAACGACACCAAGGCGGGGTGAAAAACGTAAAGGTCGGCCCGGCCTGGCGAGCGGTCCAGCCGGTACGTGACGCGGTGTCCGAGTTGTCGAAAAATGGCTGCCAGGTAGGCGTAGCTGAGCGTCACGGGGCGACGGTCTCGCGTGTAGAACCGGCGAATGAGCCAACCGCGCAGCCCCCCTGCCCCGTGGTAGACGCCCACACCCATTCCGCCGGCAAAGTCTTTCGAAACGCCTCGACACTGTGTGTCCCACAGGACGACCCGCATTGGTTCCCCTCAACGTTGTTTGGACTGCCGTGTCCGGACCGTTGGCTCTGCCTTGTCTGGAGTGTTCGGACCGCCTTGTCCGGACCGTTTGGACTGCGCTGCCCGGCTCGGCGGGACCGAGCGGAGTCAGGCCGCTCGTGGTGCCTCGGCCACCGGCGGCGTGCCTCCGCCGGACGGGCAGCCGCTGCTGGACGGAACCTCTTCGCCGCCTGCCGACTCGTCACCGATTCGTCGCACCGATAGCACCGTCCCGTGTCGGTCGAGGGCGTAGCAGACTCCACGCCAGCAAACCGACCGCCCCCAAAAAGCCGACAGCATGACCAGCCAGTTGAGCAGGGCGAGCACGGGCGAGCCGAGCAGGTCCCAGAGAACGACCTGGCGAAACCGCAGTCCGCCGAAAAGACGTCCCATGGACTGCCGCAGTGCGGCCAACAGCGTCTGCAGCACGTAGAGCACGAGCGTCAGCAGCCAGAACTGCACCGCTGGCTGTGCCACGCACGTCTGCGCGACTGCCGCGACCAGCGGACCCCAAAAACCGACGACCCCCAGAGTGGCTCCCAGGAACCCGACCGTCCACAGGTCGACCACGTACACTCGCCCAATGCGGTACTGCCGGTGCAGGAACTCCAGCGCCGTGGTCAGTGTGTGGTCGACCGGCGACCGAACGACGCAAGCCGGCTCGTAGTCGATTCGCAGTCCGTTCTGCCGAAGCACGCGTGTGGCGACCAAATCGTCGCTCAGACTGCGCTGCCAATGGTCGGCCAGTCGAAGCTGTTCGAACAAGTCTCGGCGAATGGCCCACCCGCCGCCCCAAACCACGTGGGGCCCGCCGGAGCCAATGAGCGACGTGGCAGCGGCGTTCAGGTTGCAAACCAGTGCGTTGGCGAAAGAGGGGGAGAGCGGGTAGAGCCACCGGTAGGCGGTCACTGCCGCGACGCCGGGCTTCTGCAGCCGCGTCACCAGACGAAGCAACCAGTCGGGCGACGGAGGCTGAGCGTCTGCGTCGACGAACACGAGCACCTCGGTCCGGTCGGGCAAGCGGCCGAGCGCGTGCAGCAGGTTGTGAATTTTCTGCGAGCAGGTTTGAGCCAGTCCGGCCACGAGCAGCCGAGCGGGAGCTGAGCCGGGTTCTTCGAGCAGTTTGTGAATGACCGGCACTGCCGGGTCGTCGGGCGACTCGACCACGAACGTGACGTGGTAGTCGGGGTACTGCTGCTGAAGCAGTCGCCTGAGGTTCGATTCCAACGACCGGTCGGCTCCTTTGCACGGAACCAGCACGGCGACGGCTGGACGTCCGGGCAACACGCTGCTGTTGCGCAACCGCGACGCTGCGAACCGCCGGTTCTCCCAGACGTGCAACAACAGCAGCAACAGCCGGACGGCAGCCAGGGCCCCCAGCACCTTCAACAAGACGGCCGTGAACTCCATGTGCCCTCACAGTGGCAAACCGTCGCTGACCGACAGCGACCCGTTCGTTGTCTTTCTGGTGGACTTTCTCACGCCTTCCCTGCTAATCGGTCGTCCGCGGAGAACGGGCCCATTCGGCTTAACCGTCAGAACGAGAAATGCCGGTTCCACCGACCACGAAACCGGTCCGGTGGAATTTGCCTGCTGAGGCGAGTCTGTTGGCTGTAGCGGTTGAGCGGAGCCGATTTGTTACCGCCCGAGAAAACCCAGGTTTAGGGCTAAAGCCGACGCGGTCGCTGTGGGCCGGGGTGTCGTCTGGCACGGTGGAGGCAAGTCAGGGAGCAGCGACGGTCTGTCGGGGTGCAGAAGGGCGTTCAGCGAACGGCGGGAGCCGGTGCGAGGCCGTCGTCGGAGGAACGGGCGGAATTGTCCGAGCCGCTACACATTTCCGCCGATTTGTGCATAATCCACGTCGCGTGCCGCCGGCTGGAGGCCGTTCGGAGGCTTGAGCGTCGACGGTTTTCGAAACACGGCGGGCTGTACAAGCGGGGCCTTCGCGCGGGGACGGCCCGTCGGCTCGAGCAGCCTCGACGGCTGCGTACGCTCGCGGCACGGCGCTCGCGACCGGAAAACTGAGTGTTGGCAGAGTGGGCAGGATTGCGGAGAGCAATGAACGCGGGAAACAGTGGGCGTCCTCGGGTCGTCATTACAGGAATGGGCATTTTGAGCCCGATTGGCGTGGGGGTGGAGGCCTTCTGGCAGAGCGTGCAAGAGGGCCGCAGCGGCGTCGGTCGGTTGCAACAACTGCCGGCCAGTGCCGTTCCCGGAAACGTCGGGGCGGAAATTGCCGAGTTCACGGAGTCCCAGGCCCGCAAGACGTACCTGAAGCCGCTGCGAAAGAGCATTAAGGTCATGTGCCGAGAAATTCAGCTCGGCGTGGCCTCGGCGGTTCTGGCACTGGAGGCTTGCGGCCTGGACTTGGAGAACTTCGACCGAACGCGGGTCGGCATTGAGTTCGGTGCCAACCAAATGTTTAGTCCCGTCGAAACGCTGCAGGAGGCGTGTCGCGCGTGCGTTGACCAGTCCGACGACCGCTTCGTCTACGACCGCTGGGGCACGGACGGAATGGCTCGGCTCGAACCCCTGTGGCTGCTGAAGTACTTGCCGAACATGCCGGCTTGCCACATTAGCATTTTTGCGGACGCTCAAGGCCCCAGTAACTCGGTCACGCACGCGGAGGCGTCGGCGAACCTGGCCCTGGCCGAGGCAGTGCGGGTCATTGAGCGGGGAGCGGCGGACGTCATGATTGCCGGAGCAGCCGGCTCGTGGGTCCACGAAGTCAAGTGCGTTCATTCGAAACTTTGGGACGAGTTGGCCGAGAGCGCCGAGCCGCCGGAACGCTGGTGCCGACCGTTCGACAAGAACCGAACCGGAACCGTTGTTGGTGAGGCGGCGTGCACGTTCATTCTGGAAGAGGAGTCGCACGCCCGAGCCCGCGGGGCCACGATCTACGGAACCGTGCTCGGCGCCGGCTCCTCATGCGTCCTGAAGCCGGACGGACGTCCCGACTCGCGCGCCGCCTTGGTCAATGCCATTCGAATGGCCCTGAACGACGCCGGCCTTGCGCCCGGCGACGTCGGCCACGTCAACGCCAACGCTCAGGGAACGCGGACCGGCGACCGCGAGGAAGCTCAGGCCATTCGCGACGCCTTCGGCTCGCACGCCGACCACGTGCCGGTCACTGCGTTCAAGAGCTTTGTCGGCAACTCGGGCGCCGGCTGCGGGTCCATCGAGCTGGCCGCTTCCCTGCTGGGACTGCAGCACGGTGTCGTGCCGCCGACGCTGAACTACGAAGAGCCGGACCCGGAATGCCCGGTGCGAGTCGTCGCCGGGCAACCCGAAGCGACGAACAACCGCGTCATGCTCAAACTCAGCGTTTCTCGGCTGGGCCAGGCCAGCGCGTTGGTCGTGGGCTGACACAGAGACGACCGACCAGCCGGGCAGACCGCCGGCTGGGGACGCCGCTTGCGGGCCGGCGACGGAGTGAGTCCCGGCCCCGAAACGTCTGGCCTACACGTCGCACAGCGCGACCGCTTGCTTCAGACTTTCCAGCGGGTCGCGAGTCGGAATGAACTCGTGGCCGACAAAGCCCGCGTACCCGACCTCGACCAACGCCCGCATGACCGCCGGAAAGTTGATTTCCTGCCGGTCGTCCAGTTCGTTGCGTCCCGGGTTGCCCGCCACGTGAACATGACCAATGTAGTCCTTCAGCTGCCGAATGCGTCGAATCAAGTCGCCGTCCATGATTTGCACGTGGTAGACGTCGAAGAGCAACTTCAGGTTGGGCGAGCCGACGCGCTTTACAATTTCGGCGCAGTAATCAATGTGGTTCCCCTGGTAGCCGGGGTGGCCTTTCATGGGGTGGGTGTGGTCGCGGGTGTTGAGCATCTCCAAACACAGAGTCACCTTCTTTTGCTCGGCCAGCCCAACCACCTTTTTCAGCCCACGCACGCAATTGTCCGCCCCCTCGTCCGGGCTCAAGCCTTCAGCCATTCCCGTGAAGCAAATGACGTTCTTCACCCCAAAAGCGGCGGCCGCTTCAATGGCCTCGCGCGTCGCCCGAACGACCCGATCCCAGTACTTTGGATTGTTGAAACCCTTGACGAACGGCGGGTCCGGACTCATGTCGATTGAAGCAATGGCACAGGTGAGTCCGTACTTCTTCAGCGTCGGCCATTGGTCCGGCGGAACCAGTTCGATGCTTTGACACCCCAGGCCGCTGACGATTCGAGCCATTTCCTCCAAGTCCCAGTAGTCGCTGAAACACCACTGTGCGACCGACTGTTTCAAACGTCCCTTCCGGACGACCCGTTCCACTCGAGCCTGACCGGCAGCCAGCCGACGCGTCGTCCCGCCAACCGCAACGACCGCCGCCCACCTCAGCCAGTTCCGGCGCGTCAGTCCGGGCGACTTCTCCAGCGTTCCTGATTGCCTAGCACTCATCGACGGACAACCTCCCCCTGCTCAAAATCTCCAAGCCGTTCTGCTCCTGGCGAGAAAAAGTCTTGCCGTTTCGGACAAGGCGCGAGTCCCTCGCCGTTCGTCCGGGCGTGCCGCACGCGTACCTCGCCTTCTGGCAGCAGACACCGTCGCCAGCCTAACGGCGTGCCGCCTGCAACGCAACTGGCACTGCGTACGAAGTCAAACGCAGCCGGCCGCTCGACCTGCGCTCGTCAGACAGAAACGCTGCCGCGCGGGCACCGACGCACAACGCTCACTAGTGCTGTGTGACGCCGAAAAGTTGGGACTCAGTCGACTGTGGGGAACTGTCTCGGCAGCGGCCAA
>CAYSAG010000245.1:0-7935 GCA_964428935.1 uncultured Planctomycetaceae bacterium | reverse complement strand
GCGTCGCGAATTCCGAATTTCGAGCCCCGAATCACGAACCAACCGCGGCCACGACGGAGCGTGGCCCTCCGGGGGCGGCCACGACGGAGCGTGGCCCTCCGGAGGGACGCGGTCTCTCGCGTCCCGCGTCCCGAATTCCGAATTGCGAACCAACTGCTGCGGCCACAACGGAGCGTGCGTCTCCACAGTTCGCGGGCCCTCGCAGTTCTCGGGCCCGCTCACCGATTTTCGACGACGGTCGCTCGGCCCGGAGTCGCTTCGGCCCGTCAAAACCGTTGCAACCGTTACGTTCCGGTCAGCCGCGGGCGGCCTGGCCGCGACGAGCCATTCTGGTTCGTCTGCCGCTCCCGTCTGTGCCGCTCGGCGACCTACATTTTCTTCAAGAGAACGCAGGGCGGTGGGTGTGCGCGCAAAACCGCGTGCGCCACGCGACTCGACACGGGCCGCCTCGCACGGCCCCCTGCGACCCGACCCACGAACAAAGTCACTCGGCAGAGACGCCAGCCATGAAAGACGTTACGCGCAAGAGCGGTTCGCCGGACACAGAAGTGGTTGCGGCCGAGCGGTTGGAACAAGCCGCCGCTCGGCGAGCCGACCGCGTCGAACAGACGCCCGCCGTGCCGTTCGGCCACGTGTTGGACGAGCTCAGCCGGGTCACAGCCGACGTCCGGACCGACCGCAGTTACAGCCGGCGACGTAGCGAAGCGTCGTGTGCCGTTCGGGTCCGCGCCCGTCCGCGTGCCACCAGCCTTTTGGCGTCGGCCCTGCGGAAGCTTCAAACAGCGGAGCGGCCGGAGGAGCGCCGGTCCGGGCGACCAGAACGGCTGCCCGCGCAACGTGACGGCCAAGCGGCGGCGGCTGAGGCCCGGCAAGACCGACGAGCTTACCCTCGGCGGCGTGGTCGGTCGTCGCTGTTGGCCCGAGCGGTCGAGCTGGACGGCGACCAGTCGCAGCAGTCGCTTTGGCCGACGCAACGGGACTGGAAACTGCTCGCCACGGACAACCGCGGCTCGGTCATTGACGTCAGCATGAACGGCGTGGCCCTGCGGCTGCCGAAGCGGCTTCCCGTTGGCCGGCGCGTCTTGGTCCGTCTGAGCAACCCGCAGTTGGACCGGCACGTGGACGTGGTCGCGCGGGTTCTGCGGGTCGAGCCTTTGGCGGGTCGGGACGAGGGCCAGTACAAGACGGTCTGTGTCTTCCAGCGTCGGCTGACTTTGGACGAAGTGGTCTGGCTGGGTTGTCAGCGGTAGGTTGTCGGTGAGCGTCGTGCGGGCGCGGGTCGACGTTGCTCAGGCGGTCCTTGGACGCTCCAAGTCGGCGTGCCAGCAGGACGGCTCTCCACCCCGACTGTGGTTCCGCCCCTCTTGCCCCGCCGTGCCTTTCCGTCTGGACGCTCCGACCGGCCGGTTCAGCCGTTTTTCCGCTCCTCTGTACTCTGCACCGCGGTCTGCTCCGACCCGGGCTGGTTGACGCACCGACCTTGCACTCGGTACGGTTTCTTCTTCCCGGACCGAGCGTTCGCAGCGGGCGACGTTGTTTTGCGCGCGGCCGGCTTCGGGCAAGGGGCTGGCCGCCGGTCGAGGTGAGCGGCTCGGCCGGAGCGGTCCAGTCGGGCCGAAACCAGTTGGACCGAAAGACGTCTCGCCAAGAACCAGCCGCGCCGCTGGCGGCTCGGAACGTCGAGCGGGTCGCCCCCGTCCGTGCGGCTGTCGGGCTCACTGGCTTCACTTTCCCGCACAACCAACCTCGACTTCGACTCGGAGGCGTGAATGAAACCGAAGCAGTTTTTCTGTGGCGTGGTGTTGCTGGCCTCGTCGCTGCTCTGGGTGACGCCCGGCCGGGGCGCGGCAGCCGAGGGCGACTGGCCGTTGTGGCGTTTCGACGCCGGGCACACGGCGGCCTCGCCCCACTCGTTGCCCGACCGACTGAGCTTGTTGTGGCAACGGCAGTACTCGCCGCGGCAGCCCTGCTGGGAAGACCGACTGAACCGGGACCTCATGACCTTCGACCGGCACTTCGAGCCGGTGGTGGCCGACGGGCGAGTCTTCCTCTCATTCAACGACAGCGACAAAGTCGTGGCCTTGGACGCCGACACCGGTCGCGAGCTTTGGCGGTTTTACTGCGACGGACCGGTGCGGTTGTCTCCGGCTGTGGCCGACGGGCGGGTTTTCTTCACCAGCGACGACGGTTACTTGTACTGCCTCCGCGCCGAGGACGGCCGGCTGTTGTGGAAGCTGCGCGGAGGGCCGTCGGAGCGGAAGGTGTTGGGCAACGGTCGAGTGGTTTCGTCGTGGCCGGCCCGGGGCGGAGCCGTCGTGTCTGGTCGAACGGTCTACTTCGCCGCCAGCATTTGGCCGTTCATGGGCACGTTCATTTACGCGGTAGACGCGGAAACGGGCCGCGTGGTGTGGGTCAACGACGGAACGGGAGCGGACTTCCAGTTGCAACCGCACCGAGCACCGGCCTTTGCCGGAGTGGCTCCGCAAGGACAACTGGCCGTGGCCGGTGCGTTGGTCTTGGTTCCGGGAGGACGGAGCCTGCCGGCGGCGTTCGACCGCGGCAACGGCCAGCTTCGCTTCTTCAACTTCGGGACCAAAGGACAAGGCGGCTCGTTTGTCGCGGCCACGGTGGCTCGAGCTTTCGTCCACACGCGGCGCCGCGGCACGGTCGCGCTGCAACTGCCCGAAGGGACGGTGACGAAGTTCGAAGTGAACGAGCCGGTTCTGGACGGCGAGTGGCTCTACACAGGCGTGTGGCCGGAAGGCCGGTCGGCTGAGTCGGACAAGGGACGCGGAAAGGCGACTTGCCGCGTCGAGGCCTACCGGGGAGAGCGGCTGGCGTGGAAACTGGAGGGCGTCGACGCGCGCGGCGACCTGATTAAGGCCGGCCGCCGACTGTACGCCGCTGGCGGCGACGGGAAGCGGAGCACGGTGACGGCGGTCGACCTGCCGGACGGCTCGCGTCCCGCTCGTGTGGCCTGGACGCTGTCGGTCGACGGCCAGGTTGTCCGCCTGCTGGCGGCCGACGGGAAGCTGTTTGCCGTCACCAGCGACGGTCGAATTCTGGCGTTCGGCGCGACGACGGGGCACGGTCGCCGGTCGGAAAGTCAACCAGCCGGCGGCCCGAACGTTTTGACGGAGACCAGGCGGCCGCTCAGTCCAAGCCCGAACGCTCGTCGACAGGCCGCCCGGCTGCTCAGCCGCCTGGACGAACCGAAAAGCTACTGCTTCTGGTTTGGCGTGGACGACCCGGAGCTGCTGCAGGCGTTTGTCGCGCAGGCTCCGTCTGAGCTGCGCGTGGTGGCGGTGGACGAAGACGTCGAGCGGGTGGCTGCGTTGCGGCGTCGTTTCGACTTGGCGGGCCTTTACGGCCAGCGGGTTTCCGTTCACGTGGGAACGCCGCAAAGCTTTCAGGCTCCGCCTTACGTCGCTCGGCTGGTCGTCGTGGGAAGGTCGCTTTCGCAGCGGTTGGACGCGGACGGTTTGCAGCGTGTGTTTCGGTCGGTCCGCCCGTACGGCGGTCGATTGTGTCTGCTGGGCGGCGCCGAGGTCCAGCGGCGCGTGGCCGAGCTGGTCCGGGCGGCCGGACTGGAACGGGCTGAGGCGAAGGCGGAGGCCGACGGGCTGGTGGTGATGCGGGTCGGCTCGTTGCCGGGAGCGGCTCCGTGGACGCACCAGTACGGCAACGTGGCCAACACGTGCAAGTCGGACGACCGACGCGTGAGGGCTCCGCTGGGGCTTTTGTGGTTCGGAGGCAACTCGAACGAGGACGTGCTTCCGCGACACGGCCACGGGCCGTCGGAGCAGGTGGTCGGCGGCCGGCTGTTCATTGAAGGCGTCGACTCGCTCAGCGCTCGCGACGTCTACACCGGCCGCGTCCTGTGGAAACGACGGTTCCCCGTGTTGCGAGAACTGAACTTCGGCGTGTACTTCGACCACACCTACCGGTGGGACGACCAGGCGGCACTCAGCACCGACTACAACCAGGTGCACATTCCCGGTGCGAACGCTCGGGGAACGAACTTTGTGGCGACCGACGACGCCGTCTACTTGGCCTTGGGCAACCGCTGCTTGCAACTGGACCCGGCCACCGGGCAGACGGTACGTGAGTTTGTTCTGCCCGAGCAGTCTGGCCGGCGAGTCGACTGGGCGTTCCTGGGCGTCTACGAAAACTTGCTGCTGGCCGGCACCGGCTTTGCCGACTACAGCGAGCGACTGGGCTACCGCTACAAGGGAGACAAGAAGCACGGTCCGGCTTGGGGACCGGACTACGAGGCCAGTCGCGGGCTGACGGCCTTCGACCGCCGGACGGGCCGCGTGCTGTGGCACGTGGACGCCGCCAGCAGCTTCTGGCACAACGGCATTGTCGCCGGCGGCGGCCGAATTTACGTGTTGGACCGCCTGCCGAAGCGGGTGGAAGAATTTCTGCGACGCCGGGCGCAACGCCCCGTCCAGCCGCCTCGCATTCTCGCCCTGGACGCTCAGACCGGCCGCGTCCTTTGGCAGGTGGACCGCAACGTGTTCGGAACGTGGCTGAGCTACAGTCGCCAGCACGACCTGCTGGTGGAAGCGGGAGCGCCGGCCGTGGACCGCAGTCTGGACGAAGCGTCGGGTCGGCTGACGGTGTACGAAGCGAGCACGGGACGGGTCCGGTGGAGCCGAACCGGTCTGAACTACTCCGGGCCGCTCATTCTTCACGGCGACCTGCTGATTGCCAACGCGGTCAGCTACCGGGAGGGCGGAGGCGGGTTCTCGCTGTTGGACGGCCGGCCGGTGACGGTCGAGAACCCGCTGACGGGCGAGCCGGTTCGGTGGGAGTTCATTCGGGCGTACGGGTGCAACACGGCCGTGGCCAGCGAATGCTTGCTGACGTTCCGGTCGGGAGCGGCCGGGTTCTACGACCTGCTCCGGCACGGCGGCGTCGGCAACCTGGGCGGCTTCAAGTCCGGGTGCACCAGCAACCTGATTGTGGCCGACGGAGTGCTCAACGCGCCCGACTACACCCGCACTTGCACTTGCCCGTACCAGAACCAAACGTCGCTGGCCTTGGTGTCCATGCCCGAAAACGAAGTGTGGACGTACGGCCTGGTGGCGACCAAAGGGACGCCGGGCCAACCCATTCGTCGCGTCGGCCTGAACCTGGGAGCTCCCGGCGACCGTCTGGCCGACTCGGGCACGCTCTGGGTGAACTGGCCGCCGGACGGTGGGCCGTCGCCGCAACTGGACGTGCAGGTGACGGGTCGTCCGAGGTGGTTTCGGCACCACAGTAGCCGAGTGCGTTCGGGGCCGTTGCCCTGGGTGGCGGCTTCGGGGGCCGAGGGCCTGCGGTCGCTGCGGCTGGGACTGACGTTCCCGCCCCAACCGAAACGGAAGGGAGTGGAGTGGTTTGCCCTGAGCGGCGTGGGCTCGTCGAAGAAGAAAAGCCAGAAAGGAAAGAGCGACGGGCGCGGAGGTCCGCAGTCGCGGACCGGCCAGCCCGCTCCCGCTGCCGACCGGCCGACCACGGCCAGGGCGAGCACGCCCCTGAAGGAACGCCACTACCGGGTGACGCTGGTCTTCGCCGAGCCCGACCCGAGCGTGCAACCGGGCCAGCGCGTCTTCGACGTGTCGGTCCAGGGAAAGACCGTGGCCGAAGGCTTCGACGTGGCAAAACAGGCGGGGGGAGCGAACCGGTCCGTTCGACTGGTTGTGGACGACGTCGCCGTCCGGGACCAGCTCGAAATTCGCCTCACACCGCGAACCGACCTCCAACCGATTCTGTGTGGCGTCGAAGTGGTGCAGCAGCGAGCGGCGGAGACGGACTGACAGACAGCGGCGGAGGCGAACCGAGCGCGGGCAACGGCGTCGGGGCCCGGTCTGCGGAACGAAGCGGCGGCGAGCGGGGCCACGCTCCGTCGTGGCCGTTCGCGAGCCCCGAGTTGGCCTTCGGAATTCGGGACGCGGGCTACGTGAGGCGGGACGCGGGCCGCCAGCAAGCTTGTTCCTCGGGTGCGGACGCGAGCACCGCGCCGCTCCAGCGCGGCGGCAACCGACCCCGGCTCAGCGAGGTCAACGTTTCTCTTCGACGGTCGGCCGACGCTTTTCAATGACCACCCGGGCGACGGTCAGGTCCGCGTCCTGGCAGCCCAGACGCAGGTCCGCTCCGTTGGCTCGGTTGAAAAACAGCGGGCGGCTCAGAACGAACCGCGCGGTCCGCCACCGCCCGGTCTGCGTCAGTCGCTGACGTCGTACGAAACGGAATTGCTGTCGCAGGCCGCGCTGAGTTGGGTCGGCCGAGTCGTACTCACACCAGAACTCGGCCGGTCCGCTGTCGAAAAAGTCGACGGTGACGAACAGCGGTTGGGACGAGTCGACCCAGTACCGGTCGTCGACGTCGAAGTAGAGGTAGCGGTTTTTGGGCGAGCGGGCCGTTGGCCGAGTCTGCCAGGCCGTTCGCCCCAGCCGCTGCACCGTCTCGACGGCCCCGTCGCCTTCCGGCTGCGGCTGAAGGCGCACACCGTGAGCCTGCTCGGGAGTCACCCACAGCCGGTCCGGCAACTCGACCGCGTCGTCCGGCCGAACCCGTTGGCCGGAGCGGAACAGGTCGGTGAAGCGCCGCGTCAGTTCAATGTACTGGCTGCCGTACTCTCGGCTGCGGCAAATTTCGGTTCCCTCGTGAAACTCGTTCCACGTCTCGACGTGGACCAGCCACGGGCGAACGTCGACGGGCATGGCCAACAACCGCTGCCAGGCTCGGCTGTAGAACCGGCCGTCCTCGCGGTCGCGGACCAGCGGACGACGCCCGGGGACGGCGGAGTGGTCGTAGCCGGGCCCGAGCGCAGCGACGTCGAAGAACTGAGGCCGAAGAGCCCCGCCCCAGTTGTACTCGGCGTCGGCCTGTCCGGGCCAGCCGCGCATTTTGACCAGGAACAGGTCGGTTCCGAAGTCGCGACGGAAAAGCCGACGGAGCTCGGGAAAGAGTCGCTCGTCGACGCCACGGGCAAAAGCCGACGCGTACAAGAAAACCAAGGGCCGACCGTCAATGCGTGCTCGGTGCTCCGGAGGCAGCAGCGAAAAGAAGTCGCGAACCGTGCCGTAAAACCACAGTCGTCCGGCTGGCGTGCGCAGGTCGACGTGGTAGTGGTTCCGGTTGTGACGCAGCGTGCTGGTGTCGTAGAAGAGTCCAATTCGCGGCGGCCGGCGGCCTTGCCTCCGCAGTCGCTCGCAAGCCTCCACCAACGGCGGCAACCCCCGGTTGCTCCACGAGCCGTGCTCCAGCGGCGTCCCCCAGTAAACCGGCAACAGCACGTCAATGCCCGCCCGCAGCATGTCTTCCAACTGCTGACGGTGCCAGTCTGGGTTTCGGTAGGTAAAACCTTTCAGCGTCGGAGGGTGGTGGGTCAGGGCGTCGGTGCCATCCGGGTCGACGACGTGAGCTCCCGTGGTGACGTCGTACCAGTAGAAATAGGTCGTCACGACAAGCGGGCGGCCGCTGCGAAAGGTGTCTCGAGCGGCCTCGGGCGGCTCGGGCCCCACGTACGGACCCGGCGGAGCGGGCAGTCGGAAATGCTCGGGCAACTCGGCCGCCACCAGCCCGCTCCGAGCCGCGACGCTCCAACACGCCAACACGCTCAACAGCCCGACCAACAACCGACCGCGACGCCAGGCCCCGGCCCGCAGGGCCCCCGGACCCGTCCGGACACAGCCAGTTCGAGTCGGCACCGACGCGGCCGCTCGGCCCAACGCGAACGGCGAGGGAAAAAACAACGCGGCGGCAAAGCGCTCGGCCGTCGGCAGAAAACCCGCTCGTCCTCCGACCGGGCGTCCCAAACGTTGCGGTGAGCGAGCGAAGTGGTTTGCCATTGGGTGCATAACGGGATTTGTTTTTTCATCCGGGGCGGAGAGTGAGGGGGAAGGAGTCGCGGCGGTAGAAGGGGCAGCCGGGGCGAGAGAGGAT